>NZ_PDGZ01000009.1:0-298617 GCF_014335105.1 Corynebacterium sp. LK28 | reverse complement strand
CAGCTAGCAAAAGCCAGCAGCTAAGCGCTAGCCGAAGCTAGCAACTAGATGATGCGGCCAGAACGGCCCTTGTAGTCGCGGTAGTTCTTGCGACCTGCGTGAATGCACGCAGAGCCCGCAACAACAGAAACCACGGAAATTACTACACCGGTGATCAGGTACATCATGGCGTTGTCCTGAGTACCGGACATGTTGGTAGCCAGGCCGAACACGATGGTGCCCAGACCCGGCATCAGCAGCAGCCAGAAGCCCATGCCGATCCAAGTGAGGGAGCGCTGCAGCGAAGAGTGCGGCGCATCAAAGCTGGACGGCTGGTAGCCATCAACGTAGTAACGCTCCATGTGCAGGTTCTCACTGAGTGCCATGGTTCTCTCCTACTTTCTGAAACTTGTCTTGGAGTTGATCTTAGTCATCCTTGCCGCGGAAAGCGGCACGGGTGCGTTCCTTTGTGATAGCTGCCACAGCCGTCAGCGGGATACCCGCCGGGCAAACGTCAGCACACTCGCCGTACAGCGAGCAAGGTCCGAAGGTACCCTCGACCTCGTCAACCATGTTGCGTGCACGCTTGCCACGCTCCTCGCGGCCCAGCGGAGACAGCGTCAGGTGAACCAGCTTCGCACCGGTGAACAGGTGGGCTGCACCATTCGGGCAAGCAGCAACACATGCACCGCAGCCGATGCAGGCTGCGTGATCCAGAGCCTTCTCCGCGTCGGAGTGGTTGACCAACAGAGAGTCGGCATCCGGGGCGGTGCCGGCCATGACGGACACGAAGCCACCCTTTTCCATCACGCGATCCAGTGCGGAACGGTCGACGACCATGTCCTTGATCACCGGGTACGCAGCAGAGCGCAGCGGCTCCAGCTTGATGGTATCGCCGTCGTTGAAAGACAGCAGGCGCTGCTGGCAGGCCGGCTTGTTCTTGTCCGGACCGTGCGGACGGTCGTTGACCATCAGGCCACAGGTACCGCAGATGCCCTCGCGGCAGTCGGAAGCGAAGGCGAAGGGCTCCTTGCCCGCTTCAACGTACTTGTTGTTTACGTGGTCGAGCAGCTCCAGGATGGACATCTGCTCTGCAGCGTCGTCAACGTCAACAGACTCGAAGTGGCCTTCGGCATTCGGGCCCGCCTGACGCCAGATTTCAAGATGCAGTTTCATTACTTGTAATTCCTTGTCATCAGCGGGATACGGTCGAAGTACAGGGGCTCAGAGTGGCGGATGAACTTGTTCTCGCCATTCGGCTCCCAGGCGGAGACGAAGCACCAGTTGTCATCGTCACGCTCTGCCTCGCCGTCTTCGGACAGGTGGTCATCGCGGTAGTGGGCACCACAGGACTCGTCGCGGTCCAGGGCGTCCACGCACATCAGCTCGCCCAGATCCAGGTAGTCGGCAACGCGGGTTGCGTACTCCAGGGTCTGGTTCATCTCCTCGGTACCGCCCGGGATGTGGACGTTGGCCCAGAAGTCCTTGCGCAGTGCGCGAATCTTCTCGATTCCGTCCTTCATGTCCTTCACATTGCGGGACACGCCACAGGAGAAGTACAGGATCTCGCCCAGCTGGCGGTGGTAGTACTCCGGACCGTGCGGGTTGTCGCCCTTGATGGTGGTCAGACGCTCGATGCGATCCTTTGCACGCTGCAGAGCCTCCTGCGCAGCCGGGGAATCGGCGGCCGGGATTTCCTCACCCAGGTGCGGCGCCAGGTAGTTCGGGATGGTGAACGGCAAGGTGAACCAGCCCTCCACGGAGGAGGACAGCAGGGAGTTAGCACCCAGGCGGTTCGCGCCGTGGTACATCCAGGAGGACTCACCAGAGCAGAACAGACCGTCGATGGACGTCATCTCGTTGAAGTCAGTCCACAGGCCACCCATGGTGTAGTGGCAGGTCGGGGCGATGCGCATCGGGGTCTCGTAAGCGGACTCGCCGATGGCCTCTTCGTACATCTGAATCAGGTTCGAGTAGCGCTCGCGGATCGTGTCCTTGCCCAGGCGCTGGATAGCGTCGCCCAGATCCAGGTACACGGAGTTCTTCATCGGACCCACGCCGTAGCCAGCGTTGATCTGCTGAGCGTTGGCGCGGGAAGCGATGTCACGCGGAACCAGGTTGCCGAAGGCCGGGTAGCGGCGCTCCAGGAAGTAGTCGCGCTCGTCCTCCGGGATGTCGTTCGGCTTGCGGTCGTCGCCCTTCTTCTTCGGGGTCCAGATGCGGCCGTCGTTACGCAGCGACTCGGACATCAGGATCGTCTTGGACTGCCAGGTGGAGTTCACCGGCAGGCCCGTCGGGTGGAACTGCACGAAGGACGGAGACGCCATGTAGGCACCCAGCTCGTAGGCGCGCATGATGGCCGAGGCGTTGGAGTTCTTGGCCAGCGTGGACATGTGGTACACGTTGCCGTAACCGCCGGTGGCCAGCACGGTTGCGTGGCCGGTGTGAGCCTTCAGCTCGCCGGTCAGCAGGTTGCGCATGATCACGCCTTCACAGCGGCCGTCCTTGACGATCAGGTCAACGAGGTCGTTGTGGGTGAAGATCTCCACGTGGCCAGCGCCGATCTGACGGTACAGCGCGGAGGTGGTGGCCAGCTGCAGCTGCTGACCCGTTTGGCCACGGGTGTAGTACGTACGGGAGACCTGAACGCCACCGAAGGAACGGGTTGCCAGGGTGCCGCCGTACTCGCGGGAGAACGGTGCGCCAACAGCGTTCATGTGGTCGATGACCTTCGGGGACTCCATAGCCAGTCGCCAGCAGTCGTTCTCGCGGCAGCGGTAGTCGCCACCCTTAACGGTGTCCTTGGCGTGCAGGTAGGTGGAGTCGTTATCCAGCTTCTTACCGCGGGAGGAGTTCACACCGCCCTGCGCAGCGATGGAGTGCGCGCGACGCGGGGAGTCGTGGTAGGTGAACACCTTCACGTCGTAGCCCAGCTCGCCCAGTGCGGCAGCTGCGGCGCCACCGGCCAGGCCGGTACCGACGATGAGGATGCGGAACTTGTTGCGGTTCAGCGGAGACACCATGCCAAAGTGCTCCTTGGCGTACTGCCACTGCTTGTCCTGGCTCACCACGTGGGGTGCGTTGTCCTTCAGGACCTTACCGACGGTCACGCCCTCGACGACGGATTCCGGAGCCGTGAAAGCGGCGACGGCCTTGTCGTAGTCGAAGTCCGCGGTCTGATTGTGCGGGTGGTTAGTTACTTCGCTCATTTAACTCTCTTCTCCTTGAAACCAGACTCGCCGTTAATGCCCAACCGGGACGAAGGAGGCCTGATCAACCAGCCCAAACATCACAGCCAGCGGGATGGAGATGTTGCCGATCATCACGATCGCAGGCAGCAGGTAGGCGATCCACAGCATGACCTTGCGGGTGCGGTGGCCGGTGATGCCCAGGTCCGAGGTGGCAGTCCAGATGCCGTGGGACAGGTGCATGAACAGGATCAGCATCGCCAGGATGTAGAAGATGGCCACAGCCGGGCGCTCGAAGGATGCGACCAGGTTCTGGAAGGCAGCGTGTGCGCCATCAACCGGACCTTGGAAGTCGTCGGAGGCGACGGGCTTTACACCCATCGTCAGGTCCAGGATGTGGAAGATAATGAACAGCAGCAGCACGATGCCGGTGACGATCATGCTGCGGGCGGTAAAGGTGTTCCAGCTGCTGACCATGCCCTTGCGGCGGTAGCGGCCACGGGACTGGTGAGCACGGCCGGTCAACGCGAATGCGCACCACACGTGCAGGATCAGGGAAACCAGCAGCACGATTCGAGCAACCCACAGGAAGGACTCGTGCGGCAGCAGCGGGTAGCCGAATTCACGCAGGAAGTCGGCGTAGGTGTTGAAGGATTCGGCCCCCATGTAAACCTTCAGGTTTCCAACCATGTGAACCAGGACGAACAGCGCGAAGATGATGCCCGTGATGGCCATCGTCAGCTTCATCGCCCACGAAGGGAAGCCTGGCTTCTCGCGCAGGCTCGAAGTTCTCAGTTTTCCGTGAGCGATTGCCTCACGGTCGTCATACTTAACAGTCATGGCACCTCCAGTGTCATAGACACTGTATGTGCTAAAGCCCCCCTCGGACTACTTGTGTACCTGCATGTTCCCGGTTCTACACCCCGTTATGGGGTACGCCATTTCCGCAATACAAACCTTGCAAAAATACAGCTAACGGTACAGCCGTACTGTTAAATATGTGATGAGAGGCCGTCAACCCTCGGCGTCACACTGGTCACACGGTTTTCGCGGCGCTCTTTGTCGCTTTCTTATTGACGCCACACTCCCCACCCCTGCCGCTCACTACCTACCTCGCAGGGGTTACGGGGGTAACGACACACGCTGGCGGTGGGCGTCAATAAAGATATATTTTTATAACCGTACCCGGTGGTCCGGAGCGACGGGCGACGCATCGCCATCTTCACCGTCGGCGCGATGCTCGCTGAGCAGCGTCGGCCCCTTTACAATGACGGGCTCGTGGCCGACGACGACCTCCTCGCCCATGACCCAGATCGGGCCGACCTTGCGGTCGCCCTCCTCCAGCACCAGCTCTACCTCGCCGGGGCGGACCTCCACGCGCAGGCGCTCGCCGTACAGGGTGATGTGGTACGTCAGGGACTCCCACTCGTCCGGCAGGCGCGGGTCGATGGTGAACTGCCCGTAGAAATCGCGGAAGCCGCCGAAGCCGTTGGTCAGCGCCGTCCACGCGCCGCCACACGAGGCGATGTGCACGCCATCCGAGGCGTTGTGGTGCAGGTCGCCCATGTCCACGAACAGGCCGCGGTAGAAGAACTCCTCGGCCTTCTCCTTATAGCCGAGCTCCGCGGCGATGATGGACTGCACGACGGCCGAGAGGGTGGAATCGCCCGTGGTCAGAATGTCGTAGTAGTTGTAGTCCGCGCGCTTGACCTCGGTGGAGAAGCGCTGCCCCTGCAGGAATAGCGCCAGCACCACGTCGGCCTGCTTCAAGATCTGGTAGCGGTAGATCGTCAGCGGGTGGTAGTGCAGCAGCAACGGGCGCTTCGGTCCGACCTCCGGGTCGTCCAGGTCCCAGATGCGGCGGTGCAGGAACTGGTCGTCCTGCGGGTTGACCTTCAGTTCCTCGTTGTAAGGGATGTACATGCAGTCGGCAGCCTTGCGCCACAGGTCGACCTCGGCCTCCGTGACGTGCTTCAGGTGCTGCAAGTTGCGGTATTCCTCCGGGCGCTCTTCCTCCATTTGGCGCACCACGGCCGCCGCGACCTCCAGGTTGTACTGGGCCATGACGTTTGTGTACAGGTTGTTGTTCACCACGGTCGTGTACTCGTCCGGGCCGGTCACGGAGTGAATCTCGAACTTGTCCTGATTGCTGTTGAAGAAGCCGATGGACATCCAGAACCGTGCGGTCTCCACCAGCAGGCTGATTCCCTGCTGTAGCAGGAACTCCGTGTCGCCGGTCGCGTAAACGTACTTCATCAGCGAAAACGCAATGTCGGCATCGATGTGGTACTGCGCCGTACCCGCCGCGTAGTAGGCCGAGGATTCCTGGCCATTGATGGTGCGCCACGGGAACAGGGCGCCGTCGTGCGAAAGCTCCAGCGCACGCTGCTTGGCCGCGGGCAACATGTCGTAGCGGAAGCGCAGGGCGTTCCGAGCCAGGTTGGGGTTGGTGTAGCACAGGAACGGCATCACATAGATCTCCGTATCCCAGAAGTAGTGGCCGCCGTAGCCGGATCCGGTCATGCCCTTTGCCGGCACACCGTTGGTCTCCGCGCGGGCGGAAGCTTGGATCAGCTGGAAGATATTCCAGCGCACCGCCTGCTGCAGCGCAGGCTGGCCGGCGATGCGCACGTCGGAGCGCTCCCAGAAGCGGGCCAGCCACTCGGCCTGGTTATCCATCAGGTTGCTAAAGCCCACCTGCTTCGCGCGGTTGATGGTGCGCGCGCAACGGAATGCGAGCTCCTGCGGGGCGACGTGGCGGGAGGAGTGGTACGCCGTGAATTTCTCCAGGCGCATCTTCATTCCCTTCTTGCCGTTCAGGTGGTACGTCACGCGGGCGACGTCCTCTTCCACCTCCGTGGAGACCTCCACGCCGGTGTCCACGCCCGTGTCCGTCTCATCCGAGGGGTTGTCGATGTCCAAGATGTGGTCCATGGAGACTGTCACGGTCATGCCCGAGTGGTTGATCTGGTAACCCAGCGTGGCACGTTCCGGCTCGGTGCTGGACTGGTACTTCGGGATGAACACGCGGTCCTGGAACTGCTCGCCCTTGCGCGGGTCGAAGCCTTCCTCGCCCGCCACGCGGGCGTTGTTATCCGGGAACTCGCCCTGGCCGTCCTCGCGGTTCAGCAGCTGGGAGGAGACCACAACGGCGGCCGGCGCGTCCAGCAGCTCGACTTCCAGGGACTGCAGCGCCAGATGGCGCTCCTGGAAACTCACCATGCGCTCGGAGGTCACGCGCACGTGCTTGCCGCCCGGAGTGCGCCAGACCAGGCTGCGACGAAGCACGCCCTCGCGGAAGTCCAGGCTGCGGTTGTATTCCATGACCTCCGCGTTGCCCAGACGCAACGGCTCGTCGTCGATGTACAGTCGCATAGCCTTCGCATCCGGTACCGAGACGATACTCTGCCCCGTGCGCGCCAAGCCGTAGGCATCCTCCGCGTGCTCGATGTCCCAGGTTTCGTGCACGCCGTTGATGAACGTGCCGTGAGTGTGGGAATCGCGCCCTTCCTCTGGGTTGCCGCGCAGCCCCAGGTAGCCGTTGGACAGCGCGAACAGGGTCTCGGATACTCCCAGGTCCATGGAGTTCGGGCGGGTTTCAATCAGAGCCCATTCGTCAACCGGGTTGTTGTCGCGGTCCACAGACTCCAAAGGATTCACCGCACTGTGTTTCATGTCCGCGCGGAAGCCCTCCGCGCGCAAGTCGCCGCCGTCGATCGGGCGCTTGTACCCCGGCTCCGCTCCCTCTCGGCGGGTTGCCAGGAAGTCCTTCAGCCGCTGGTCGGCAGGACTGCGCTTGGTCTGTCGTTGGGCGTTGATCCCCATAGTGTTTCCGGTCTCCCCGAGTCGTTCTGTGCTTTTCCAGCTGTTCGTTCGTCTAAAAATCCTGCGGCCAGCCTCCTGGCCGCACGCTCTAACCCAGCAGGTCCGCCAGGTCATCGACCACGATGTCCGCGCCGTGCTCATGCAGCGCCTCCGCCCCGGCCCCGCGATCCACGCCGATGACCAGCCCAAACTTTCCGGCCTTACCGCTGGCCACGCCACTGGTGGCATCCTCCACCACCACAGCATTCTCCGCACTGGCGCCGAGCTGCTGCGCGCCATACAGGTACGTATCTGGTGCGGGCTTACCCGGCAGATTCTTTTCGGACGCCACCTTCCCATCGACTACAACCTCAAACCGATCGAGCAGCCCCGCCGCCTTGAGCACCGGGCGGGTGTTCTTCGAGGAGGAGACGATAGCGATCTGCGGCGACTTCTCCGCCGCTGCGGCGCGGTCCCGGATGGCATCCAGCAACTGCACGGAGCCCTCGTAGGCCTGCACGCCTTCCTCCACCAACTTCAGGAAGTCCTCGTTCTTGCGAGCCCCCAGGCCGTGGATCGTGTCCTGATCAGCCCGATCGTCCGCGTTGCCCTCTGGAACCTCAATGTCACGGCTAGCCAGCAGGGCGGCCACGCCCTCGTCGCGACGGCGGCCGTCCAGGTAGTCAAAGTAATCCTGTTCGGTGTAGGGCTCGGCACCCTTGGCCTCCAGGAACGCACTGAACATCCGTGCCCACGCCTGGCGGTGGAGCTCTGCGGTCGGGGTGATCACGCCGTCGAGGTCGAAAAGTACGGCGTCAAAATCAAAGAGAGATCGGGCAGGCGGGGTGCCAAAGGTGGTGACGGACAAAGTCGGGCTCCTTCCGGGGGCGACTTGGTGCATGTGCGTTCGTACGTGCGTGATCGTGTGTCCACCAGTCTAACCAGGGGTCGAACAACTGTCCGTGCAAGGAAGTTGCAAAGAAGCTGCGCGGAAATGGGCATAGGAAAACCGCCGGGTAAGGCGGGCTCACACCGGCGGTTAAGTTCGTATCGCTTTAGGCGATGCCGTTTTTAGCCTTGAACTCCAAACGACGGGCGTGCAGAATCGGCTCGGTGTAACCAGCCGGCTGCTCCAGACCCTTAAACACCAAATCCTTCGCAGCCTGGAAAGCCACAGACTCATCAAAGTTCGGCGCCATGTTGCGGTAGTTCGCATCACCAGCGTTCTGCTCATCCACCTTCGCAGCCATACGCTGCAAAGACTCCAGAACCTGCTCCTCAGTCACCACACCATGCTTCAGCCAGTTAGCCAAGTGCTGGGAGTTAATACGACAGGTAGCGCGATCCTCCATCAGATCAATGTCGTGGATATCCGGAATCTTGGAGCAACCCACACCCTGCTCCACCCAACGGACCACGTAACCCAGGATGGACTGGGAGTTGTTGTCAATCTCCTCGGCGATCTCCTCAGCAGACCAATCAGCAGACTCCGCCACCGGGATAGTCAGGATGTCGCCCAGGGTCTCACGGCGGCCCTCCGTGCGCAGCTTGTCCTGCACCTCGAAGACATCCACCTCGTGGTAGTGGGTTGCATGCAGCGTCGCACCCGTCGGCGACGGAACCCACGCAGTGGAAGCGCCCTCCTTCGGCTGGCCGATCTTCTGCGCCAGCATGTCAGCCATCAGCTCAGTCTTGGCCCACATGCCCTTACCGATCTGTGCCTTACCCGGCAGACCGTGCGCCAGGCCAGCATCCACATTGTTGTCCTCGTAAGCCAGCTTCCACGGCGCGGTCTGCAGATCTGCCTTACGCACCATCGGACCAGCCAACATAGAGGTGTGGATCTCATCACCAGTACGGTCCAGGAAGCCGGTGTTAATAAACGCCAGACGCTCCTTAACCTGCGCGATGCAGGCATCCAAGTTGGCAGTGGTACGACGCTCCTCATCCATCACACCAACCTTCAAGGTGAACCTCTCCAGACCCAGCAGATCCTCCACAGCACCGAACAGGTCGTTGGTGAACGCAACCTCCTCCGGGCCGTGCTGCTTCGGCTTCACAATGTAGATCGAACCATTACGGGAGTTACGAAGCGGGTTGTTCTCATCCAGACCCGGGATCGCAGCAGCCGAAGTAATGACGGCATCCATGATGCCCTCGAAAACCTCCTCACCGTTCTGATCCAGGATCGCCGGATTCTGCATCAGGTGGCCAACGTTACGCACAAACAGCAGAGAACGACCATGCAGACGCAGCTCCTGACCATCGCGGGAGGTAAACACACGATCCTCGTTGAGCTTACGAGTGAAGGTCCTGCCGCCCTTCTGGACTTCCTCGGTGAGGTTGCCGGTGTTCAGGCCGAGCCAGTTGCGGTAGCCCAGGGTCTTGTCGGTTGCGTCGACAGCAGCGACGGAATCCTCGAAGTCCATGATGGTGGAGATGGCGGACTCGAGGTTCAGGTCCTTCACGCCGGCCTTGTCGGTCTTGCCGATCGGGGACTCCGGATCGATCTGAATGTCGATGTACAGGCCATTGTTGTACAGCAGGATGTCACTCGGGTTGGCCTTGTCGCCGCCGAAGCCCGCGTAGACCTCTGGGTTGCGCAGGTGCACATCGTTGCCGTCGATGGTGGCGGTCAGCTGGCCGGACTCCACGGCGTACTTGGTGACGTCCTTGTGGGAGCCGGACTCCAGCGGGACAACGCGATCCAGGAACTCACGGCCCCACTCGATGACCTTGTCGCCGCGGACCTTGTTGTAGCCGGTGCCCTTTTCCTGGCCGTTTTCCTCAGAGATAGCGTCGGTACCGTACAGAGCGTCGTACAGGGAACCCCAGCGGGCGTTCGCCGCGTTCAGCGCGAAGCGGGCGTTCAGGATCGGCACCACCAGCTGCGGACCGCCGGTCGTGCCGACCTCCGGGTCGATGTTCTGGGTCGTAATCTCGAAGTCGCCCGGCTCGTCGACCAGGTAGCCGATCTCCTTCAGGAAGGCCTTGTACTCCTCCGGATCCTGGGCACCCTTGTGGTCGGCGTACCAGGCGTCCATCTTCTTCTGCAGCTCGTCGCGAGTGTTCAGCAGCTCACGGTTGCGCGGGGTGTACTCCTCGACGATCTTGCCGAAGCCATCCCAGAACTTCTCCTGCTCCTCAGCGGAATCCTTGCCAATGGCGGGAAGTACCTCGGTATTAACGAAGTCGTAGAGAGTCTTGGCGACCTGAAGGCCGCCGGCTGTTACGCGCTCGGTCTGGGTCATAGTGACGTGGCTCCTCACATATCAATCGATTTACCTATCTAAAGGTCTCTGTCCTCAAAGACTAGGTGAGTTCCCTCACGATCGGTATGGAGTTGGTCATAGATCGCACTTTTCCCACCCCCACCGACGGGGATTATCGGGCAGGCTTGTTCTTCTTTTTCTTTTTGACGCCACAAGTCAGCCCGTGGCGCACCACACCTATAAGTGCAGCAAGAGAGCCAGATCACGTTCATACCTTGAGGCGTCACTAAGAAACAGTGTGGATAAGATCTTCACAAGATTTACAAAAAGAGTGACCACCCCCACACATAAATATCCCCCTGACCGGCATTGACGCGGTTATTTGGGTTGGTACTCTCGTAGGCAGAGACACGGGACGCAGACTTCACCTGAACAGTGCCGAACAGCGTTGTTAAGGATTAGTAGTGTGCGGTTCAGTGTCCCCCCGCCAGGAACCCCCGGGCAGGGACCATGACATAACTCTCCCCTTAATTAGTAAGGAAGTGACCCCTACATGTCGAACGTCGGCAAGGCACGTACCGCTGAAGAAATCCAGAAGGACTGGGACGAGAACCCCCGCTGGGCTAACGTCGAGCGCGATTACACCGCAGAGCAGGTCGCTGAGCTGCAGGGCACCGTTGTTGAAGAGCACACCCTGGCACGCCGCGGCGCTGAGATCCTGTGGGAAGCAGTCAACAAGGATGACGACTCCTACATCAACGCCCTGGGCGCCCTGACCGGTAACCAGGCCGTTCAGCAGGTCCGCGCAGGCCTGAAGGCTGTTTACCTGTCCGGTTGGCAGGTTGCAGGTGACGCTAACCTGTCCGGCCACACCTACCCCGACCAGTCCCTGTACCCGGCGAACTCCGTTCCGTCCGTCGTTCAGCGCATCAACAACGCGCTGTCCCGCGCAGACGAGATCGCTCGCGTTGAGGGCGACACCTCCGTTGACAACTGGCTGGTTCCGATCGTTGCCGACGGCGAGGCTGGCTTCGGTGGCGCACTGAACGTTTACGAGCTGCAGAAGGCCATGATCAAGGCCGGCGCTGCAGGTACCCACTGGGAGGACCAGCTGGCCTCCGAGAAGAAGTGTGGCCACCTGGGCGGCAAGGTGCTGATCCCGACCCAGCAGCACATCCGTACCCTGAACTCCGCACGTCTGGCAGCTGACGTTGCCAACACCCCGACCCTGGTTGTTGCTCGTACCGACGCTGAGGCCGCTACCCTGCTGACCTCCGACGTTGACGATCGCGACAAGCCGTTCCTGACCGGCGGCCGCACCGCTGAGGGCTTCTACAACGTGCAGAACGGCATCGAGCCCTGCATCGCCCGTGCGAAGGCATACGCTCCGTACGCTGACCTGATCTGGATGGAGACCGGCACCCCGGACCTGGAGCTGGCTAAGAAGTTCGCTGAGGCTGTTCGCTCCGAGTTCCCGGATCAGCTGCTGGCTTACAACTGCTCCCCGTCCTTCAACTGGTCTGCACACCTGGACGACGACACCATCGCCAAGTTCCAGAACGAGCTGGGCGCAATGGGCTTCAAGTTCCAGTTCATCACCCTGGCAGGCTTCCACGCTCTGAACCACTCCATGTTCGACCTGGCTTACGGCTACGCCCGCAACCAGATGACCGCTTTCGTGGAGCTGCAGAACCGCGAGTTCGCTTCCGCCAAGGAGCGCGGCTTCACCGCTGTGAAGCACCAGCGCGAGGTCGGTGCAGGCTACTTCGACAAGATCGCCACCACCGTCGACCCGAACTCCTCCACCACCGCCCTGAAGGGCTCCACCGAGGAGGGCCAGTTCCACTAAGCCGCTTGCTTTCAAGCGCTAGGAACTAGCTGCGCGGGTCATTAGACCCGCACACCGCTAGAGCCCGGTCAGCACGAATGTGCTGGCCGGGCTCTTTGCTAACTAACTCTTTACTAACTAGGCGCTAGCCACCCTGCGGCGCTAGCACCATATGGCGCTAGCTACTGGAGGAAAGAGATCCGGTAGAACCGTTGGAGCCGCCACCGAAGAGCGCGGCGAGGCGCGCACCCAGGGACTTAAAGAACTCCACGATGCGCTCCCACACGGTCAGAGTCTTGCCCTCCACATCCACCGTCACGATTGCGGCCGGGGACTTCACCCCCTCCTGGCTGGCATTCACCGTGATCTGGTGCCCCTTGCCCGCCGGCAGGTAGCCCAGTTCGCAGGCGAAGGAGCCTTCGGCGTCCGCAGTTGCCACACATCGAGTATCCGCCGGACCCGTAACCTCTACGAACTGCCCCGCCGCAGCCTTGCCGCTGACACGAGCCACGTCCGTGCTCCGCAGCGGGGTGGGCTCGACGCGCACCTCGGTCGGCGCCTTCGGCAAAGCGGTGACGACGCGCGTCTTCGCCGGTGCGGAAGTCGCGCCCAGCAGGTTATCCACCGGGGCGAAGCGGGCGACGATCGACGCCTCCCCCGTGGCCTCCGGGGTCCAGTCACAGGTAGCCACGCCGTCCTCGTTGGCCTCCGCGGTGCAGAGAACCTGGCCGTTAGAAACGAACTCGACGTTGCGACCGGCCACAGTGGCTGCCTCACCGTTTGCCGGCGGCTGCGTAATCGCCAACTTGGCCTCCAGCTTCAGCGGCGCGGCCTTCTCTACAACTTCCGGCAGCGCGCTGAGCTCCAGGGAAGTCTGCGCCTTGGCGGCCTCCTGCACCTTGACAGCAGGGCCGCCGTTGAACTTGCTCGGTGCGTAGTCCTTCGAGGACTTCCCGAGCCAGCCCCTGTAGGTGTAGGCGAAACCGGACTCCAAAGGCTTTTCCGTAGAGCACTCTTCCGAGACCTCGTAGTCCAGCGTGAAGGTGTGCGGGTTCGTGGCGCTGAACTCCCAGTACCCCTTCGCCTCGGTAGAGGTGATCGTTGTGACGCCCGGCTCAGTGCTAACCGCGCTGTTCGGCAGCGGGATCGCCCCACCATCACCGATCTGCAAGGTGGCGGAACCCGGTACGTACTTCAGGCAGGCATCGACCTTATTCTGCCAGTTGTAGATACTGTCGGTGCTTCGCTTCGTCGTAAACGTCTGCGTGTAGGTGATCTTCTGTCCCACGGAAGGCTCGGTATTGCTGACAGTTCGGGTGTAGACCGACGACGAATCGGTGTACGACTCGGAGGCTGTTGCAGCCGAAGCGCTGGGTACCACTGCGGAAGCCAACACTGTTGCCACGGCCACGCCGGTAACGCCAGCGATAGAGCCCGTGCGGGCGATGCGGACGATGCTGTGCCGCTGCACGCGGCGAGAATTATTCATTTCTTTTCTTCTTCTCTCACGTCACACTGAAACTAGCTGGAAGACAGCACGCCACGGGACGAGCCCTGCATCGCAGAGGACCCCTTAGTGGAAGCCTTAGAGGACCCCTGGGCCGAACGGGAAGGCTTGACGGTGCCCTCCTCGTAGCCTGCGAATACGTAGGCTCCCTCGTTGTTGCCATCCTTAGTGCACATAATGAACGCCGCAGCGTCGAAGTCGGTGCGCGCGCCGGAACTCGGAGCTGGCAGTGCGGCCTTAACATCCACCGTGGACTGCGGGGCAACGGTGAACTTAGCGATCTGACCAGCGTGGCCCGCTACGCGGGCAGCGCTGTACTCGCCGGAAATGTCATTGCGATCCTTGTTGGCCTTACCCAGCAGCGAGCCCAGCCCCTGCAGCAGTCCGGCGGAAGAACCAAGGTTCAAAGTGCCCAGGTTGAGCTGGCCGATGAGCGGCAGCGAAGGGGTCTTCACATCTACATTCGGAGCAACGTAGTGCAGGTTGTTGCGGTAGTACTCGACCGACTTTGCAACCAGGTCGCTGGTAGTCACGTCTCCGGCAGACGTGTCCTTGCCCTGAACACCTGCACAGGTAAAGGCCGAATCAGTGTGGTTGGTTACGGTGCCGGTAATGGCGGTAGCGGTGGCGTCCGCAGCATTAACCTTGACGCTCAGATCCTGCTTGTCCGTAAAAACAACAACGCCAGTCGTATCCGCACCGGGAACAACATTGGCTGCGCTAGCGACCGCGCCATTAGACAGCGCCGCCACCACGGTGGTCGACAGCGCTACAGCCAGCAGGGACTTCGAAAATGTCTTTGACATGGGGAATTCCTCTCGAGGACGAATGAATCGAGGAGTAATGAAACTTGGAACTTTGGGGAAGCACTAAGCGCTAGCGGGAGGAAGAACCCAGCAGGCTAGACGGTGCGGAACCGGCCGGACGGGAAGATCCAGCGGTAGCGGGAGCCGGCTTGGTACCCGGCTGGTAACCGGCGAAGATGTAAGACTGCTTCGGGTCTGCGGTGACATCGGTGCAGTAGAGCAGGGCACCAGCGGCGAATTCGGTGCGCTCCCCGTTGCCCGGCGCGTTCAGCTTGACGGTGAACTCCTGGGTAGCGAGGGGCTCCAGATCAAAAGGAGCCAATTCTGCGGTGTGACCAGCCAATCGTGCCGAATCCCACTGGCGTGCCAGAGAGGCGCGGGTGGCAATGTCCTTGCCGAACAGGCGGCCCAGGCTGCCAGCGGGAACGTACTTCAGGAAAGGAGTCGTGGGAACTACGCCCAGGATGGGGGCAGCTACACCGTCCTTTGGGGAAAATGGCTGTTCGCGGTAGTAATTCACAGCCTGGGAGACGATGTCGGAGGTGGCTACCGCATTGGGCAGCTCGGCGGGCTTGGAATCCTTCGGTGCAGCGCCCGGGGCTGCGCAGCGGAACTTGTGGTCATAGGTGTTCTTTACCGTGACCTTGACGGTGCCGCTGGCGGCATCGGCTGCTTCTACGTCAACCTTGACGCGGGGACTATCAGTAACCACGACGGTGCCGTCGGCCGACGCGCCTGGCAGCTGGCTCACCAGGGTATCTGCAGAGGCAGGGGTCAGCGCCACAGTGCCGCAGGCTGCCACGGCGGCTACGCTAGCAACGCCGATGCGGGTTACTCGGCGGGAAATGGAAAGGGGGAAACGGATCATTCGGACGGGCTCTCTTTCAAGTCAGTCTTACTGCATCACACCGACGGATACAGTCGAGGACATATTACCCACACAAGGTCAAATACGCAGTGCTCAACAGGGGGGTAAAAGCGCCGATAAAACCCCCTTTTCGATATAAAGCATAAGAAAAGACAGTTATATCGCTAAATATATCCAGCAGACTTCCCTCTGAAAGCCATGAATATACTGATGGGCACCATGGGCAAACGGATTGAACACACACAGGGAACGGAGCACGCAGCCAGCCCTGCAGGCAATACAGAACGCAATGCAGAGCGCCCCTTCGTCGGCTCCCGCTTGCGCCAACTACGCAAAGAGCGCGGAATCTCCCAGGCTCGCCTGGCCGAAATCCTGGATCTTTCCGCCAGCTACGTCAACCAGATCGAACACGACGGGCGCCCACTGACCGTCGCCGTCCTCGAGCGCATCACCGCAGCCTTCGGCATCGACCCGACCTTCTTCGCCGATCAAGATTCCACCCGCCTTCTCGCGGAAATCCAGGACGTGACCCTGGACCCGGAAATCAGCCCCACCCCGGCGGACGTTACCGAACTGGCAGCGCTTGTGAAGAACCACCCGGACCTCGCCCGCGCCTTCGTGGATCTGCACTCCCGCTACCGCAACGTTTCGGACACCCTGTCGCTGCTCACAGAAGAACGCGTGCAGGGCTCCGCCATCCTCTCCATCACGCCCAAGGGCGAACTCTTCGGTCGCGCCTCCGGCCCCGAGGCGTTCTCCATGCCCCATGAGGAAGTCCGTGACTTTTTCTACGCCAGGCAGAACTACATCGATGTTCTAGATGTGGCGGCGGAAAAGTTGGCGTCCAGAATAAACATCGGGGCGAACCAGATACACCACACAGAACAGATCCTCGCCGAGCGCCTGCAACAAGTGCACAAGGTGGAGGTGATTTACTCGCGCGACCTGGGCGATACGCAGCATAAGTTCGACCCGAAGCGAAAGACCCTGCACGTGTCGGCGAAGATGCGCCCCGGGCAGATCGCGTTCCGGCTGGCGACGGAGCTGGCGTACCTGGAAGCCGGAACGACAATCGACTCGTTGGTGGAGCTGGGACACTTCCAATCCGAAGAAACCCGCGCGCTCGCCCGGCGCGGCCTGGCCAGCTACTATGCCGCCGCACTGTTGCTGCCCTACCGGCAGTTCCACAGCTCCGCGGAGGAATCGCGCTACGACCTAGAGTTCCTCATGCGCGAATACGGCGTGGGGTACGAGACGGTCTGCCACCGCCTGTCCACCCTGCAGCGCCCCAGCCTGCGCGGCGTGCCCTGGACCTTCGTGCGCGTGGATCGCGCGGGCAACATGTCCAAACGTCAGTCTGCGACGGGGCTGCACCTATCGAACTCCGGCGGCACGTGCCCGCTGTGGAATGTGTACGAGACGTTTAGCTACCCCGGCAAGATCATGCGCCAGATCGCGCAGATGCCCGACGGGCGGACGTACCTGTGGATCGCCCGCACAGTGAACCACCACCGCGCGGCGTGGGGGCAGCCGGGGAAGATGTTCGCCATCGGACTGGGCTGCGAGCTGCGGCACGCCGACCGCACAGTGTACTCGGACGGGCTGGATCTGAAGGACACGTCCGCGGCGGTGCCGATTGGCTCTGGCTGCCGATTGTGCCCGCGCGAGAACTGCCCGCAGCGCGCCTTCCCGCCGATCAACCGCACGGTGGAAATCGACCCGCACCGTTCGAGCGTGTCGCCGTATTAGTGCTGGTTCCTGCGGCGCTGGTTCCTATGGCGCTGGTTCCTGCAGTGGGCGCTAGTCACCGTCGAAGAGCCCGACGATCTGCCTGCGCTGCAGCTCACGGCGGTTGTATGTAGCTTCGCGCACCGATTCGTCGGTATCGAAGCTCGATCCGAGCGCCCCGCCGAGGGTACCTAGGGACGCCGCGAACCACGCCAACGTCAGATAATCCACCGGCGTGATGTCCGCATTGACCCGGCTTTCGAAGAAGGGAACCGGCACGACGGCGGCACTGACCAGCAGCATCGTGAGGTAAATCAGGATATAAACCCCAGTCGCGGAGATCAGCACCGTACCGGTGGTGGCCAAGTTATCCATCCGCGCACGCCACCATGCGGCACTATCCGCGGCGGGCTGGGCAGCGCCACCAGTGGCTACATTCACCGTAGTGGGTTCCGGGTTGCGGCTATACGCCCCGTTCCACAGGCCGTTTTTGTAGATCAGCCAGAAGGTCAACAGGGTGATCGACAGGATGGTGATCATGATCTGCCGCCAGGAGCTGATCAGGTAGGACATCTCCCACACCGAACCGTAGAAGATGCCGAAGCCACCGGTGGCCACGCCCGTGGCTAGGCAGCTGGACAGCACCCTTATGAGTTGCCCGGGGCGGTTGCCGCGGATCATTCCCAGCAGCAGGCGTAGGGTTCGGCCGCGACCTTCCAGCACGCGGGTCGTATCGGCTTCCACGTCGCCGCCTTCGATGTCGTCCACGCCTTTTTCGCGCTGGCCGGCTCCGGCGGGTTTGCCGCAGACCAGGCGCGATAGCTCCTGGCGCAGGCCCTCTTTGGCCCGCAGCAGTCCGAAGGCCGGCAGGCACAGCATGGTGGCCCTGCCGTGTTCGACGGTCTGGCTAATGACCGGTCGCCGGGTGGTGAGGGGCAGGTCAGTGACGTACACCAGCCGATCCCAGCCGTAATCGCGCAGAATACCGGGGGCGGAATCGGCCAGGCGGACGTTGCCGAACTCATCCATGGGCAGCGTTCCGGTGCGGAATTCGAGGATCGGCTTGTCCCCGGAAACGTGCTTCTGTGAGACCTCGTCTAGCTCCTTGAGCAGCGCTCGCACGCGCACCGCTGGCAGGCCGCGGTCTGCCAGCAGGCCAATCTTCTCAGGCAATCGTTGCACCAATCATGGCGGTGGGATGACGACGCACGCCCGGCTCCATCGAAAGGAGCCGGGCGCTACAACCTTTTACAGGTTGATCATGTGCCCGCCGGCGATGCCGTGGGCGGCTTCCTTCATGGCCTCCGACAGGGTCGGGTGCGTGTGGACGTTGCGGGAGATCTCTTCGGCCGTCAGGTCGAAGCGCTGCGCCAGGGTCAGCTCCGGCAGCAGCTCGGACACGTCCGGGCCGACCATGTGGGCGCCCAGCAGTTCGCCGTACTCTGCGTCTGCCACCAGCTTCACAAAGCCCACTGCGTGGCCTAGGCCCTGGGCCTTGCCGTTTGCGGTGTAGGGGAAGGTGGCGACCTTCACTTCGCGACCTTCTTCCTCTGCCTTCTTCTTGGCGGCTTCCTCGGTGTAGCCGAAGGATGCAACCTGCGGGGAGCAGAAGGTGGCGCGCGGCATCATCATGTAGTCGCCCAGCAGCTCGGTCTCTTCGCCGGCGATGATCTCGGCAGCGACCACGCCCTGTGCCTCGGCAACGTGGGCCAGCTGCAGCTTGGCGGTGACGTCACCAATGGCGTAGATGTGCGGAACACTGGTGCGCATCTCGTCGTCGATATCAATGGCGCCGCGCTCGGTCAGCTTCACGCCGGTGTTCTCCAGGCCATAGCCCTCCACGCGGGGTGCGAAGCCGATGGAGACCATCACGCGGTCGGCCTTCAGGGTCTCGCTCTTGGAGCCGTCGGCGGACTCGATGTCCACCTCCACGCCCTTGCCTTCGCCCAGGTCACGGACGGCGGTGGTCTTGTGGCCGGTCTTCAGGTTTACGCCCAGCTTCTTGTACTGCTTGGCGATTTCCTTGGACACATCCTTGTCCTCGTTCGGCAGAACGCGGTCCATGAATTCAACGACGGTGATGTCCACACCGAAGTTGGACAGCACGTAGGCGAACTCCATGCCGATGGCGCCTGCGCCGATGATGACCATGGAGTCCGGCTTGTTCTCGTCCAGGATCTGCT
Organism: Corynebacterium sp. LK28; assembly: GCF_014335105.1. Classification (NCBI taxonomy): domain Bacteria; kingdom Bacillati; phylum Actinomycetota; class Actinomycetes; order Mycobacteriales; family Corynebacteriaceae; genus Corynebacterium; species Corynebacterium sp. LK28. Next base: position 279,514 of record NZ_PDGZ01000009.1, on the reverse strand, counting down.
CTTCGTAGGAGACGATGTTGCCGCCCAACTCCACGCCCGGCAGGGACCTCACAACGGAGCCGGTGGCGATGATGCAGTTATCGAAGGTGATGGTCTTGCCTGCATCGTCACCGTCGGAGACCTCGATGGTCTTGTCGTCGACGAAGTTGCCGCGTCCGTGGATTTCCTGAATCTTGTTCTTCTTCATCAGGAAGTGGACACCCTTGACGATGTTGCCGGAGACCTTGCGGGAGCGCTGGTGCGCAACCTTGAAGTCCATCGAGATGTTGTCGCCGGTAATGCCGTAGGTCTTGGCTTCCTTGGTGATGGTGTGCGCAAGTTCGGCGTTGCGGATCAGCGCCTTCGAGGGGATGCAGCCCACGTTGAGGCATACGCCGCCCCAGTACTGCTTTTCGATAACGGCGGTCTTCAGACCCAACTGAGCGGCACGAATCGCCGCCACGTATCCGCCAGGGCCTGCTCCGAGTACTACTACGTCAAAATGTTCTTTAGCCACAAGTCCCAAGGGTACTTAATGTTCTTCGCTCGTGTTTGTCGGGCTTGGCTTTGTTCTCCTCGACACTCTTTATGACGCCTCACGCCCCAACCAGCGGTCACTCCAGAAAAACTTTTAACTTTAGTAACATTAGACCCACTAGCCATATTCATAACACCCCTGTTTGGGTTCCCCGCGGAAACTTTTCCCTCCTCGGGTTCCTATAACCGCACTAAATTGGGTAAACTCCCCCTTGCCTTAGAGATTCGCTGAGAATTCCTTGAGACTCCTCGGTGAAGCCTCCCCCGTTCACAATGATCACTCACGCCTCGGGCTCTTAAAATTCTGACCTTTCCCCAGGTGTGACTCCCACAGAAGGATCAACTTTATGAAGCGAAGCATCGTCCGCACTCTGGCCGCCGTCACGGCAGCGATCGCTCCCTTTGCCACCGTTTCTGCTGTCGCGCCAGCCGCCCAGGCCGCAAGCGTTTCTGCTGCACAGAAGGCCGACGGCATCGCTCCGGCAAAGATCAGCCTGAACACCGAGACCCAGGGACTGTCGGAGGACACCACCACCTGGCGCAGCATCATCAAGAGTTGGAACGACAAGGGCTTCGACAACATCCAGGAAGTTTCTGCCTACTCTCCTTCGATGAAGCGCCACATCCCGTTGGTCGTTATCCAGCCGAAGGACAAGGAAAAGCGCGATAACGCGCCGACCCTGTACATGTTGAACGGCGCAGACGGCGGCCAGGGCATCGCTAACTGGATCCGCCAGACCGACATCGTCACCTACTACGGCGGCAACAGCGATCCTTCCAAGGGCACCGTCAGCCCGGGCATCGGTGCGAACATCGTTATCCCGATGACCGGAGCGTATTCCTACTACACCGACTGGGTCACCGAGCCGGACACTTCGGAGATCAAGGGCCCGCAGAAGTGGGAGACGTTCCTTACCCGCGAGCTGCCACAGGCCATCGAGCCGGCTCTGAAGGCTAACGACAAGCGCGCTATCGCCGGCATGTCCATGACCGGCACAACCTCTCTGCTGTACGCCCAGCACCACCCGGGCTTCTACGACTCCGTCGGCTCCTTCTCCGGCTGCGCTGCAACCACCACCGGCCTGACCCCGAAGTTCATCGACCTGGTTCTGAACCGCGGCGGCACGGACTTCACCAAGATGTGGGGCCCAGTAGACGGTGAGGTTGCCCGCAACAACGATGCTCTGATCAACGCTGAGAAGCTGCGTGGCCAGAAGAACATCTACGTTTCCACCAGCTCCGGCTTCCCGGGCGAGCACGATATGCCGTGGTCCGAGCGCGTGAATGGCCAGCTGTCCTCCGCAGCTCCAGTCATCTTCGAGGGTGCTGTCATCGAGGGCGCCACCAACGCCTGCACCCGAGACCTGGCCCGCAAGACCAACGCGCTGGGCATCCCGGTGAACTACAACTTCCGCCCGGCAGGCACGCACCAGTGGGGCTACTGGCAGGACGACCTGCGCGGCTACTGGAAGCACCTGGTTAACGGCCTGGGCACCGGTGCCGAGCGTCCGCCGCTGCAGCCGACCAAGCCGATCTCTCCGGAAGACTACTGGGCAGGCTCCACCTCGGGCTCCTAAAAGAAGTTCCGACTAGCGCCTGCGATCATTTGCAATAGCTAAAGACCACTTCCCCCGCCACAGAGAGCACCTCCGTGGCGGGGGTTGTCCTATGCAGATAGTAGTGTGCCTTACATGAAGCAATCCCAACAGCAGCCTCGTCCTTTCCGCAGCTCCCCCATCGCCGGAGCCCGGGATGCCTACACGGGCGTGGACTTCAACCTCGGGTTCCACGTGCTGAGCTACGACCTGCAACTGGACTACGACGTTGAACCCAACCACCTGCGTGGTGTGGCTCGCCTGGCGGTAGAAAACTACCGGCCGTTGAAGACGATGACGTTGGACTTGGCCAGTAACCTGGCGGTCAACCGGGTGGAGGTCTCCGGCCACGGGGTGGCAGCCACCAACGGGGCAATCAAGATCCGTCGGTTCCGCCACAACGGCAACAAGCTGACGATCACCTTCGTGGAGGAAGTCGCGGAGGACCAGTCGTTCGACCTGACCATCAAGTACGGTGGCTTCCCGCGCCCGCTGCGCTCCAAGTGGGGCGAGGTCGGCTGGGAAGAAACCGATAACGGCGCCCTGGTTGCAGGCCAGCCCAACGGCGCCCCCAGCTGGTTCCCCTGCGACGATACGCCGGACGAAAAGGCAACGTTCCGCATTGCCATCACCGCCCACCGGGACGTCACCGCCATCGCTCACGGCACCCTGGTGGAGCAATTCAACAAGGGCAACAACACCACGCGGGTATTCGAAACCAACTACCCCATGGCCACTTACCTGGCTGCGGTGTACGTGGGCCCCTACCAGCGGGTGGATTTCCGCAGCGCAGAACTGGGCCGCAAAACCGTGCCGGTTTTTGGATGGCTACCCCAGGGAACCGAACACGCCAAGCGGGTACGCGAACTGGTCAACGAGGACTTCAGCCAGCAGACGGAGATGGTCGAGGTCTACTCGGAGCTCTTCGGCACCTACCCTTTCCCGGAGTACTCCGTGGTGGTCACGGACGAGGAAATGGAGATCCCCCTCGAGGCCCAGGGAATGAGCATGTTCGGCTGCAACCACGCCGACGGCAAGCACACGTGGGAGCGCCTGATCGCCCACGAGTTGTCCCACCAGTGGTTCGGCAACTCTGTGGGCCTTGTCGAATGGCGGGATATTTGGCTGAACGAAGGCTTCGCCTGCTACTCCGAGTGGCTGTGGTTTGAAAAGTCGCAGGGCATCCCCGCCGCCCACCATGCGTGGGCGCACCACCAGGCACTCGCAGACAAGCCACAGGACATTCTGCTGATCGACCCCGGCGCCGACGACATGTTCGACGACCGGCTCTACAAGCGCGGAGCCGTCACCGTACACGCCCTGCGCGTGCTGCTGGGCGACGACGCCTTCTTCGACATGGTCAAGCGCTGGACCACCCAGCACCGCATGGGCTTGGTGGAAACCCGCGACCTGGAAAACCTGGCAAGCACCGTCGCTGAGGAAAACGGTGTGGCCCGAAGTGAGGTGCAGGGGCTTTTCGACCGCTGGTTGCGTCATGAAGAACTGCCCGACTTCCCCGGCGGCGAGGGCACCGAGCTCAGCAGCGAACAGCTCCGTGCCCTCCCCGCAGGCCCGGCGGCGGAGATGGTCGATGCTTCCGGACCCGCGCGCGCAGTGGATGCATTGAAGCGCGTTGGACAGAAGCTCGGCGAGCTCGGCGACAGGCTGCAGGACTAACCCCGGGTCTCACCCAAGAAGGTTCACCGATGCGCGCCATTTCGCTCGCCACCGTCTTCGTGGCAATAGCCGGCTACCTGGTCATTTGGGTGGCCAACAAGGGGCTCAGCACGGCCGGGTACGAAGACTTCATGGTCTACTGGTCGCTGTTCTTCGCGATGACGGGCGTGCTGGACGGGTTGATGCAGGAAACCACTCGCGCGGTTTCCACCCGGCGTGCACAGCCGACGGCACCTCGGACGGCGACCCGAAAGGCAACTCGAACGGCGAAGCGAAATCCGACGGAGCAGACTCCCCGCCCCTTCGCCCTCACGGGCTACATCGCCGTGGCCGTGGGTGTGCTTGCTCTGGCCACCGGACCGCTATGGATCGGGGAACTCGTGCCTAGCCAGACAGGGTGGGGCCTACTCCTTTTGGCGGTCGGTCTGGCTTGCTATACCTTCCAGGCGACGGTCTGCGGATTACTGTCCGCCAACCACTCGTGGCCTAGTTTCGCCTGGTTGATGGCCATCGATTCGGGCGTGCGGCTGGCGCTGGCCGTCGTCGCGTGGGCCCTGGGGTGGCAGCTGCTGGCCTACCTGTTTGTCACTGTCATCGGCGCGGCCACGTGGTTGCTGATCCTGGCGTGCTCGCGCTCTGCGCGGGCTACTCTGCGCGATCGGGCGGATGTGGCTGCGCGTCCATTCCTCTCGCGCACGCTCAAGGCAATGGTCGCCTCGGGAGCAAACGCGGTGATGATCACCGGCTTCAGCGTGCTGCTGCGCTACACCTCCGGGGAGGAGGTTGGCCCCGGCGCGCTTGCTGCCACTATCACGGCCATTACGCTCACGCGCGCGCCGATCCTGGTGCCTCTCCAGCGTTTCCAACCCGCGCTGATCGTGCATTTCACGAAGCATCGCGAGCGAGTTCTGCGCGCCGCTGCCCTTCCCATCACCGCGGTGGGTGCCGTCGCAGCCATCGGAGGTGTTGCCGCCTTCTTCCTCGCCGCGCCACTGATGGGGCTATTTTTTGACGCCGCCGTGATCTCCTCCCCTTCCACCCTCAGGTGGCTCACACTGGTCTCCGGGGCGACGGCCATCCTGATGATCAGTGGGTCGGCTGCACTCGCCGCGGATCGCCACAACCTCTACACCGCCGGGTGGCTGATCGCGATTGCACTGTCGACAGCGGTGCTGATGCTGGACTTCTCCCCCGATACGCGCGCGATCTTGGCGCTGGCGATCGGCCCGAGTGTCGGTGCTGCGGTGCAGCTCGGCGTGCTTGCGCTTGCAGCTGCAGAAGGGAAACCGAAAGCTAGTTCCCCGGCTCCTGCGGGACTGGAATGAACTTCTTGGAAGTCAGCGTCACCACGATAAGACCAATGAGGGCAACCACCGCACCGAAGCCCAACATCTCGGTGTAGGTGAACCAGTCCTTCAAACGCGACAGGATCATCGGGAAGAAGAAACCGATGTAGGTGATCGTGTAGAAGAAGGCGGTCAAGCCACCCAGATCGTCGGCGCTAGCGATGCGCTGAACCTCCGTGAGGCCAGAGATCAGGCACACACCGTAGCCGGTGCCAAGGATGAGGCCGACGACGACCGTGCCAACCAGCGATCCCACGTGGGCAGTCCAGGCGGCCACCACCATGCCGATGATCACCAGTACCAGGCCGATCTGCTGGGCCTGAGAGTTATTCGGGTTGATGTACTTACTGGAGACCTGCTGAATACCGAAGCCACAGGCCAGGGCGACAGCAGTAATACCGGCAGAGAAGGCGATGGGATAAGAGACCTCGTCCTGCGCCAGGCTAGGCATAATCGCGTAGGCAACACCAGCGCAGCCGAAGACCCACGGGGCGATCGGGATCACGGCAGTCAGGAAACGCGGGTGCCGGAGGGAGGGGACGTTGAGGTCCGACCAGAAAGAGCCCTTGACCTTGAGGTGCGCGTTCTGGCGGGTCTCTGGGACTCCGAGGATGCCGACCATCGACAGGGCACACAGCAAGATACTGAGGATATAAGGGGTCTGGCCCGGGGCAGGCCCCCACTCCGCAAGCACGCCCGCAAACGCCGCACCCACGGCAAAGCCCAAGGTCAGGGACATCGTCGCACGGCGGGCACCGGCGCCCTCTTGAGCGTTGGGATCGAACGACGGTGTGGACAGCTCCTTGATCCAAGCTCCACCGGCGGTCATCACCATGCCAACGGCGAAGCCGCTGAGGAGTCGGCCGGTAAAGATCAGCGGTTCATTCATCTCGCCCGCTGCGATGAGGACACTGCCGACCAAGCTGATGATCGGGGCGGGCAGCATGACGATGCGGCGGCCGTAGCGGTCCGAAAGCGGGCCACACAGCAAAAGACCCGCGGCAATACCTGCTGCATAACAAGCCAGGAGGGCATCGACAAAGACGGAACCAAAGACGTTCTCGCCCCGGTAAAACACCATCATCGGGGTGAACTCGTTGCCCGCGTAGGCCACCGCCAACACGGCGAAAGCCACCAGCATCCAGTACTTCTTCTCCGCGCGGCTTGCAGCCCCGCGCGTGGAGGGGGCAACCCTGCGACTGCGCAACTCGCGATCCTGTACAGCGCCGTCTTGCAGGGCGCCACTCTTCGCTGCGCTGTTCTGCACAGCGCCGTTCACGCCCCGGTGATTCTCGTCAATTGTGCCCTCAGTCATAGGGGCAAGCCTAGTCACCTGCTCGACGGCCACAAATGCAACACCGAGGTCGGAGCGTTGGTCGCGACAATTTAGACATGAAATTATTAGTAAATCTTAGAGATACAGGTCACACACTTGCGTATCCTTAACTTCATGTCACCAAACAACCCGGAAAACAGCACCGAAAGCACCACGCAGACTGATAAGTCGGTCACACCGGACTCAGGCAATGGAATTGCTGACAAGTCGGAGGCCACGCTTCGCCGTTCCACAGGAGCACCCCAAACCTTGTCCACGACGGTGGACGCTGAGCAGCGGGCGTCGATAGCACGAGAACTACAGACCGCGCTCGACGGCGACTTCCCAGAAGCGCGCGAGGCAACCCGCAAAATCCTGGCTAACCCCGACATCCTGCCGCGCGCGGACCTCGACCTCGAGCAATCCCGCGCCCGCACGACCGAACAGCTGCAACAGGTGCGGGAATCCGGAATGCCTTATGACGCCTTCCGCGCAGACCAGGGCGGCACGGGAGAGACCGGCCGCTGCCTGACCTCTATCGAAATGCTGGGGCATGCCGACCTGTCGCTCATGGTGAAATCCGGAGTGCAGTGGGGCCTATTCGGCGGTGCCGTCGGCAACCTGGGCACGGAGCGGCACCAGGAGATGGTGAAGAAGCTGATGGATCTTGACGCCCTCGGCTGCTTCGCCATGACGGAGCGCGGACACGGCTCCGACGTTCAGCAGCTGGAAACCACCGCCACCTACGACGCGGAAACACAGGAGTTCATCATTAACTCCCCCACCGCATCCGCCGAGAAGTGGTTCATCGGCAATGCCGCCCGCGACGGACGGTGGGCCGCCGTGTTCGCGCAGCTCATCGTGCCCGGATCCCACAACAGCACGAATGACCAGTCCAGCGAATCGCAGGGCGTGCACTGCCTGCTGGTGCGCATCCGCGAGGACGACGGTTCCGCGATCGACGGCGTGCGCGTCGGCGACCACGGCCACAAGGGCGGACTGAAGGGCGTGGACAACGGCACCATCAGCTTCGATAACCACCGCGTACCCCGCGAGGCCCTGCTGAACCGCTTCGCCGATGTCGACGAGGCCGGCAACTACACCTCCCCTATCGAAAACCCGAACCGGCGCTTCTTCACGATGCTCGGAGCCCTGGTGCGCGGGCGCGTGACCGTGGGAGCCGCCGCCGGCGCTGCCGCCCGCACCGCGCTAGACATCGGCGTGACGTACGCGAACCTGCGGCGTCAATTCGCTCCCGACGACTCGCTACCCGAAAAGCGCCTGATAGAGCACCGCTGGCACCGCCTGCGCCTCATCCCGCGCCTGGCCCGCACCTACGGCCTACAGTTTGCGACGAACAAGCTGATCGCGCGCGTGCACGAACTGGATCAGCTCGGGTTGGATCCCACACAGCACACCAAGGAACAGCAGGCGGATCAGCGAGAAGTCGAGGCACACGCCGCTGCACTGAAGGCCGCCAACACCGCGCACGCAACCGACACGATCCAGGAAGTCCGCGAGGCCTGCGGAGGTGCCGGCTACATGGCGGAGAACCTGCTAACCACGCTGAAGGCGGACTCGGATGTGTTCACTACTTTCGAGGGCGACAACGTGGTGATGATGCAGCTGGCCGCGAAGGAACTGATGACAGGCTTCGCCCGGGAGCTCGGCGGATTGAAGCCCATGGAGATGGTGCGCTTCGGCCTGGATAGCTTCGGCACCCTGCTACGGCGGCGCACCGCCGCGGATGCGCTGATCCAGAACCTAGTGGATACCTTTAGCGACTCCGAGGAGACCTCTCTATTCGACCCTGCCTACCAGATCAACCTGCTGAGCGAGCGGGAAGATCGCCTCATGCGCTCCCTCGCCCGCCGCCTGCGCCCCGCGCGCAAAATGGACGTAGACGAAGCTGCGAAGGTCGTGGACAGCGCGCAGGATCACCTGCTGGCCGTCGGCTGGGCGCACGTGGATCGCATCGTATTCGAGGCCTTCGTGGAGGCCGAATCGGAGTTGAAATCCGACGATGCCCGGCGCGTATTGGAGCAGGTCCGCGACGTGTATTTCCTCAGCTGCATCGTGGATAACGCCAGCTGGTACCTGGAACAGAACCTGCTGACCGGCACCCGCACCAAGGCCGCCCGCGCCGCACTGAACGACCTGGTGGATTCGCTGGGTCCCTGGTCGCAGACGCTGGTGGACGCCTTCGGCATCCCGGACAACATCACGAACCTGAAGTTGATGGAAGACTACGAGGCGATGGTGCCGAAGTATGAGTCGGATCCGGCAGCCGGGTTGGGCTAGGCACTACCGCGCCCTGGGTGCTCCACGTCAAACCACACATCGTATTCTTAGAGAATGAGTTCAACCCCTTCCACCTCCTCAGATAACCCCAGTTCGCACGTCGACTCGAACGCTGGCGATGCCAAGCTGGGAAGTGGACTGAAGGTTCGCCACCTCACAATGATGGGCCTGGGCTCCACAATCGGCGCCGGGCTATTCCTGGGCACTGGCGTGGGTATCGAGGCCGCCGGTCCTGCCGTCCTTTTGGCTTACATCGTCGCGGGACTCATCGCCATCCTCGTGATGCAGATGCTGGGCGAGATGGGCACCGTCATCCCTGCCTCCGGATCGTTCTCCGAATATGCGGAACACGGCATCGGACGCTGGGCTGGCTTCACTCAGGGTTGGATTTACTGGCTAGCCACGGTGGCGGTGCTCGGCGCCGAAATTACTGGTGCGGCGAGTTTTATGGGGGCATGGTTCGGTATTGACGCCTGGATCCCCGCCGCCGTATGCGTGCTTTTCTTCGGAATCGTGAACCTCCTACAGATCCGCGCCTTCGGCGAATTCGAGTTCTGGTTCGCCTTCATCAAGGTGGCCGTGCTGGTGACTTTCCTGGTCATCGGATTCCTGCTAGTCTTCGGTCTCCTGCCAGGACACACTTTTATTGGCACGGAGGTCTTCACCGCCGACGGCTTCATGCCCAACGGCGTGGGCGGTGTGGCCACGGCGATTCTGGCTGTGGCATTCGCCTTCGGCGGCATCGAGGTCGTGGCCATCGCCTCTGCAGAATCCGAGAATCCCCAGCGCTCGCTGATCAACGCGGTGCGCTCCACCATCACCCGCATCTCGCTGTTCTACCTGGGTTCGGTGCTAGTGATTACGTTCCTGCTCCCCCACTCTTCCCTGGGGCAGGCGGAAAGCGCAGCCGATAGTCCCTTCACTCGGGTGCTGAACCTCGCTGGCATTCCGGGCGTGGTCGGCTTCATGGAAGCCATTATTGTTCTGGCGCTACTGTCTGCCTTCAATGCGCAGATCTATGCCTCCAGCCGCATGATGTTCTCCCTAGCTAATCGTCATGAGGCACCCCAAATTTTCACCCGCGTCGACGGTCGAGGTGTGCCCGTCGCCGCGATTGTTCTCTCGGTGTGTTTGTCCATCGTGATGGTGGTTCTGAACTACCTGGATACGGGCTGGTTGCTGACATTCATGCTGAACTCCGCGGGAGCTTCGCTGCTGATCGTCTGGACGTTCATCGCCGTGTCTGAGCTGCGCCTGCGCCGCCGTCTGGAGCAGCATGCGGGCGAAGCGTTGCCGATCCGCATGTGGGGTTTCCCCTTGTTAACCATCGCCACGCTGGTTGTCCTGGCGGGGCTGGCTTTGCTGATGCTGACGGATCCGGGTTCCCGAGTGCAGCTGTTCTCTGCGGCGACGATGTTCGCGATCCTGGTGGTGGCCAGCTTCGCCAACTCCGCTATCCGTGGGCTGAGCCCCTTCGAGAAGCTGCCCCTGCCGGAAGTTTCCCCACAGTTTCGCTAACCCGGTCTCTCCGTCAGCCTCCTGCCCCCAGCTTTAGGAGAGCCATGCTGTCGCCTTAGGAAGAAAGACTGCCGTAGTATGGCGCGTCGGAGTTCTGAGCGCCAACTAGGTTGTAAATAACGGCCCAGATGATTCCCAGCGGTGCAAAGAGGGGGAAGCGCAGCCAAGCCGGGGTGTTTTCCCAGATGGTGTTCACTGAGCCGAGCGGGGACTTGGTGTTCGGAGTTTCTGCAGCCTGTACTTGAGTGGTGGGGGTGTGGGTCTCGGCCTGGGCAGGTGTGGCGAGACACGCGGTGACGGTTGCGGCGGTAACACCAGCGATGAGCGACTTGCGAATCTTCATTGGGGAAGAATCCTTTCTGAAGGGGTTTGGTTGGAAGTGCTTTGTCTAGCCAAACGCTTATGGGTAGCGAAACGTTAGCAGTCGCTAGCAATCAAAATGTCCCACAGCAAACTTGCAAGAATGCTGTGGGACATCACATGGAGCCGCTTGCGAGAATCGAACTCGCGACCTTTTCATTACGAGTGAAACGCTCTGCCGACTGAGCTAAAGCGGCGCGTACATTAAGTACGAAGCGTAATCCTAGCCGACGCTAACCCCGAGCACCAAAACGCCACCTGGGGTTCGCCAGGAAACTCGCTAGGCCACCCCGCAGCACTGTTGTAGGCGCCCGGCCATCGCATCCAGCGCCACCTCGGGGCGCACGTTGTAGCCCAGCACCTCGCGGCATTCCATCACCGCATCGATGCAGCTCATCAGCGCAGACGCACTGTTGCGGCGCGCCAGTTCCTTCGACGTGGAGGCCATATCCGGGTGCTGGTGGCCACCCATCGGCACGCCATCGCCATCCACCGCGCCCGCGGCTTGCAGCATCGCGTCGCGGTACAGCCCGGCGATGTCGATCAGCGCCAGATCTAGCGAGTCGCGGGTTCTTCTGGTGCGCCTGTTCTTCTGTTCTTTCTCTAGCTCTTTCATTCTTCCGGACGCCCCCCGCTGGGCCTTCGCAGCACCCTTACCCTTCGCACCCACGCCGAGGCTGCTCTCCAGCTCCTCGCGCTCCCGCTGATCCAGCTTTTCCAGCTCGCTGGCGGCCTCTTCCTCCGCCTTTTTCACCAGCTCGGCGGTGAAACGGTAGAGCGCATTGGGCTCGTACACCAGCTGTGGCAGCTTCAGCGCGGTGGCCCGCTTCACTCGCGCGGCCTCGTCGCTGGCCAAATGGCGCGCCCTTCCAATGTGTCCGGCCGAGACGTCGGCGGCCCATTGGGCTTGGGTTTCGTTGAGGCCTAGGGTGGCGTCACTAAGCAAAACACCCTTGACCGCCGCCGGAGAGGGAGTGGGCACGTACACGTGACGGCAGCGCGACCGCAGCGTGATGGCGATATCCGACGGGTCGGTTGACGGCGCGCAGAGCAGGAAGACGGTGCGGGCGGGTGGCTCCTCGACAGACTTCAGCAGGGCGTTGGCGGCAGCATCGTTCAGACGGTCGGCATCCTCCACGACCACGACGCGCCACCGGGCGACGGTAGGCATGTTCGCGGCTTCGTGGATGGCACCGCGGATCTCATCGACCGTCAGCACCACGCCCGTCGTGGACACCCACAGGATGTCCGGATGCGTGCCCGCGGCGGCGCTACGGCACTGGTCGCACTCCCCACAGCCGCCATGCGGGCAGACCAACGCGGTGGCAAAAACCTTCGCCGCGATCGAACGACCCGACCCGGGCGGGCCAGTGAACAGCCACGAATGGGTCATCGCCTGCGGATCCTCCACGGCCCGCTGCAGGGGACGACGGACAGACTCTGCAGTGATGCGCCCAAAGACCCCCGGTGCGTTTTCAGGGGCGGCTGCAGCGCCTGCCATGGTGGTTTCCGTCATGGTTACTCAGTGTAGCTACCCACCCGGACAGAGCGCGCCACAGCGAGACGCGGTGCGATAGTCTGAAGGGCATGAAACAACTGCTGCGATACCTTTCCTGGGCCTGGGGAACCTCTTGGCCCTTGTACGCAGCAACTGTCCTGGCCACGAACGTTATTGGCGCCACCGCTGTGGCAACGTTCCTGCGCTTTTTGATCCCCCTGCCTTCCGCCCGCGAACTGACGAGCCTGAACACCACCACCGCCACGCTGTACCTGAGCTACTTCGGGGTGGCCGTGGTCGCCGGCATCGCGATGACGTTGTACTTTTTTGCGCCCGTGCTGCGCTGGCAACGCAACCCGCAAGCCTATGACCCGAACATGGTGCGCGACCTGGTGCTGCGCATTCCGCTGCTGCAGACCATCACGGGCATCGTCTTGTGGGGCATCGGTGTTGTGCTGTTTACCGTTGTGGCCTGGCGGTATAGCACCGAATGGGGTGTGACCGTCGCCGTGACGGCCACGTTGGGCGGCATGATGGTGAGCCTGATGACGTACATGGAAGCCGAGCGTTTGGTGCGCCCCGTCGCCGCCAAGGCCTTGGCTAAGGGCGCACCGGATCATTCGCGACTATCGCCTCTGTCGCACCGGTTGATGACGACGTGGGCGCTGACCTCCGCCGTGCCAGTGCTGGGAATGGTGCTGCTGCTATTCGCCGTCGCGACTGACTTCTACCCCGAAGTTTCCCGCGGCATCATTCCGGCGTTGTTGGCGTTGGCGATCACCACCCTGCTGACCGGTTTCATGGGCACCACCTTGTTCTCTATGGCGGTGGCCGACCCAATCCGGGAGCTGCAGTACGCCATCAACCGCGTACGCCGCGGCCAGGTGAACACAGACGTGCGGATCTACGACTCTTCGGAAATCGGCGTGCTGCAGGCAGGCTTCAACGAGATGATGCGTGGCCTACAGGAGCGACAGCGGGTCTCGGATCTTTTCGGGCGCTACGTCGGCACCGAGGTTGCCCGCCGCGCGCTGGAGGAAAAGCCGGAACTCGGCGGCGAAACCCGGCACGTGGCCGTGCTCTTCGTGGACGTGATCGGCTCCACCGGCTTCGCCACGGAGAAGGAACCGCAGCACGTGGTGAAAGCCCTCAACGAGTTCTTCGACCGCGTGGTGGAGGTCGTGCACGCCAACAAGGGCATCATCAACAAGTTCGAGGGCGATGCCGCGCTGGCCGTATTCGGAGCTCCCCTGCCCCTGGACGATGTGGCTGGCCACGCCCTGGCCGCCGCGCGAGAGCTGAAGGCGAAGCTGCAGGGGCTGGAGTTCGTTGCGGGTATCGGCGTGGCCGCCGGATCCGTCGTGGCCGGGCACATCGGTGCAAAGGATCGCTTTGAGTACACCGTCATCGGCGATGCCGTGAACCAGGCCGCGCGCCTGACGGATCTGGCTAAGAAGACCCCCGGCCAGGTGTTGACCAGCGCTGCGACCCTGCGTGCAGCCAACGAGGCCGAGCAGGCCCGCTGGACCATGATGAAATCCGTGGAGCTGCGTGGCCGACGCGAGATGACGCAGATCGCCCGCCCCATCCGCCCCACCCTCGCCGACCGCGCCAGCACTTAGGCGCAGGCTCTCAGGCGCAGCGCTGTTGCTTAAGCCCCGCGCCGTACCGAGGCAATGGGCAGGTTTCTTTTTGACGCCACCTCGTCCCACCACGCCGCCGTTTTCTGCTCTACTGCCACGGCCAGCTGCTCTGCGGTAATTCCCGCGGACTGCAGCTGGTCGGACGTGGTGCCCTCCGGCAGCAGGTCTTCGGCGTGCAATGCCTCGATGAGGCCAACAAAGAAGTGCGGTTCCAGCGCGGCGATAGCCACCCAGCCCCCGCACTCGGCCTGGTAAAGGCCGTAGCCAGGTAGCAGGCCGCCCAGCAAGGTATCGGGTCCCGTGAGTCGGAAGCGCGCTGGCGTGGCGAATTCCTCGGCCATATCTGCCAACCCGACTTCGTGGTAACTGCCCTCGCCAGTGGCGCTAGCCTGCCACAGGGCGGCCAGCGCTTGGGATACGGCGCGTTCCGCGCCTGCCAGGTCCGCAATGGGAACCACCGGCATCGCGGGGGTATCCCCGTGGAAGGACAGGGTGCCGGCGTGTGCCTCGTAGGTGAGGTCATGGCCCGCCACGTCGACATGCTCGCCGGAGTGGCCGACGATCGCCACCTGCGATAGCGCGGGGAAGCGCGCGTGCAGGTCCTCCCACCCCAGTCCCAGGCGCTGAAGCGAAGCTGGGCGGGAGCTCGTGAGCAGCAGGTCGGCCTTCTCCAGCAACTCGTGCAGTTCCCGCAGGCCGGCCTCTTCCTTCAGGTCTATGCTGAGCACCTGCTGCCCCTCCACCAGGTGCTGGTAGTAAGGCTCGCAGTACAGGCGCATAGGGTCGGCGGCTTTGCCGGAGCCTTCCACCTTGATGACGGTGCCACCCAGTTCCTGCAGACGCTTCGCGGCGACGGGGCCGGGGAGGTTCGGAGCGAGGGAGACGACGGTGAAATTCGGGAGCTGATTCATGCTCCCGAACGTATCAGTTCATACCCAAAAGTATGGGGGAATTAGCGAGACTTCTTCACCGTGCGCTTCGTCAGTGTCGGGGGCTTCTTGGTGCTCTTCTTGGCCGACTTCTTCGAGGCTTTCTTCGTCGCCTTCTTCGCAGCCTTCTTGGTCGACTTCTTGGTGGCCTTGCGGCTCGACTTCGCAGGTGCCGTGCCTTCCGCGGCTTGCTTGGCGCGACGCTCCGACAGCAGCTCATTCGCACGGGCGTCGGTCATCGTCTCCGGGGTATCGCCCTTGCGCAGGGACGCATTGGTGGTGCCGTCCGTGACATAGGCGCCGAAGCGGCCCTCCTTGACGGACATCGGCTTTCCGGAGACGTCGTTATCACCCAGCTGCTTCAGCGGTGGCTGCGCAGCGGCGCGTCCGCGACGCTTCGGCTCGGCGTAAATACGGCGCGCCTCGTCCAGAGTGATGGTGAAGATCTGCTCCTCGTTCGCCAGCGAGCGAGAATCGTTGCCCTTCTTAAGGTAGGGGCCGTAGCGACCGTTCTGGGCGGTGATCACCTCGTTGTCGCTGGGGTCGACGCCGACCTCACGCGGCAGGCTCATCAGCTTCAGAGCCTCTTCCAGGGTCACGCTGGCCGGCTCCATGCCGCTGAACAGGCTGGCGGTCTTGGGCTTCAGAGTCTCCTCGACGATCTGCTTAACGCGCTTTTCCTTCTGTGCCTGCGCGGTCTTCGTCTCGCGGCTCAGCGGCTTCTTGCCCTCGGCCTCGCGTTCGCGATCCTGCTCGTCGCGCTCGGCCTCCCAGACCTTCACCGCTTCCTCGGCCACGCGGGATTCCTCGTCCTCGCCGAGCACCTCGGTGACGTACGGGCCATAACGGCCTTCCCGGGCGACGATGGGGCGCCCGTTGGCGGGGTTGGTTCCTAGCTCCCGACCACCCTGCGGCGTGGCGAAGAGCTTCTCCGCCACCTCCAACGTCAGCCCGTCGGGGGTCATGGATTCCGGCAGATTGGCGCGCTGTACCTCGGGCTCAGCGCCTTCCGGGGCACCCCCCGGCAGCGGCTTGATTCGCTCCAGGTAGGGACCGTAGCGGCCCACGCGGACCACAATCGGCACACCGTTCTCATCGTCGAAAATGTGCAGCGAGTTCACGCGGCGGGCGTCGATCTGCTCCAGGTTGTCGCCAACAATGTGCTTCAGTCCGCCCAGTCGGGGCACGACCGCGCCCGGCGCCTCCGGCCGGGAGCTATCACCGAAGTAGAAGCCCTTCAGCCAGTTCACGCGATCTTCGTCGCCGGAGGCAATGGCATCCAGCTCATCCTCCATTGCAGAGGTGAAGTCGTAGTCCACCAACGCGCCGAAGCTCTGCTCCATCAGGCCGATCACGGCGAAAGCTACCCACGACGGAACCAGCGCGTTTCCGCGGGGCAGCACGTAGCCACGGTCCTGGATGGTGCGGATGATGGAGGCATAGGTCGACGGGCGACCAATGCCCATCTCCTCCATCTTCTTCACCAGCGAGGCTTCCGTGTAGCGAGCCGGCGGGTTCGTGGAGTGCCCATCGGCCTCCACGTCGCGGGCATTCAGCTCATCACCCTCCGTCAGCTGCGGCAGTCGCTTCTCCGCATTGTCAGCAACATCGCGACCGTCGGCGGTACGGCTGACCTCCACGTAGGCCTTCAGGAAGCCCGGGAAGGTCAGGGTGCGTCCCGTGGCACTGAACTCACAGGTTTCGCCGGACTTCGCGTCACCGGCAACGGTGACCTTCATCGACTGGCCCTTCGCATCGGCCATCTGGGAGGCCACGGTGCGCTGCCAGATCAGCTCATATAGCTTGAATTCCTCGGCATCCAGCTGGTTGCTTAGCTGACCGGGGGTCTGGAAAGTCTCGCCCGCGGGGCGGATGGCCTCGTGGGCCTCCTGCGAGTTCTTGACCTTACGGGAGTACTGGCGCGGTCCGTCAGCCACGAACTTCGCACCGTAAAGCTCCTTGGCCTGCTTACGGGCGGCCTCGATACCGGCGGTCGACAGGGTGGTTGAGTCGGTACGCATATAGGTGATGTGGCCGTTTTCGTACAGACGCTGCGCAATGCGCATCGTGCGCTCCGAGGTAAAGCGAAGCTTCCGGCCAGCCTCCTGCTGCAAGGTGGAGGTCATAAACGGCGGGTACGGGCGGCGGGTGTAAGGCTTTTCCTCCACCGCGGTCACGGCGAACTCCTGGCCCTGCAGCCCCTCTGCCAGAGACTTCGCCTTCGCCCCATCCAGCACGAACGTGTCCTTCGCGCTGGCCTTCAGCTTGCCATCATCACCAAAGTCACGTCCCTGAGCCACGCGCTTGCCAGCGACCGTTGCCAGCCGTGCTTCAAAGGAGTCCGGGGCGGCGTCATCAAGAGAAGAAGAAACAGCATCAACTACGCCAAACGTGGCGCTCAAGTCCCAGTACTCGGCGGCGATGAACTTCATGCGTTCGCGCTCGCGCTCGACGATCACGCGGGTGGCGACGGATTGCACGCGACCGGCGGACAGGCGCGGCATGACCTTCTTCCACAGCACTGGCGAGACCTCGTAGCCGTACAGGCGGTCCAGCACGCGGCGGGATTCCTGCGCATCGACCAGGTCGTAATCGAGCTCGCGAGTGTTCTGCGCGGCTTCGAGGATGGCGTTCTTCGTGATCTCGTGGAACACCATACGGCGCACCGGCACCTTCGGCTTCAGCACCTCAAGCAGGTGCCACGCGATGGCCTCACCCTCACGGTCGGGGTCTGTCGCGAGGTAGAGCTCGTCAACCTGCTTGAGCTTAGCCTTGAGGTCGGAGACCTTCTTTTTCTTGTCCGGGCTGACGACGTAGAGCGCTTCGAAGTCCTTATCGACGTTGACGCCCAGACGCGCCCACGGTTCCTTCTTGTACTTGGCCGGAACGTCTGCGGCGCCCCGGGGGAGATCACGGATGTGCCCGACGGAAGCCTCGACGATGTAGTTCGGCCCCAGGATCGGGGCGATCTTCTTCGCCTTCGTCGCCGACTCAACGATCACTAGACGTTTGACGTCATCGTTTGCCATCGGTTGAACTCACACATCCTTCAAAAATCTAAAGCTTGCCGGGTGCCATTGTTATACAGATTTCCCACAACAGTTGCCCACTTACGCATTTCTAAGCGACACTACGCGGTCTTCGCAATTTATTTGCAACCGGGGTGGGCACCGGCATAATCGGCAAAGCCCCCGCCGGGCGCGAGGTGCACCGGGGGCGGGGGCCTGCTAAAACCCTGCGGGTTTAAAGAGCCGTGACGTTCTGAGCCTGCGGGCCCTTGGCGCCCTCGCCGATCTCGAACTCGACCTTCTGGTTCTCCTCGAGAGTGCGGAAGCCGCTGCCCTGGATCTCAGAGTAGTGGACGAAGACGTCGGAAGATCCGTCGTCCGGGGCGATGAAGCCAAAGCCCTTTTCCGCGTTGAACCACTTAACGGTTCCCTGTGCCATGAATTTACTACCTATCTTGTTGAAACTGACCGGCGCCAGTCTGCTTCGACCATCGAACGCCGAGGTCGGAACGTACGTCGTTTCCAACCCAATCGGCCCAAAACCCAGCGAAACCCGCCCTCACGCACGAGGCGAGCGGAAAAGTGCCGAGGATTTCAATAACCATTCGACAGTCTGCCACGTCACGGGATAAACGATCAGCCGAGAATGAAATATCCCAGACAATAACTTGTATCCACCCCCTAATGGGTCTAGAACAGACGGTGATGTCCGACCCCACGCCCCCTACTCCAGATTCTGCGCCAGGCTCTTCTGCGCGGTCTTTCGGCGAGGAACTCTTGGCCGACCTGACGCCAGAGTTTCCGCGTTCCACCGTCACCCACACACGCACCATTCCCGCCCGCCCGTCGCAGACGGCGCAGTGGCCGGAGTGGGTCGACGAGACTCTGGTGGAATACCTGCATGAACAGGGAATAAGCGCCCCGTGGTCGCACCAGGTAGAGACCGCCAACCACGCACATGCGGGGCGGGATGTGGTGGTTTCGACTGGTACGGCGTCCGGAAAGAGCCTCGGCTACCAACTAGCGGCCTTGAGCGACCTGGCTACGGCGAGCACCGCGACGGCACTTTATATCGCGCCGACGAAGGCGCTGGCGCAGGATCAGCGGGCAGCACTGGCGCGGATGTGCGCGGGCGCGGCGAACCTGCGCGACATCATGGTGGCCACCTACGACGGTGATACCCCGCCCGAGACGCGGCGGGTGATCCGCGACCAGGCGCGGGTGATCGTGACGAACCCGGACATGCTGCACGCCTCGATCCTGGGGAATCCGCAGTCGTGGAGCCGCCTGCTACGCACGCTGCGCTACGTGGTGATCGACGAATGCCACGTTTACCGCGGAGTTTTCGGCGCGCACGTGGCGATGGTGCTGCGGCGACTGCTGCGGCTGTGCGGGACGGCACCGACGATCGTGTTAGCCTCTGCGACCAGCGTGGACCCGGCGGCACACGCGCGCCGACTGACGGGGCGACCGAACGTGGTGGCGGTGACGCAGGACGGCGCCCCTGCGGGCGAGCGGACCGTGGCGTTATGGGAGCCGGGGTTCCTGCCCGAGGCGGAAGGCGAGAACGGCGCGCCGGTGCGACGGGCGGCGAACTCCGAAGCCGCGGATGTGATGGGGCTGGCGATTGCGCAGGGAGCGCGGACGCTGACCTTCGTGCGCTCCCGACGCGGCGCGGAAGTCGTGTCCGTCGCCGCTGCGGAGAAGCTGGCGGCCATGGGGCGTAGCGCGGACGCGGTGCGGGTGGCGGCCTATCGCGCGGGCTACACCCCGGAGGATCGCCGCGAGCTGGAGCGTCGCTTCGATAACGGCGAGCTGCTGGGAATCGCCTCGACGAACGCCCTGGAGTTAGGCATCGACGTCGGCGGGCTGGACGTGGTTGTGACCAGCGGTTTCCCCGGCACGATCGCGAGCTTCCGGCAGCAGGCAGGGCGCGCGGGAAGGCGCGGCCAGGGCGCCCTGGTAGTGCTGGTCGGGGCGGATGATCCGATGGACACGTACCTATTGCATCACCCGGAGGCCCTGCTGGACCAGCCCGTGGAGAACACCGTTTTCGACCCGACGAACCCCTATGTGTTGGCCGACCACGTGGTGTGTGCGGCGGCGGAAAAGCCGCTGTCCGAGGCAGAGGTGGCGCACTGGGGCGCGGAGCGTGTGGTGGAACACCTGCTGCGCCAGGGAGCGCTGAAGCGCAGGCCGCGGGGCATTTTCGCGGATCTGCAGGTGGCGCAGAAGGTACATGCGCAGGTATCGATCCGCGGCGGGGCGGCGGCTCAGGTGGCGATCGTGGAGGTCGATTCCGGCCGCCTTCTGGGCACCGTGGACCAGTCGCGTGCAACGTCAGACGTGCACACCGGGGCGGTGTACATGCACCAGGGCGAAACGTTTGTGGTGCAGTTGCTGGACCTGGAGGAATCCGTGGCGTGGGTGCGGCCTGAGTTCCCGGAGTACACCACCCAGGTGATCCGCGATACCGACATTGCGGTGCGGCGCACGCGGGGGACACGCAAGGTCTGCGACGGGGTGTGGTTGGCGGATGTGGACGTGGAGGTTTCGCATACCGTCAGCGGCTATCGGAAGCGTTTGCCTGGCGGCGAGATCCTGGAGACCGTCCCGCTGGAGGTGCCGCCGGAATCGCTGCGCACCCGCGCGGTGGCGTACACCGTGGATCCCGATGTGTTGCTGGATCTGGGCTTGCCGGAGCCGACGTGGCCGGGTACGTTGCATGCCGCGGAGCATGCGGCGATTGGCCTGTTGCCGCTGATCGCGACGTGCGACCGTTGGGATATCGGTGGCGTGTCCACCGCCTTGCATGCCGATACGGGTCTGCCGACGGTGTTTGTGTACGACGGTTACGCAGGTGGTGCGGGCTTTGCGGAGCAAGGCTTCGCCCGCTTTGCCGAGTGGATGGCCGCCACCGCCGAGACCGTGGAGACCTGCGAGTGCGACTCTGGCTGCCCGTCCTGCGTGCAGTCCCCGAAGTGCGGCAACGGCAACGATCCGCTGTTCAAGGCGGGTGCGGTGTTGTTGTTGCGGGCGCTGGCCGATGCGGCGGCGGACACTGGTTCCGACTAACCCGGTCGGTGGGGCTCGCTGTTTTTCTTTTCATGACGCCTCCCGCCACAACCGGTGAAGGCATATACTTCCCCACATGAGGTCGTTTGTTGGAGAAAAGTATTTTGCTCGCCGGAGAGTCATAGCGGCAACCGCAGCTGCCTCCCTGTCGCTGGCAACACTGTCCGGCGTGGCTGGCGTGACTGACGGGGCCGGC
This sequence comes from Corynebacterium sp. LK28, assembly GCF_014335105.1. NCBI lineage: Bacteria > Bacillati > Actinomycetota > Actinomycetes > Mycobacteriales > Corynebacteriaceae > Corynebacterium > Corynebacterium sp. LK28. Next base: position 258,537 of record NZ_PDGZ01000009.1, on the reverse strand, counting down.
GTGGCCGGCGTGGCCGGCGTGGCCGCCGCGCAGTCCAGCGCCCCGAGCCTGCAGTCCAGCGCCCCGAGCGTGGTGAACCGGGGTGTGCCGATGCGCACCCCGGCCCCCTACGCGGGAAAGCCGGTGGATAGTGGGTTGAAGATTGGCGCTACTCCTGCCACGGCGGGCGTCCTGATGAACTCGGTTCCGCTGGATCCGTCGGTGGGATTGTCCGCAGCGGGGCAGCAGTTCCGTTTTAGCTACTCCACCACCAATCAACATGGAACCGTGTCCCCATCGACGGGCGCGATGTTCTTCCCAAAGGGCAAGCCACCAGTCGGTGGTTGGCCTGTTTTGGCGTGGGCGCATGGAACGGTGGGGTTGGCTGATCAGTGCACTCCGTCGATGAACCCCCGTTCGCCGCGCGATGCGGATTACCTGAATCACTGGCTGAAACAGGGTTATGCAATTGTGGCTAGCGACTATGCGGGCATGGGCACGGAAGGGCTGATGAGTTACCTCAACGGCAAGTCCACCGCCGCGAATGTGGTTGATTCCGTTATCGCAGCTCAGAGCCTTCCAGCCGTAAAACAGGGCGGGCAGGCGCTGTCCAAGAAGTGGGCCGTCATCGGCCAGTCGCAAGGCGGTGGCGCTGCCTTGCACGTGGCGCTACGGGCAACGCAGCGCAGCAAGCAGGCTGGACTCAACTTCCTGGGCACGGTGGCGACCGGCGCTCCTGCCTATGTGGAGGAGATTGTTTTGGCCGGAAGCCCCTCTTTCCCACCCGTCCCTCTCCCCGCCGGGTTGAACACCTATGCGTTGTACATACTGGCCGGGTTCCGCGAGGCTAACCCGAACGTGGATGTGGATTCCGCCCTCACCCCGGAGGGCAAGCGCATGGTGAAGGCCGCCGAGGAGTCCTGCCTCCCCGAGCTTTCGGAAAGCCTGAAAGGCACCAACGTAGCCCGGGCTTTCTCCAAGCCGTTGCGCACGGTTCCTGGCCTGGAGCCCGCTTTGCGCGCCTACTTGCAAACCCCGGCCACGGGCTATGACAAGCCCGTGTTCCTGGGGCACGGTCTGCTAGATAAGGATGTTCCCACTCCCATCGGCATCATTTTGAATTCGGACATGTGGATTCACCAGTTCATCGGCGACATGCAGAAGCGAAACAAGCGGGTCGAGGTTCACTGGTACCCCACCGACCATGGCGGTACGGTGCCAGCATCCCAGCGGGATTCAACACCTTTCCTGGCTACCCTTTTCCGCCAGGGATAACCTCGTCCTGAGCTACTCCGCAGGCCCCGCCGTGGCCTGCGCCTTCTGCGGAAGGATGCGCGAGTTCGAACCCATGCGAGTTATGACGTTTACCGTCACAAACTCGCCCTTGACCTCGCAGTTCTCCACATCAGCACCGTTGGCAGCGGCGATACTTCGGGCCGTGCCGCAAGGCTCTCCTTCACCGGTTTGCAATACCATCGCCGCCGATAGTGCGGCCAGATCCGCGGCCGTGCTGGCCTGCTCTTTGTGCCCCAACATCGCGCTCCCCAGCGCCAGCAGAGACACCACCGACAGGATGCCGAGCGTGATCATCGCCCCGTAGACGGTGCTCATTAGCCAACCTCCACCTTCCCCATCCCTCTACTGTCTCTATTCCCCGTCCGGCTCCACCATCGTCACGGCCTCGCCGTGAACGTCAAAAAGAGCCCCGTCCTTGGTAACTTTCACCCGCACAAGAGGTGCATCCGCACCGCCTTCGTGGGAGGTAGAGACGGCGGCGGTGGCGTCAATTTCCCTGGCTAGCGCCACCCCATCGCCACCGCGCGCTTCGGCTCGGGCGACGGTCCGCGCCAGCGACTGCGCTGCGGCGGCCTGTGACATGGTGATCAATCCCGTGGCGGCTCCGCCGGCGACGAGGGTCATGGCGGTGAGGACGATGGCACCTTCGACTGTGTTCATGTTCGTTCCTGATTGCTGTCTTTTATTGACGCCCCCACGCGCCCGAACCGGGAAAGGTCAGGCGCGCGGTGTGCAGTGGGCGTGGGACGTCCTGAGTCCCGGCCAGTTACTTGGTGTTCAGTGCCTTTTCGAAGATTCCACTGAGCGCCTGCTCTACGGTGTCCGAGGTGACGACCGTGTACAACAGTGCGCCGAGGGCCGCTGCCGCGACGCACCCTAGTGCATATTCGATAGTGGACATTCCCCTATCGTCTGCGTAACGACTGTAAATCGCTCCAATAATCTGGTTCCACCAACGAGCAATTGGATGCTGGTCGGTATATGTTTCTTCCGCTACACCGGAGGCCGGATCCGTCTCTATCGGGGCCGCCTTGAGTTGAATGTTTGCCATGGTCTGTGCGCAGGGCTCGTAGCTAGGATGCGGGCTAACCGGCGCAAGTATGGTCGGCGCAGTCGTAGTCGGTGCAGCCGTGGTCGGTGCGGTCATGGTTGAAGTGGTCATGGTCAGAGTCCTTCCCGGGGCGCGAAGAGCGCGCCGCCGTGTCGTGTGAGTGATGAATAGATGTCGTGCGAAACTGCTCCGCCGCTGCTTCCCCTACCGTGTTCCGCGTGCCTTTTACAGTGGTGCCCTACAGCGAGGCCATACCAATGGCCAGCGGAATCAAACCCACGAATACGAAGGCTGGGAGGAAGCAGAGGGTCAGCGGTGCAGCCAAAGCGATGAGAACCTTTTCGGCTCCCGCGGTTGCCTTATCAGCAGCGACCCGGCGCAGGTGCTCAGCTTGCTGGCGCATCCCATCGGCGAGCGATGTTCCGGCGCGGGTTTGCTGAGCTGCCTGGCGGGCGATGGGACCAAACAGTGGATGATCGGCTAATGCGAGCCAGGCCTGCTCTCCCCCACCTAAATGCAGAAGAGCGAGCGAGTGTTGAAGCAGATCCTGACCTTCGCAGACTTCACTCCGATTACCCCGTGCCAACTGCCCTACCCCCAGTTCCCATGCAGGTAGCAGTGCCTTTCCGGCGTGCAGGGCTGCAGCAGTGACGTCGAGGGCACGGGCTGCGTCCAGAGGCCCCATGGGCGTGGGTGTGGCCGGACCGGCCCGCACGCCCACTCCTCCTAGCGGAGACGTAGTTAAAGACTCGCTGAGGTACTCCGTCCACAGAGTGCCCGCGCACACGAGGCCAACCCCGGCGAGGAAGAGCAGCACCCCGAGCACGTTGGTTATCAGAAAGTTCAGTGTCCCCAACCCGCTTGCCTGCCCCAGCACCACCGCGCCGACAGGTAGCGCCAGCAAAACCGTCACCGTCAGGCGTGCTCCCGCCGTCGCGGAGGTGGATTTCGAAATATGCGCCAGCTGCGCATCAATGTCCGTCACATGCGCCCGCGCCAACCCAGCTAACCCCACGCCGTGACGGTGGGAAATGCCCCAGATCTGGAATAGGTGGGACAGGAGGCTAGGGGCGTCGCTGTTTACCGCGTTTACAGGGCCAGCAGCCCCCGCACCAGCGCCAGCGCCAGCCCCCGCACCTGCGCCGGCGCCGACAGCCTCTGCACCCGGCGCGGCGCCGAGGCGCACTCTTGCACACTCCACGTCCAGGGCACGGCGCAGCGCCTCAGTTTTCAGCCCCTCAGACGCACGCTCGACGGCGTCCAGAGAACGCCCACCGGCCATCACCTCGCGGGCAATGGCATCCACCACATCGCGCACCTCGCCCAGGGACTTCATCCGGCGACGAGTTTTCAGCACCCGACCAACCACGATCTTCAGGGTGAAAGTGACCATCAGAGCGGCAGCAGCGACCGCCAGTACGGAAATCATCAGCTCCCCATCAGCCCAGTTCATCACAGAACTCCTCGAACGCTTCGGCGCCCTCGGCAACCTCGCCACCCCCGCCGTCAGCATCGCCGCGCCACTGCCACAGCACTTCGATGCGAGCCCGCTCGTCGCCGACCAAGCGCCCGATGTGGGTTAACCGTCGCCCCTGGTCTGTGCGCGAAACGTGCAACACCACGTCGATGCCGTCGATCACCAGGCGCGCCAGCGCCATCCGATCCAGGCCAGCCATTGCTCCGAGCGCTTCCAACCTCCCCGGCACACTCGCCGGATCGTTCGCGTGGATCGTCCCTGCACTGCCCGCATGCCCGGTGTTGAGCGCAACCAGCAGATCGGCCACCTCTGGCCCGCGGATCTCCCCCACCACGATGCGGTCCGGCCGCATGCGCAGACTCTGCTTCACCAGCGTTGTCATGGTGATTGCGCCTGCGCCCTCCGCATTGCCTTCGCGGGTCGCCATCGAAACGACGTGAGGGTGGCCGATCAACAGCTCCGGGGTATCCTCCACCACAATCAACCGCTGGTCGCGGGCCACTTCCGCCAGCAACGCAGCCAGCAGCGTTGTCTTACCCGCGCCCGTCCCACCGCTAATCAAAATGTTTCGCCGCGCCCGCACTATTCGCCGCAGCACTTCGGCCATCTCCCTACTAGCCAGCCCGCCGGCCACCAGTGCGTCCAAAGAGTTCCTCTGACCGGTAATCGCCCGCAGGCTTATGCAACTGCCGCCTGCCGCCGGGGGCGCCAGCAGCGTGTGCACACGAATCGCCTGCGCTGCTACGTCCGGAGGCAAATCGCGTAACACTCCGTCTGCGAAAGGCCGGGCCTCGTCCAATCTCTCGCCGCACATCGTCGCCATGCGCACCGCCAGATCCCGCGCGCTCTCGGCGCTGATCTTCACGCTATCCACGCGCTGCATCCCCGCACCCCGGTCCGCCCACACGTCGCCATCACCGTTGAGCACCACATCTGTCACCTGCGGATCCAGCAGCGGCCCGGCTAGCGGCCCCAGCCCGCTGAATTCCCTCTGCAGCGTGCGCACATTCTCCACGCTCGCCTCCCCAAGGAGGTGCAGGCTGCGCGAAAGATCGTGCTCATCCGGCCGACTGATTCCCTGTTCTGCCAGGTCGTCGCGCACAAGAGCCAGCAGCCCACGCTCCGGTTCCGGTTGGCTGCGCTCGGCCTTTTTCCTTCTTGACGCCACCACGGTCTCCCCCCTACTCCCAATTCCCTAGCTCGCCAACGGAAGCGCGCAGTTGCCGATGATCCCCTGGATCTTCTCCCACACCTCACGCACCGGTTCGCGAGCGCGGTCATGTTTCAGCGAACTTTCGATCCAATACTCGGCTTCACCCCGGTCTAAGGCGGACGCGCACTGGGCATCGTGGCGGATCACTGTCACTGGAGCCTCGTCCAGCATCAACGCCGCGACAGCCACGGACGTTGATGCCCCGGGGGTTTCCCGCAGCACGATCAGTGGTTTTGCACGGTCGTTTTCCAGCATTCGATTACGCAATGCGCTGGCGGCCGTCACCCCTTGGATGGTTAAGGGCGCGACCAGGATGTGCACGTCTGGTTCCGCCTCGCCCCACTGTTCCGTCCACCCGGCGCTGGCGCTATCGGCCACCGGCAGGCTGCGCCCGCAATCCACCACCATGTCGTCCGCGTGCATCAGGTGGGCGAGCTGCCCCACGTCCAAGCCTCTGCCGCCGCTGTGTGCGCCGAACGTCGGATAGCGGTCGGCGTAAATCACGGGCACGGCCCCTCCATCGGCGCCGATTTTCTTGCCGCCCGCGCTATCGAAGCCCAACATCAGCAGGTGGCTGCGCAGCTGCTCGAAGTCGCAGTCAGCGGGGATCTGGTTTCGGGTTAGTCCGGGCCGCCTTTCCTTGCCCAGTACAAGATCCAGGCCACAGGAATGCGGGTCGGCGTCCACAAGAACCGCGGGCCTTCCCTCGCAGGACATGTAATAGGCCAGTTGGGCTGCAAACAGGCTGGACCCGGCGCCGCCCACCGCGGAGCTCACCGCGATGCGTACCACGTCGTTCGCCCCGATCATCTCCGCCAGCACCATCGCCCCGCCCGCGTCCAGGGAGGGCTCCAGTTGGTCCACGCGGATCGTGCGCACCAGGCGGTGGCGAGTAAGTTCGCTATCCCTATCACTCAGTACGATGGCGGAGTTTTGGCACGTAAATCCGTCTTTCCGATCCAGGTCACGCAGCAGCTCTGCGGTGGATTCCTCCGCCCCGTCGTGCACCACCATGGGGCGCCTGGTCACGGCCGCCACCATGCGTGCCTCGTTATTCCACAGCGGGTCGGCGATGTCGATAATCACCGGCCTCAGCTTCCCCGCTGGGGCTGTCGCTGCTGCCTTCTTTGCTGCTGTCTTGTTCCGCTTACCTGACTTCCCTGCTCCCATGAAACAAAGGCTGTCAGTTGAGCGGTCGTAAAAGTACCCCTGATTTTTTGGCTGTGGAAAAGTCGGGTTGGCGTCACAAAAAAGGGTCTAGAGCCTGTGGATAACCAGAAACAGGAAAAGATAAGAGTGACATAAGGGACGGAATGTAATTAGAATGACGAATGTGAATCAGCACCAGGAGCCAGCACGCGCATCGGGCGATGGGCGGATTTTGGCTATTTTCGACCTCGATAAGACGATTATCGATACGTCGGCGTCCCTGGCCTACCGCCGCCCTATGGCCGAACGCGGCCTGCTGAACACCAGTGAGGTGCTGAAGATGATGGCGATGCTGGGCAACTACATGCTCTCCACCCATTCCGAGGACAACCTGGAATCCACCAAAGACGCGCTGACCAGCATCATTAAGGATCGCGAATCCGAACCGCTGCGCCAAGTCGCCCAAGACGCGCTGCAGGAAGTCATCACCCCGTTCATCTATACCGAAGCGCGCGAGCTCATCGAATGGCACCGCAAAATGGGTCATCGCATCGCCATCGTGACGGCCTCGGCCTCCATCATGGTGCAGCCGATCGCCAAAGAACTCGGCGTTGACCACCTGTTTGCCACAGAACTAGAAGAAAAGGACGGGCGCTTCACCGGCGCCGTCACGCACTTCAACAAGGGCCACGCCAAGGTCGAACGGATCCTGCAGCTCGTCGCGGAACACGGCTACGACCTGGACGAAAGCTACGCTTATTCCGACGCCGCCACCGACATCCCCATGCTGGAGCTGGTGGGCAACCCGGTTGCCGTGAACCCGGACCGTCCCCTCAAAAAGCGGGCGACCGAATCCGACTGGCCGATCCGGCAGTTCAGCCGCCCCGAACCGCTATTCCCCCAGGCAGCGGTGCTGGCCGGGGCGGGCGCCACACTCGCACTGCTCGGCATCGCCGCTACTGGGCTGGCGATGTGGCTGCGCGGGCGCGACGAAGGGGTCTAGCCCCGCGCCCGCACTACTTCGCGTCCGCGATCGACTTGCCTTCCAGCGACCCCTCCGACAGACCCGTGGCGTGGAAAATAATCCACTCGGCCACGCCCTCCGGGGTGCCGCTGGCGAAAGCCTCTGCCTTCGCCATGTAATCCTCGCGCTTGCGGTTCCACCACACCTCCGGCACACCCAAACCGCGCGGATCCAGGCCAGTGGCAATGGTCGCCAGACGGGAGCACGCGCGGGCGGTCACGCCGGTGGCGTCCGCAAAAGGCTGCAAAGCCAACAGTTCGCCGTGGATCACCGCAGACAGCACCGTCGCATTCACCTTCGTCCCACCAGCGATGAACTTGCCCAGCAGCTGCAGGCGCGCATCCGTCGAACGGCGCGGGCGGCCCGGCACCAGGAACTCTGCGTCGCCCGCGGCCTTCTGGCGAAACGCTGGGTCGGACATCTGCGGGCTAGCCACCGCATTAATACGGGCGATGATCTGCAACGGGGCGCGGCGCCACGTGGTTACCGTGTCCGTGATCCCGTCCGGCGCCAGCAGCTCGGCGGCACGCAGCGCACCGGCCAGGATCGGATCTTCCACCTGGCCGTCCTCGGGCAGCCGCGGACTACCGCCGTCCAGCTGTGCCGAAGCCCGCGCCCCGCGCAGCACAGCCTCCGCGCCCGTGACATCCCATCCACGCAGGTTCGCGGGGTGACGGTGCAGGCGCGCGAGGTGATCGTTGGCTTGGGCCACAGCCTCCGGCACGCCGGGCAGATCGGCCAGTCCGGCGAGCGGATCGTGCACAGAATTGTCAGACATATTTAAGACAATAATGCACCCGCCCGCGCAAACTTCCCCGTGGTCTGGCAAACTAGGGGAAGTCAATTAGGTGTAACCCCCAGGAGTTTTACAGTGAGCAACAAAGATCGCGCAGGCATGTTCACCGACCGCGATAGCTTTAACCCGCAGGTCAACGCTATTCCACTGTCGGATGTGGATACCCACGCCAAGGGCCAGGCCAGCATCAGCGATCTGGTGAAGGACGCTTCCGCACAGGTCTCCTCCCTCGTCCGTTCTGAGGTCGAGCTGGCGAAGACCGAGATCGCTACCTCCGCCAAGAAGGCCGGCATCGGTGTGGGCCTGTTCGGCGCCGCCGCCATCATCCTGGCCTACAGCTCCTTCTTCCTCTTCTTCACCATCGCCGAGGCTCTGGATACCTTCCTGCCGCGCTGGCTGGCATTCCTGATCGTCTTCCTGTTCATGCTGCTGCTGGTCATCATCCTGGCTCTGGTTGGTGTGAAGCAGGTCAAGGGCGTGAAGAAGCCGGAAAAGACCATCGAGTCCGTCAGCGAGCTAAAGACCGTCATCCCGCAGGGTGGCAAGAACTCTGCGTCTGGCCGCAAGTCGGGAATGTACACCTAAATTCCTTAAGCTCTTTACATGACGTCCGAAGACCCCCACGCTTCAGATCCGCACACCCCGCATGCCACTTTTGTGCATTCGCGGGGTGTGCGCCTTCGTGTAGACGTACAAGGCCCCCGCTACGCACCGTTGGTGTTGTTCATCCACGGCTTCGGCGGTGGCGCCTTCGACTGGCACCCGCTAATGCAGCAGCTGGCTGGCGAGGATCTGCGCCTGGCCGCCGTCGACCTTCGCGGCTATGGGCGCTCGGACAAAACGCCACGCGGCTACGACCTGACCACCGCAGCCAGCGACATGGCCGGGGTGATCCGGGGTCTGGGCTACACGACCGCCACGGTTGTCGGTCACGGCTACGGCGGCATGGTTGCCTGGACGTTGGTGGCGCACCACCCGGATCGCGTCCGCCGCTTCATCACTTTGTCTTCAATTAACCCGCCGTTGCGCTTCCGCGGCATTCTGGCGCAGCCTTTTTCCCAGCCGCACTTCGCCCGTCGCATTCTTTCCGCCCAGCTGCCGCGCCTTCCGGAGCGCAAGTTGCTGGCGGACAACGCTGCGGTCGCCGAAAAGATCTTTAGGGCTGGTGTGGCCCCAGGTTTTAGGGATACGGACGCCTACTTCCGCAACGCCGCACTTCGCCGCGAAGCTATGCAGGTGGATAAGGTCGCACATCTTTCCTGCGAATACCTACGTTGGCCCTTCCGCAGCCGCTTCCGCCCGGAGGGCACTAGGTTCGAGCGGACTTTCCCCGACCACGTTGAGGTGCCGCTGCTAGCCATCGACGGCAACATGGATCCCGTTTTCGACGAAGCCTTGGCGGAGAAGTCCGCTCGGCGCGCCGCAACGGCCGACCGGCGGGTGCTGTTCGGCGTGGGGCACTATCCGCACGTCGAAGATCCCCACTGCATTGCAGAGATCATCCGCGAACAGGCGAACGCACGCTAGGCGGCACTACTCCGCCACGCAGGCCCCGGTGTCGGCACTGTCGTGGTGCTTGTTCACGTCCCCGACATGGCTGAGGACTTCCTGCTTCGTCAAAGCGTAGCCCGTGTCCTTCTCATTCACGTCCGCACCGAAGACCAACCCCAGCACGTGCCCGTTCGTGTCAATCAGCGGACCGCCGGAGTTCCCCTGCACCACGGATCCGCGCAGCGAGTAGCTTTCGCGCTCCACGCGGGCGTTGGCATAGATATTCGGGCCGCTGACCACGAACTTCTCGCGGATACGCGCGGGCGATGCCTGGAACGGCCCGCCGTGCGGGTACCCCATGACGATTGCGTCCTGCCCTTGCTTACCCTCGTCCTCGGCCCACTTCATCGGCACGAAGGGCAGGTCGGCGCTGTGCAGCAGCGCGATATCCTGCTGCGGGTTGTAGTAGACAACCTTGGCCTCGTGTGGCCCGTCCTTGGTGGCCAGCGTGACCTTGTCGGTACCGGCAACGACGTGGGCGTTCGTCATCACCATATCCTTGTCGATCACCCATCCACTGCCCTGCAGGATGCGGCTGCATTGTTCCGCCTCTCCCACAACGCGCACCACGCTTTCGCGTGTGTTCTTGACCGCCGGGGATCGCATTAAGGCGTTGTCAGGCGGGTCGACTTCCGTGGTCGGGAGGTTCTCCATCGGATCCGCGATCATCGGGAAGCCCGAGTCGTTGATCAGCTGGGATGTCTGCGCCGGTAGCTGCTTAAACCAGGCTGGGGCGGAATTGCCGACCGCGCCGAGGATCTTGCTGCCCTTGATCGCTTTGCCGAACCCGCCGACGTTCCCGGTGGCAATTGGCACCAGCACTAGCCACACGATCAGCAGCGTCGTAAAAACCTGCACGATCGCGCCGACGACCGATTCCAATCGCAGCAGCTCGCGGGTGCGGATCTTATCCCGCAGGTTCGCGCCGATGCTGGAGCCAATGGCGTAGCCCACGACCACGACCACCGTCACCGTGATCAGCGCCGCAAAGAAGCGGGCACTGTGGTTATCGCTGAAGTTTTCCTCCGCCACTCGCACCGCGATCGGCACCAGTTTCACACCGAAGAAGCCGCCGAGGATCACGCCCACAAAGCTCAGCGCAGCGCTAAACCCGCCCTGGCGGTACCCGGAGGTCAGCGCGCCGAGGCACACGAACACCAGCACGATGTCGAGGATCGTTGCTCCCGTCATCCCGGTCATGGTGCGCCTCCGTTTCTGCCTTGTTCTTCTGCTCTGTCGAACCCTTCTCTCATCTCCCCTAGCGCCTCGCCGTTGGCGGAGCTGGCCAGGGTTGTAAAGAGGTTATGCGGCTCTTCGGCACCATCTTCGCCTCCGCCGCTGGACCAGGGTTCCTCCCAGCCTGCGCGGCGTAAGAGCGCGTTTATCACACCTCCGGTGAAGCCCCATAGCACCAGCGGTTTCTCCTCACCGATGGGCAGCGTCCAGGCCGGCCCGCGCCAGCCGTACACCCCAACCTCGAAGCGTTGCTGGGGGTTCACCAACTCGGGCAGCGGGTATGGCTCTACCCAATCGTTTTCGGTCGTGGGGCACTCTACCCGATGGGGATGACGCCACCACGCCACCACCGGCACCACCGCGAAGTTCGTGCGATCAATGTAGATCGGCTGCAGCACTGCAAACGGCTCCACCGTGTCCGGGTTCAGCCCTGTTTCCTCTTCGGCCTCCCGCAGGGCAGTGTCGATCGGCCCAGCGTCGGCTTCCTCCACGCCTCCTCCAGGGAAGGCCACTTGTCCGCTGTGGTTGCGCATCGTCGGCGCGCGGTGGGTCAGCAGCATGGTTGCGTCGGCGGGGATGGCCTGCCTTCCTGTGGCACCGGCGGGGCGGATGAAGGTGGCGTCACCAGAAAGAAGAATCAGCACCGCAGAGTAGCGCGGCGGCCGGCCGTGCTCGTCGGTCTCCGGGACGATGCGGGCGGAGTCGTTGAGGTATTGGTGGATGCCCACTTCGCGGCAGTCGCGGGCGAAGTCGCGCAGCCATTCGGGCAGGTCGACGGGTAGTTCCGGCTGGGCCTGCGCATGGGCAAGCCACTGGGCTAGGTGCGAACTCGGGCGGGTCATAGGGCTTCCTTCACCGCCTTTTCCATCTCCTCTGCACTGCGGAAGGTCTGCGCGTACAGGCGCGCCCGGGTGCCGTCGGGGCGGTAGACCACGGTCAGCGGCACGACCTTCGGCAGCTTCGCCGCGGAGTCGAAGGCGTGGTTGGAATCCTGGAAGCTCGGCAGGCCATCCACGCCCAGATCCCGCAGCATGTCGGCACCGGCCTGGCCCTTCGCATCCAGGTGCACGCCCACGACGTTCCACTCGGGGTGGTCGGCGGCGAGCTGCTGAATCATCGGCAGTTCCTTGCGGCACGGCGCGCACCACCAGGCCCACACGTTCACGACGGCGGGCTTGCCGGCCAGGCGCTCGGCCAGGGAGGTACTCGCCTTCGCGTCGGCGCTGCTCTTACCGTCCGTGCTGCCCTCCGTCAGGCACGGCAGGCGCACGTCCTGCAGCTCAGCGTGAGGGCTCACGGAGGCCTCCCCCGCGCCTTCCGGGCAGCGGACCTTGTGCGTGACCTCGACAGGACCTTCGGCGGCGGAGGCCGAGGGGGCGTCCTCCACCGAAGAACTAGCCCCACCCGCGTTGTCCGCAGAATCCCCGCGCAACGCCATGACCAGCGGCACGCAAGCAATCGCAATACCGACGACCAGCGTGACGGCGATGATGATCGCGCGCGTGCGAGCGGAGTGTTCGACAGGTGCAGACATAACAGGAAATCAGTCTACCTGGCCACTCGGCCCGAACCCCGCCATATCCAGGAGGTGCTCGCGGTCGTCCGACTTAATCATTGTTGACGCCACCTCGGGGTCAGCCGGCCCCGCGACCCCGAAGCTAGGGCACTGGTGTGCCAGGAAGCAGGCTCCACAGGCTGCCCGGCGGGAGTGGCAAATACGGCGGCCGTGGAAGATCGCCCGGTGGGAAAAGAGGGTCCATTCTTTTCGCTCGATGAGCTCCATGAGGTCGCGTTCGACCTGCACGGGGTCTTCGTGCTCCGTCAGCTTCCAGCGACGAGCCAAGCGCCCCAGGTGCGTATCGACGGTGATGCCCGGGGTGTCGAAAGCGTTGCCGAGCACCACGTTGGCGGTTTTGCGCCCCACACCGGGGAGCTTCACCAGTTGCTCTAGCGTGTCCGGGACTTCGCCTTCGTAGTTGTCCTCGATGGCCTGGCCGAGGCCAACAATGCTCTTAGCCTTGGAGCGATAAAAGCCAGTGGACTTGATGATCTGTTCAACCTCCTCGAGGTTGGCCTCCGCATAGTCGGCCGCGGTGCGATAGCGACGGAACAGCGCCGGGGTCACAGCATTCACGCGCTTGTCCGTGCACTGGGCGGACAGAACGGTGGCTACCAGCAGCTCCAGAGGATTGCTAAAGTCCAGCTCACAGAATGCATTCGGGTAGGCCACGGCGAGGGTGCGGTTGATTTTCCGGGCGCGACGCTTGCGCCCAAGAGGGGTTTCCTTTCCCTTCGCCGCGATGTGCGAGCCGATGCGGGGTAGCGTCGGGGGCGTGGGCTGAGCAGACATGGAACCTTCAGCGGACATGGAACCTGTGGAACCTTCAGAATCGGCAGAACTGATCGATAATATTCCTAATGTACCCGGGCTCGGATTAGGTCTGTGACATAGTTGGGTATGGTTTAACAAAAGAGACGAACCCTACATTCGAGCGCGACATAGACCAGGTGGTCAACCCAGCCACCGCGACGCCAGAAACGGAAGTGAAACTTAGGATGGCAGAAGTATCCGAGATACTATCAAGGGCAGGCATCTTCCAAGGTGTTGAACCCACCGCGGTGCGTACCCTTATTGACCAGCTGGATACCGTCAAGTTCCCGCGTGGCACCACCATTTTCGAAGAAGGCGAGCCCGGCGACCGTCTGTACATCATCATCAGCGGCAAGGTGAAGCTCGCCCGTCATTCGGTCGATGGGCGCGAAAACCTACTGACGGTCATGGGGCCATCCGACATGTTCGGCGAGCTGTCTATCTTCGATCCGGGTCCGCGCACCTCATCTGCCGTCTGCGTGACGGAGCTCCACGCAGCGACGATGGATTCCGTCATGCTGCACAACTGGATCAGCGAGCACCCGGAGATCGCCGAGCAGCTGCTGCGCGTGCTGGCTCGCCGCCTGCGCCGCACCAACAACTCCCTGGCGGACCTGATTTTCACGGACGTTCCCGGCCGCGTGGCCAAGGCTCTGCTGCAGCTGGCCAACCGCTTCGGCACGCAGGAAGGCACGGCGCTGCGCGTGCACCACGACCTGACGCAGGAAGAGATCGCCCAGCTGGTGGGCGCTTCGCGCGAGACGGTGAACAAGGCGCTGGCAGAGTTTGCCCACCGCGGTTGGATCCGCCTGGAGGGCAAGTCGGTGCTGATCTCCGACACTGAGCGTCTGGCTAAGCGCGCTCGCTAAGCAGCGCCAGCGCTAAACCGGGGATTAAGCGCTGGGGGTAGCGCGCGCTAGTTTTCGTCGCCGCGCAGGAAGCGCAGCGTCACGCGAGTGGACTGTGCGGCAGCGTTGCGCAGAACCGGGTCGACATCCGTGTAGATCTCATCCACAATGTCGTTCACCGAGGCATCGTCGCCCAGCTTCTTCAGAGCTTCCTTGACCTGCTCCAGGCGCTGCTCGCGACGGTCGATGTACTTCTGAGCCACCTCGGCCAGGTTCGGCTGATCTGGACCGTGACCCGGCAGCAGTGGCTTGTCCTGCCCGCGTTCGCGCAGCTTAGCCAGGGTCTCCAGGTAAGCCCCCAGGTCGCCGTCGGTCTCGGAGATCATGGTGGTGTGGCGGCCGGCCAGGGTGTCGCCGGTGATGATGCCCTCCACGTCGGAATCATCGGTGCCGCCGTTGGAGTGGATGAAGAAGGCCACGCAGTCGGAGGTGTGACCAGGGCAGTGCACAACCTCAATGGTCGGGGTCAGGCCTTCGAAGGAGATGATCTCCCCGTCCTTAAGCTCGTCAGCGGCAATGCAGTACTGCTTGTCGAAGGCGCGGATCGGCGCACCGGAGATCTGACGGAAGCGCTGGGCACCATTGGCGTGATCCGCATGGCGGTGCGTCAGCAGCACAACTCCGATGTTTGCGCCCCCTTCGGTGGCCTTGGTGTTCAGCACGTTCAGGTGACCTTCGTCTTGCGGACCCGGATCCACCACAACGGATACTGTGTCGTTTTCCCCTCGAATCACCCAGGAGTTCGTACCTTCCAGGGCAGCGTAGCTGGGGTTCGGCGCGAGTACGACGCCGACGTTCGGGGTTACTGGGCGTAGTTGGCTATAAGCAGGGTGCTCCATGCCTCCCAGTGTAGATCGAACGGCCAAATTATGCGCTGATCTGCGCGATGATTTCTACTTCTACGGGGGCATTCAGTGGCAGTGCGGCCACGCCGACTGCGGCGCGGGCGTGCACACCAGCCTCGCCGAAAATCTGGCCTAACAGTTCCGAAGCCCCGTTAATCACTCCCGGCTGGCCACCGAAGTCGGCCGTAGAGGCTACGAATCCGTTGACCTTCACGATCCGCTCGATGTTTTCGATACCCACCAGGTCGTCGATGGCGGCAATGGCGTTCAGTGCGGCGGTACGGGCGGCGTCATAAGCCTGCTCCTCTGTCACATCGGCGCCTACCAGACCCGTGACGGGCAATGCACCGTCGACGAAGGGCAGCTGGCCGGAAGTGTAGACGATATTGCCGCTGCGCACGGCGGGAACATAGGCGGCCACTGGTGCGGCCACCGGCGGTAGTTGCAGACCCAGTTCCTCGAGCTTTGCGTGGAAATTGTTCTGTGCCATGTGTTTTCGTGTGCTTGAGCTTGTGGTTTCTAGCTTTTAGTTTTTACTGCTCCAGCGGGCGCTTCATGTATGCCACGTGCTGCTCGCCGGTCGGGCCAGGCAGGACGGATACGAGCTCCCAGCCATCCTGACCCCAGTTGTCCAGGATCTGCTTAGTGGCGTGAGTGAGCAGCGGTACGGTTACGTATTCCCAGTTAGTCATGGCCACCACTGTAGCGCGTGCGGAAGTTCTTACTGCGGCAATTACTGCTTTGCTGCCTGGGTAGCCTCCAGCTGGCCTGCGAAGAAGTCCGCCCAGCTGTTGATTTCGGGGTGCTTGCGCAGAAGTGCACGACGCTGGCGCTCGGTCATGCCACCCCACACGCCGAATTCCACCTTGTTATCCAGAGCATCGGCACGGCACTGCAGCACCACTGGGCAGTGGCGGCAGATCGCTACAGCCTTGCGCTGCGCTGCACCCTTGACAAATAGCTCGTCCGGATCCACGTTGCGGCAGTGCGCCTGCGTAATCCACTCGCCGCGGTTGTTAAAGGACTCGCGGGTCGTGATTTGTTCAGCTGGCTGGCAGGTCGGCTTGGCGCCACTGTTGGCCGTCGTGCGGGCAAGCGATGCAGTCATTCTCTTCCTCCGAAACGTGCCCCTGACAGTGTGGCTGTGGCGCCTTGTGCGCCGGCTGGTTTCTGTTGCCGCCAACTGCCTTGGAGGCTTGCTCTACTGGTAATTTTATTCACAAGTTTTTAGAAGTGTCGAATGCGTCACATTTTGGGGGTAATTGATATCCACATGACATTTCGCTGTAAGCATTCAGCGAGCCACCTTCAGCCATACGCCTAACTTCCTGCGTTTTCGCTCTTCTTTTTGACGCCCTCACAATCCCGCTGGTCACACCACCAAACAAAGTGGCGTAAATCACATGGCTGGTTGGATCCAGCCCTGTAGCTCGAACAGACGTTGCCTACTTATATGCGCATACCCCGTCGGGGGGACGCAGCACCCCCAGCGGTGGGGAAGGAGGGCGTCCTAAAGAAAGGGCAAAGGGTTGTCCGGGGCGTGGGTTAAGGTGTTACGCGTGGACGCACCGAAGCCATTTCTTAAACTCTTCCTCGCCATCCTGGCCGGTGGCGTGCTGCTCGCTGCCGCAATCCTGCCTTTCGCGGGCGCAAGCGGATGGGTGGTAAACGCCAGCACGGACACCATGAACTCCAACGTTCAGGACATCTCGGAGAACAACACTGTGCCGCTGCGCTCGCGGATCACCGACCGGGATGGCCAGACGATTGCCTGGATATACAACCAAAACAGGACGGAGGTGCCGTCGAAGAAGATCTCTCGGGCCATGAAGGACAGCATCGTGGCCATCGAGGATCGACGGTTCTACGACCACAAGGGCGTGGATATCCGTGGCACCATGCGTGCGGCTCTGGCGAACCTTTCCAGCGGCGGGGTCTCGGAGGGCGCCTCGACGATTAACCAGCAGTATGTGAAGAACTACCTGTGGTTGATTGATGCGGAGAACGAGGACGAGGCAGCGCAGGCCATCGAGACCTCCCTGCCCCGCAAGCTGCGCGAGATGAAGATGGCGAGAGACCTGGACAGGGAGCTATCTAAGGATGAAATCCTAACCCGGTACCTCAACCTGGTCTCTTTCGGCAATAGCGCGTTCGGTGTGCAGGCGGCTGCGCAGACATATTTCGGTGTCAACGCAGAGGACCTGGATGATAACCAGTCGGCCTTCCTGGCCGGCATTGTGCAATCGACCAGCGCGCTAGACCCGTACACCAACCCGGAAGGCGCCAAGAAACGCCGCAACGCCGTTCTGCAGGCGCGCGTGACGGCGAAGACGTTGCCCCAGAGCAAGGCCGATGAGCTAGCCGCCAAGCCTTTGGGCGTGTTGGAAGAGCCAGCGATACCAACCAACGGCTGCATCGGCGCTGGCCGTTCCGGATTCTTCTGCGACTACGTCCTGCAGTACCTGGAAGGAAAGGGAATCTCCAAGGACGAGATCACGAAGGGCGGATACACCATCCGCACCACCCTCGATTCGAAGGCGCAGAGGAGCGCGGAGAACGCTGCCCGCGGTAAGGTCGCCCCCGATCAGGACGGTGTAGCGGCCGCGACCGACTATCTGGCCCCGATCGATGGAAAACACCAGGTGTTGGCCATGGCATCGTCGCGCACGTACGGGCTGAACCAGAAGAAGCGGGAATCCGTGCTGCCGCTGACGCACTCCCTGCAGGGCCACGGCGCGGGCTCCGTGTTCAAGATTTTCGCCGCGGCCGCCGCGATGGAAGAAGGAATGGGTCTGAACACCAACCTTGCCGTGCCCGCCCGCGCCGAAGTTGAGGGCATGGGCGCCGGCGGTGCGCGAGGTTGCCCCGCAAACAAGTACTGCGTGGAAAACGCGGGAGCTTACAAGCCGAATATGACATTGAAGGAGGCTCTGGCTACCAGCCCGAACACTCCCTTCGTCGAGATGGCTGAAAAGATCGGCATGAAGCGCATCGTGGATATCGCCATCAAGCTGGGTCTGCGCTCCTACAAGGACAAGGGCAGCTTCGACGGTGAAAACTCCGTGGAAAGCTATGTGAAAGACAACAACCTGGGATCCTTCGTGCTGGGACCGACCGCCGTCGACCCGCTGGAACTATCCAACGTGGCAGCCAGCCTGGCCGACCACGGGCGCTGGTGCGAACCCCTGCCCGTTCTGTCCATTAAGGATCGCAACGGCGAGGCCGTTGAGCTGAAGGAGGCCGACTGCGAGCAAGCCATCGACAAGTCCATCGCCGACGCGCTGGCCAACGGCATGGGCAGCGATGCACAAAGCGGCACGGCCGCAGCCGCCGCGCGGGCGGAAGGCTGGAGTGCCTCGGTATCTGCCAAAACCGGTACGACGGAGACCAGCTTCTCCGCCGCATTCCTGGGCTTCACGCCTGGCTGGGCTGGCTCCACCTACATCTTCAACGATGGTGGAACTCCCCAGAACCTGTGTACCTCCCCGGTGCGCCAGTGTGGCTCTGGCAACCTCTACGGCGGTAACGAGCCCGCCCGGATCTTCTTCGAAGCCTCCAAGCCGATGATCGACAAGTACGGTGGCGGGAAGCTACCTAGCTACGACAAGAAGTACGACGCGGGCACGGATCCCGGCAAGTGGGGCTCGTCATCCAATTCGGGAAATGGCTCCGGTGGAGGGGAGGGCACAACCCGCCCACAGCCAGCGGATAGCCCGCCGCCGGAACTTAACCTGCCGCCGGAAGTCCAGCGGGGACTGGAAGACCTCGACGATTTCCTGCGCCAGTTCCAGTAGCCGCCGCCCGGCACTGAGCCTCCGGCACTGAGCCTCCGACACTGAGCCACCCAGCCGGCGCCACCCAGCCGGCGCCACCCGGCGCACACTTCCCGCCGGCGCAGGAAGCGATACGCTGGGGGCGTGAAGAATCAACGCCGAACCTCCCAACCCCAGTCCCGCACACGCCTGCTCACCCCCGCCAACGTGCTGAAATGCGCGCTCGGAATTGGGGCGGCCGGCGCCGCGGTCGCTGCGGCGTCATATAGAGAAACCCTCAAGTTCCAGCTACACGAGGTAACGGTGCCACTGCTAGAACCCGGCACGCTACCCGACGATTGGGACAGCTTCCGGGTGCTGCACGTCAGCGACCTGCACATGCTGGACAGCCAGCGACAAAAGCAGGAGTGGGTCGCTGCGCTGGATCGCCTGGACCCGGACCTGGTGGTCAACACGGGCGACAACCTCGGCGAGAAGGAAGGCGTGCCGGGGGTACTGCGCGCGCTCGGGCCACTGCTGGAGCGCCCCGGCGTATTCGTCTTCGGCAGCAACGACTACTTCGCGCCGCGGCCGGTGAATCCGTTCATCTACCTGCTCGGAAAGAAGCGCAAGCCCTCCAAGGAGGAGCTGCCATGGAAGGGCATGCGCGCGGCCTTCATCGAACGGGGCTGGCGTGATGCCTCGAACGCCACCGTCGAGTTCGCCATCGACCCCGCCGCCACGGGTTCCCTCGCCAGCCCGGCCAAGATCAAGCTGGCCATCGCGGGCGTGGACGACCCTCACCACGATCTGGACGATTACTCGCGGATCGCTGGTCGCCCTAATAATGACGCCAACCTGGCCATCGGGCTAAGCCACTCCCCGGAACCGCGCGTTCTGGATAGCTTTGCCGCCGATGGATACCAGCTGGTGCTGAGCGGTCACACGCACGGCGGGCAGCTATGCCTGCCGGGTGGGCGCGCCATTGTGACGAATTGCGGCATCGACAGGAGTCGGGTGCGCGGGCTTTCCCGCTGGACCGAGCGCATGTGGCTGCACGTGACCAACGGGTTGGGCAGCTCTAAGTACGTGCCCTTCCGCGTTTTCTGCCGCCCGTCGGCGACGTTGATCCACATCGTGGAGAAGCCGGCGGAGTAGCTGGGTAGCCGAAAAGGTGCGATACGCTGCCATTTTGAAAAATACACCTCGTGCGGGCTATAGTAATTCGAGTTGCAGCCGTTGGCTTTGCACAGTTTGCAAAACTAGCGTGCCGCTCCAGACCGGGATATGGCGCAGCTTGGTAGCGCACCTCGTTCGGGACGAGGGGGTCGCAGGTTCAAATCCTGTTATCCCGACCAGATTTTGCCCCAGTCAGTGGCCCACACGGGTCACAGGCTGGGGATTTTTCGCATCCTTGCGCTCCCTATTGCCCACCGTGTAAGAAGTTAATAGCCCCCGCGTTAGTAGCCTAGCCTTACCTAACCTTTCCAAAAATTTGTTTCCGCAAGGCTCACTACCACTGTGGCCACCGGGATTGCATCGCAGGCAGCCCGGGACAATTAGAAACTTCCCCTCACGAGACAAGGCTCAACAAGCGCAACCATGGAACACCTAGCCAATTCCGGCCCATCGCTACGTGTCCTCACCCGTAATGCCCCGCATCTCCTGGGCGGGAAGAAAGCGACCGGTTCCGGCTTGCTGCGCGCCTACCGCGATTCGCACTCCTTGTGCGCCGACTGCCAGGCGCCACGATGCAGCGCGGTGCGGAGATGAGGGTGGCTGCGGGGTTGAACTCCATTCAGAAGTACCGCGAAGTCCTTGGAATTTCTCTTCCCATCGCCGGAGTGCAGCTCGCCGGGGTGGCGCTGACCACCACGGACGTTCTGATGCTGCAATCCGTGGGGGTGCTGGCGATCGCTGGCGGTGGCTTGGCCATGCAGCTATACAACCAGATCCGCACGATGTGCGTGGGCATGGTGACGGCCAGCTCAAATCTCGTGGCCGAGGCTGCGGCAGAGATGGAACGGGAAGAAGCCTCTGGTCAGCCCTCGGAGGAAGGCGCGGAGCGGATCCGGCGAGCCGTGCGATCCTCCTTCGCCGTGGGCACAGGCACTGCGGTCCTCGGCGCGCTACTGGTCATCACCTTCGGCGCACTGGTTCTTGCTCTGCCTATCGACGAGCAGGTCGCCCATCTCACCTTCGCCATGACCCTCACATTGGCGCCGGGACTCATCCCCATGTTGTGGCTCAACGTCTTGCGCCAGTTCGCGGTGGGCATGCGCAAGCCTGGCTCCCTGCTTGCCATCACGCTGGTATCAATCTTCGTCAACATCGCCCTGAACTGGTCGTTTATGGCTTGGGCAACGTCGGACACATGGAAGGTGGCGGGCATCGGGCTATCCACGACCACCGTCCAACTATTCACGTTGCTAGCCTTCCACATGGCCGTGCTGCGTATACCCGAGCTGCAACCCTACTTTCAGGTCCTGCCCCGCGCCGGCGACGGGGAGACTATACGCCACCTCGTGCGCCTCGGAGTACCAGTTAGCCTGACCTATGGCTCGGAGGCAGCGATTACGACAATCGCCGGGTTGGTGATGGGAACCCTCAGCCCACAGATGTTGGCAGCGCATAACGTTGTCAACCAGCTGGCGTACATCGTCTACCAGGTTTGCATCGGCTTCTCCCACGGCGGGTCGGTGCTCATCACGAGGGCACGAGCCGAAGGTGCCAACGCGGTGCGCGCGGTAACCCGGCGCGTACTACTCGTCGTGGTCGTGTACCTGGGGGTTATGGGCGCACTGTGGCTTCTGCTGGGTCGCTGGATACTGCGCCCGTTCCTGGGAAGTGCAGACGCCACCACCTTTCATATCGCCGTCCTGCTTCTGTGCCTCGCCGTGCTTCAGCAGTTCTCTAAGGGGATTCAGAACGTGACAGTGGGCTTGTTGAGGGGTCTCAAGGACACCACTTCTGGGCTGCGCTGCACTCTCATTGGATATTGGCTAGTCGGCGTACCCGGAATTCTGGTGATGGGCAAGCTCCTGAGGTGGGAGGGCTACGGCGTGTGGTGGGGACTGATCGCGGGCTTCGCAACCACTGCCGTGCTGCTATTGCGGACCTATTCTCGACGCCTCGCTTCAATTTCCTAATGGGGCGTAAGACAGCTTTTACCTCCAAGCATTGCCATTGCTCTAAGGTGTGGCTAACCTAAGTAAGCCAACCAAAAGAAAGGAACATAGTTGTCCCTCACGACACTTAGGGCTCGCAGCCCCCGAACCCCCATGCGCCCTCATCTTCGCATGGCTCGCGCAGTTGTCTCGGCCGTCGCCGCCGCCGGCCTCTTCATGACCGCCGCCTGCAGCGCCAGCGACGGACCACACTCCGCAATCAGCGGAGAAAAACAGCAGATCACCGACATCCTCGGGCGCAATGTTGAGGTTCCGAAGAAGGTCGAGCGGATCCTCATGGGCGGGCAGAGAATGCTCTACACCACCGCTATCCTCAACAAGGAAAACCCGCTCCAGGGCGTCGTCGCCTGGCCCGATGACCTGCAGCAGAACGATCCCGGCACGTACAAAAAGTACCAACAGAAATTCTCGAAGATCGGGGATATCAAGCAGACCGGCGAGGTTTACGACGGCTCGATGTCCGTCGAACAGGCCCTGGAGTCCCGCCCAGATGTCTTCATTGTCTCTGCGAACAGTTTTGAGGCAGCCCAAGACGCTGGCATCGTCGACGGCCTTGAAAAGGCCGGAATCCCCACCGTCACCGTCGACTACTTCACCGACCCGGTGAAAAACACCGCACCGAGCGTGCGATTGCTCGGCAAAGTGCTCGGGCACGAAAAGGAGGCGGAGAAGTACGCCCGATTCTACGAATCCAAGGTGGACATGGTTCACGACCGGTTGGAAAAAGCCAAGGCCACTCCCACCCCGACCTTCCTCTGGCGGGCTCCCGGCTACTTCGACTGCTGCTCCACTTTCGCCAAGTCCAACCTGGCTCAATTGGTCACCGCAGCGGGTGGCAAGAACCTGGGAGACGACATGATCGAAGGTAAGCAAGGCCAAGTCTCCCCCGAAGCGCTGGCTGGAAAAGACCCGGACGTCATCATCGCCACCGGCGCTGACTGGACTAATGCCAAGCAGCAGCCAAAAAGGACTGGCTTTATCCCCCTCGGCTACGACGAGTCCGCCGATCAGGCAGCCCAGGATTTTCAGCGCGTCGTTAACGGGCAACCTGTCCTCAAGGAAATGCGAGCCGTCAAGGACAAGCGAGCCTACGCCGCGTGGCATCACTTCTACGACTCTCCGTACAACTACCTGGCCATCGAGTGGTTCGCCAAGGCCATGCACCCCGACCTGTTTGCCGACATTGACCCGCAGGCTGACATGAAGGAACTGCACGAAAAATTCCTCCCCGTGGAGGCGAGCGGCACCTTCTGGACTGGTTTGCCATGAGCCACGTCGCCCCGACACGGTCAATCCCTGCCGTAAACGGGAAGGATCACAAAGACAGCATCCCGCGACGTCAACGTCCCGGCGTGAGCTGGTACCGAGCAGCCAGCAGGCGCAAGGTGGCAATCATCGCCGGGCTCGCGGCTCTGCTATGTGCAGTCACCGCCACAGATTTCCTCATCGGCAGCAGTATGCCTGCTAATGAGGCGATATATGTGCTATTTCACCCCAGCGATTCCCGCCCTGTTGACCGACAGATCATCTTTGATATTCGCCTGCCAATGACCATCACGGCAGTCCTCATCGGCGCTGCCCTCGCTGCCGCTGGTGCAGAGATGCAAACCATCCTGGGCAACCCCCTCGCAGAGCCCTATACACTGGGCATTTCCGCTGCCTCCAGCTTCGGCGCCGCCTTCGCCACCGTCTCCGGATTCACCGCGGCAGGAATTGGTGCAACGCTGGGAATGGCCGGCAGCGCGTGGGTGTTCGGCATCGCGGCCTGCGCGGTGATTGTCCTCTTCTCCCGGTCAAAGAGCGCCGGCACGGAGGGAATGATCTTGCTAGGCATTGCAATCGTGTTCCTTTTCGACGCTCTCCTGGCACTGATGCAGTACCTCGCCTCGCAGACCCAGCTAGAGCAGGTGGTGTTCTGGACGATGGGCAGTCTCACGCGCGCCAAGTGGCCCCAGATCGGCCTCCTTGCACTCGTCTCGCTGATCGTCATTGCATTCTTCTACCGCAACGCGTGGACACTGACGGCGTTTCGAATGGGAGACGACCGCGCCAGGTCCATGGGAATCAACGTCAACAGGCTGCGCACGCTCACACTGGTGGGCGTCTCCCTCATGGCTGCGACTGCCGTTTCGATGGCCGGGACGATTGGCTTTATCGGCCTCGTCGGCCCGCACATCGCCAGGATGCTCGTCGGCGAGGATCAGCGCTTTTTCCTCACTACATCCATCTTCTCCGGGGCGCTCTTGCTTACCTCAGCCTCCGTGGTCTCCAAGCTGATCCAGCCCGGCGCGATCCTGCCCGTCGGCATCATCACGGCGATTGTGGGCGTGCCAGCATTCGTCGTCCTCATCGTTCTGCGCCGCCGGCCCCGAACCGTCTCCTCTCCCACCTAAAACTCCGTCGCCGCGCCTCACTTCTTCTCACTCCAGCCCCACCCTCGCTCCAGCCCCCTCCCTCACCCCAGAAAGGACAACCTCGTGGAACAGCCCGCCACGGTTCCGTCAGCCACCGCGCTGCAGGTCACCGACCTCAGTTTTTCCCACGGAGCAGCGCAGATCCTGAATGGCGTGTCTCTTCCGGGGATCGACGCCGGAACCGTCACCGCACTTGTAGGCCCCAATGGCGCTGGTAAATCCACCCTGCTGCGCTGCATGGCTCAGCTGTGCCGATTCAGCGGCAGTGTCACCGGACCCGACGCGGTGTATTTGCCACAGGATCCCCCGCCGGAAAGCACCCTTACAGTGTTTGAATCGGTGCTACTGGCGCTCCAGCACTCACGCACGGGATTCAGTGGGCTGCGCGTGGCCACATCCACCCAGGATAGAGTCAGCGCGGTACTCACACGACTGGGTCTGAAAGAATTCGAGTCTCGCACGATGTCCCAGCTCTCCGGCGGCCAGCGCCAGCTGGTGAGCTTCGCACAGGCGATCGTGCGCCGTCCCCGAGCTCTTCTGTTGGACGAGCCAACCAGCGCCCTCGACCTGCGCAATCAACTGACCCTCATGGAGCACATTTGCACCTACGCCGTTGAAGCACCCGCGGCAGTGGTGGTCACGATGCACGACCTCTCGCACGCGGCACGCTTCGCCGATCGCATCGCAGTGCTCCACAACGGCACCGTTTACGCGCATGGAGCCGTGGAAGATGTGCTCACCGAAGAAATGTTGCGCGAGGTCTACCGAGTCGATGGAACGATTACGCCCACCGGCGATGGAAATGTAGCGATCACCACGTCAAGGGCAATATGAGGGTCTGCTAAACTTTGGCGAGTCGCATAAATATTTCCGTTCATGTTCCGACGTGACGGACCGCCCAATTTTTTCTAGCCCTCCGAGGTCACCCTCCCGCGCATCTTGGAGACACTAGGAGCGATCGATCGGCTCCGCAGTTCGGGACGTTGAAGGCGATTGTGCGTTTGCCTAAGATATCGTCGTCGAACTCATTGGTTAGGGTGTTTTAGACACGTGGCAGTGCTGGCCATCCCCGTCACCATAGCGGTGGCGCTCATCCTCGTCCCCTTGCTGGTCAAAACGCTCGATCGAAACGCCGGCTGGCCCCTAGGCCTGGCCTTCCTCGGGCTCGCAGGTTATGTGATCAAGCATGCGGATCCGATACTCAACGGCAAGACTGCCACGTGGTCCGTGACTTGGATCCAAGGCTTCCTCACGGGCGCGGGCGGCACAGCGGGCACAGCGGGCGCGGGCGGTGCGGGCAACGCAAACTCAGGCGCCCTCGACCTGGCCCTGAAGATGGATTCCCTGGGGCTGTACTTCACCCTCCTGGCGCTGCTCATCGGCGCGGTTGTTTTCATCTACTCCGCCGCCTACCTGCACAAGGGCGACAAGATCATGAGCTTCTACGTACTCATGACCTCCTTCATGCTCGCAGTCCTCCTGCTGGTCCTGGCCGACGACGTGGCCCTGCTGTTCATCGGCTGGGAGCTAGTCTCCCTGGCCTCGTTCTTCCTCATCGCCCGCTCGGGCTCGGGCGGCGAGGCCGGCTCGATCCGCACCCTCCTCCTCACCTTCGTCGGCGGCCTGTTCCTGCTGGCCGCCCTGGGTATTGGCGTGATCACCACGAGCACGACGAACCTCACGGCCATGCTGCACTCCCCCGCCTGGGAGGGGCAGGATGTCCGCCTGGCTATCGTTGCCGTCCTCATCGCCCTGGCGGCGTTCTCCAAGGCCGCACAGATTCCCTTTCACTTCTGGCTGCCGGAGGCAATGGCCGCGGACACTCCGGTCTCCGCCTTCCTGCACGCCGCCGCTGTGGTCAAGGCGGGTGTTTACCTGCTGCTTCGCTTCTCCGGCCTGTTTGAGGGCGTGATGGCCTGGCACACGCTGTTGATTGTCATCGGCATGACGACCGCCATCATGGCCGCCGTGTTCGCCGTACAGAAGACGGACTTGAAGAAGCTCACAGCGTATTCCACGGTCTCCCAGCTGGGTTGGATCGTCGCCACCATCGGCGTGGGCACTCCCTTCGCCATCAGTGCTGCGCTGGTCCACACGGCTGCCCACGCGCTGTTCAAGTCCTCCCTGTTCATGATCGCGGGCGTGGTTGACCACCAAGCCGGGTCGCGAGACATTCGTCGCCTCGGCCCGCTGTGGCGCCAGATGCCTTTTACTTTTGTTTCCGCTGTGATCGCGGCGGCGTCAATGGCTGCGATTCCCCCGACCTTCGGCTTCGTGTCGAAGGAAGGCATGCTCACCGCGTTCGAAGAGGCGCCGTTTAGCAACGCCGGCGTAGTTACCCTGCTGGTCGCGGCGGGTATCGGCGCGCTGGCGACGTTCGTGTACTCCGCCCGCTATGTATTCGGCGCGTTTATCGACGGCCCGAAGGATATGTCGCACGTCAAGGAGGCGCCGGTGAGCCTGTGGCTGCCCGCGGTTCTGCCTGGCGTGCTGTCGCTGCCGGTTGTCGCTTTCATGGGTATCTTCGACGAGACGATTGATCACGTGGTTGATGCCACGGATCTTGGCCACGCGCACACGCACTTGGCGCTGTGGCACGGCCTGACGGTGCCGTTGGGTATTTCTGTCGCAGTGCTGGTCGCGGGCGTAATTGTTGTTATTTATCGACGCCCTCTGCTCCAGCCGCTGGAGGGCAAGCGACTCGGGGTGGCAACCGGCGCGGAGATCATCACCGCGTTCATCGCGCGGTCGACGAAAATCGGCCGCATGTTTGGCCGCCTGGCGAATTCTGTGAACCCCAACCGGCACGTGGTGTGGATCTTCGCCATGCTGATTCTGCTGGCGGGATTCTCCCTGATGGGGCCGGGGCGCCTGGAGGGCGTGGCAGACCTGAACCCGCGGGTCGAGGGTATCGACAGCATCGTGGATCTGGTGGGCCTTGTGATTGTCGGCCTGGGTGTGCTGGTGATGATCGGCACCCGCTCGCGACTGGCCTCCGTGGTGCTGGTCGGTGTGGTCGGCGTGGGCGTTTCCTGGGTCATGCTGACCTTGGGCGCACCCGATGTGGCGACAACTCAGCTGCTGGTCGAGTTCTGCGTGGTGGTCATCATGATGCTGGTGATCCGCCACCAGCCTCGCCTGTACCTCCGCGAGGGGGCGAACCGCTCCCGCTTTGCCACAGTGCTGGCGGTGCTGGTCGGTCTGATCACGTTCCTGGGCGTGTGGCTGCTCATCGGCCGCCACGACAAGCCCGCGATCTCGCAGTGGTACCTGGAAAACACCCCGGAGATCTCCGGCGGCAACAACGTGGTCGCCGTGATCCTGGTGGAGTTCCGTGCATTCGATACCTTGGGCGAGCTGTCGGTTCTGGGCATGGCGGGCATCGTGATCGCCGCGCTGATCAAGTCCATCCCCCGCTCGCCGGTGCCGGGTTACGGCCCGGGGTCCACCGCGGAGCTGTTCCGCGCGCCCGGCTCCACCCGCTTCCCGGATGTCCACAAGGTGCCGGAGCTGGCGCCGTTCTACTCCAAGTACCTGCGTTCCACGCACTTGAACTCGATTAACTCGCGGATGACGATGTATCCGGTGATCCCGATTCTGGCGCTACTGTCCGCCGCGACTTTCTGGCGCGGGCACCAGGCACCCGGCGGCGGCTTCGTCGCCGCACTGATCGCGGCCTGCGGCATTTTCATGTACTACCTGGGGCAGTCCCGCGCGAAGAAGCTGTTCTCCGACCAGGTGGCTTATTCCCTCGTCGGGTCCGGCATGGTTATGGCTCTCCTCGCCGGATTGGTCGGCTACGCCAAGGACGGGTTCCTGTCCCCCATCCATGGGGAGATTCTGGGGCAGCACATGACCACCTCCCTGATCTTCGACGGTGGCGTGTACCTGGCCGTGCTCGGCCTGGTGGTTATCGTCATCAACCAGATGGGTGGCCGCGACCGCCCGGGTACGGATCCGGCAACGCTGAAGTCGAAGTTCCGCGCCCCGGAAGCGAAGCAAAAGATGGGCCTGAACTCGAAGGGCAAGCGCCCCACCCCCATCGAGGCCAAGGCGGATCCCGCCAAGAGGCGCTCCCCGGTGGCAATCACTGCCGGCGGCAGCGACATTCTGCTCAACCCCTCCCAGGTCTCCGCGGCGGCAAAGGCAGAGGAGGAAGCCCACCGGGCAGAGCGCGAAGCGGCCCGCGCGCCGGTTTCCCCCGACAAGAAAAAACTGGAGGCCGAGTCTGCTGAGGCTGAGGGCGTCGACAAGAAGGGAGAGCACCAGTGATTATCGCAGCTATCATCGCCATCCTGGTGGCGGGCGGAGTGTACCTGGTGATGCAGCGCGGAATGCTGCGCATCATCATGGGTATCACGCTGCTGGGCCACGGCGTGAACCTGCTCATCCTCGCCGCGGGCATCGGCGCGTGGCGCATGGATCCGCTGATGGATCGCGCCACGCCCGAACAGGCCGCTGACCCGCTCCCCCAGGCGTTTGTGCTGACGGCGATTGTGATCTCCATGGCCTCCACGGCCGTGATGCTCGCAATGGCCGCACTGGGCCGCGACGACGACACGGTCGGCAGCGACGACGTGGAGACCGCCTCCCGGCGCCTGCGCACCCTGCAGACCATGGGGTGGAAGAACTACGAAGAGGCCAAGGCCCAGGGTGGCGTGGTCGAGGAAAACAAGGCCACCAAGCTCGGCGCGAACGACTACACCGAGGTGCACTCGTCCGCCGATGAGGACGGAGCCAAGGCCTCCAGCAAGAAGGGAGCGCAGAAATAATGCCCGGAAGTTCCCTGCTTAGCCTGTTCATCGTTGTTCCGCTGCTAGCTGCCGCCATCGCAGCAATGGCTCCGTGGAGCAGCGTGCGCCGCATACTCGGCCTGCTGGTGCCCGCTTTCGGCATCGTCGCCAGCATCTGGGTGCTGGTGAAGGTCAGCGACCCTCACACCGTGATGGTGGATAACGTCGGTGGGTTCGTCGGCGGTATCTCCATCCCGCTGGCTGCGGACAACCTGGCGGGCATCATGATCCTCACGACCTCTGTGGTCGCGCTGGCCGCCAACTGGTTTGCCGACGTGGTCGGCGAAACGCGCGCCCGCTTCTACCCCGCCCTCACGCTGATGCTGATCGGCGGCGTGTGGGGCGCGCTGCTGACCGCGGATCTGTTTAACCTGTTCGTGTTCATCGAGGTCATGCTCATGCCTTCGTTCGGCCTGCTGGCGATGACCGGCACCTGGGCGCGCCTGGCCGCGGGCAGGATGTTCATCGTGGTGAACCTGGTGACCTCCCTGCTGCTGCTCAGCGGCGTGGTGCTGGTCTACGCCGTCGTCGGCACCACCAACCTGGCAGCCCTGGCAGGCGCGGCCGGCCCGCGCGGCACCGAGTTCGCCGAGGGCGTGTTCGGAAACCAGTGGCAGCTGGTGGTTCCGCTTGGCATGGTACTGTTGGCGCTGGCCGTGAAGGCCGGCGTGGCACCGATCCACACGTGGCTGCCGCGCGCCTATCCTTCGACCTCCCCGGCCGTGATGGCTCTGTTCTCCGGCCTGCACACCAAGGTCGGTATTTACGCGATCTTCCGCGTATACCTGACCGTCTTCGAGGGCGACCCCACCTGGTCCTGGGGCATCCTGGTGATCGTGGTGCTGGGCATGTTGATCGGCGGCTTTGCCGGCCTAGGCGAAACCACGATGCGCAGCGTGATCGCCTACCAGATGGTAAACGGCATTCCATTTATGCTGATCGGCCTGGCTTTCCTCGGCGACAACGCACGGCTGATGCTCAGCGCGGCACTGTTCTACATGCTGCACCACATGATCGTCGCCGGGTCGCTGATCATGGCCTCCGGCGCGATCGAGGAGACCTACGGCTCCGGTCGCCTGCGCAAGCTGTCCGGCCTGATGCGCCGCGACCGTTTCGTCGCCATCGTCTTCGCCGCGGGCGCGCTGGCGATTGTCGGCCTGCCGCCGTTCTCCGGCCTCTGGGGAAAGCTCGCGCTGGTATTCGGTGTGGCTCAAGACGGCACGTGGAAAACCTGGCTGGCGATCGGCGCGATCATCGTCTCCTCCATCGGAGCCTTGGTCTCCATGATCTACGTGTGGCGCGAGGTGTTCTGGGGGCGTCAGATGAACTCCAACGAGACCGACCCAGACTTGCGGGTCCCGCACCGCTACGTGTGGCCATCCGCAGTCATGATGCTGTTTTCCGTCGGCATGTTCATCGGCGCCGGCCCGATCTTCCAGCAGGTCAACAAAGCCGCCGACAACCTGACCGATACGACGGCCTATGTCGAAGCGGTGCTCGGCGATCCAGACCAGGCCATCGGCGCGGTGCTGCCGCCCGGGCCGAGCGGATTGGACAACGTCCCCGCTGGTGCGCGTAGTACGACGAATGATGACGCCCTCCGGGAGCGCACCGAACGGGACAACGCGGAGCAACCGGCTCAGCACGGGAAGGAGAACTAAGCCATGGCGAGGTTCAATGTCGTCCAAGCAATAAGGTCCACCGGCCACGCGCTGGGATACGCCGTGTGGCTGACCGGGCAGATCATCAAGGAATCCGTCGTGATGGCGATCGATACCCTGGGCACCGGCCGCAACATCGCGCCGGTGGTGATCTACTACCCGCTGCGCGTAACCAGCGAGCGGGACATCGCGGCTTTCATCGCCTCGATCACCATGACCCCCGGCACGCTCTCTCTGGGCGTGACCGGCCCAAAGGAAGTCGATTACGACGCAGCTGCGGGCGAGCGCAGTTCGAAGGACGCCTTCGCCGTGGCTCGCTCGGAGTTCAATACCCACGGGCTGAACCACGTGCAGCGCTTCCTAGCGGTCCACGCCATGTACGGCGCGAACCCGGAGGAGTTGCTGGCCAGCCTGGCGGACATGGAGGAGCACCTCGCCCCGTCGGTGAAGGACAAGCCACTAAACTTCGACGTGCAGTACCTGGTGGAGAAAGGCCGCCCCGGCCCGCGCGGTTTCCGCGGCTCCCGCGGCGGACGCGCGTCGGACGAGACTGTCTTCGATGTGGAGAAGGTGGATTCCACCCCGCACGCCGCCGCGTTCGTCGCCGCGATCCTCCAGTCCGACGAGGAGGAAAAGAACCCCGACGACGCCCGCGACATGGATCGTAAGGAGCGCTACGAGATCGCCCGCCGAAACGCGGAACGCGCCAAGGCCCGGATCTCTAACGCAACCCCCGATATTGATACGTTCCGCGGGGACAACCTGGGGGCGTCCCAACCCGACCAGGAAGGGCGCACCAAACCTGGAGAGACCTTGTACGATCCGCTCTACCCGAGAGAAAACCCGGATAGAGCCAAGAAGCGAGCGAAGAAAACCCCGAGAAAGAAAGGCAAGTAGATGGAGCCCAAGGACCTACTCAACATCCTGGTGGGCATCGCCGCCGCCATCGTGGTCATCGCGCTGTTTACGGTGCTGTGGCGCGCGGTATCTACTCACAATGACGCCCGCCGCGCCGTACTTTCCGACATGGTATTCATGGCGATGGCAGGGCTGTTCCTGTGCTATTCGATCTTCCACCGCACATCCATCACCTACGAGGTCGCGCTGTTCGCCGGGCTTTTCGGCGCGCTGTCGACGATCGCTTACGCCCGCATCATTTCCCGAGGGAGGCGCTAAATGTCCACAACAATCCTCGCCGCCGCTGGCGACATGGTCGAGTTCAGCGAACCCGGGTGGCTCGGCGCGATTACCGCAGGTGTGCTCGCCATTCTCGGGGCGGTCTTTATCTTTGTTTCTGCCCGCGCGATGTATCTTGCTCCGGACGCCCTCAGTCAGGTCAACATGGTGGGCCCAGCCATCGGCGTGGGACTTCCACTGCTGATTAGCGCCAACCTGGTGTATTCCTGGTCGACGGAAGGGTTCATCCTGGGCGAGCTGATCCGCGCCATCGTCGCCATCACCGCTTTGCTGGTGATCGGCGCCACCGGCTCCTACGTGATGGGTCGTGCGCTGCACGCAACGCACTGGGATCACACGGTACCTCTGTCCGGCGGACAGAAGGCGAAGGAGCCGAAGTAGCGCCCAGCGCGCACACAAAACGAGCCCGCCCCCACGAACTTGGTGGGGCGGGCTCGTTTTTCGCTGTGTATCGCGGATTTAGCCGACGGTGGCGACGGCCTCCACGTCGATCTCGCCGCGCATTGCCTTGGAGTAGGGGCAGAATGCGTGGGCATCCGCGACCAGCTCGTCGGCCTTAGCTTGGTCAACGCCAAAGACGGTGGCGGTGATCTTAGCGGACAGGCGGAAGCCCTCCGGAACCTTGTTCAGCGTGGTCTCGACGGTGACCTCCGGGGACTGGGTCATCTCCACTCCAGCCTCCTTGATGGTCTTTTGCAGAGCACCGTTGAAGCAGGCGGCCCAGCCGGCGGAAACCAGCTGCTCCGGGTTCGTGCCCTCGCCAGAGCCACCCAGTGCCTTCGGCGGGCGAACATCCAAGTCGATCTGACGGTCGTCGGTGGCGACGTGGCCATCGCGACCACCGCCGGTAGAAATTGCCTTTGCTGTGTACAGTGCGTCGCTCATGTGAAGAACAATCCTTTCTTCAAACTGATCTTTGTAACCATCGGTCGGCGCCCAGCCTACGTGAACCCGCAGGCTTAGTTGCCGGTGAAGATTTCCTTCACTCGGTCGCGCAGGTTCTCGTCGACCTTGCCCCAGTAGGTCCAGCACTGCTCTGCGACCTGGTCAGAGACCCCATCCATCGCGCCCGCGATGTTGTTGGCCAGGCGCTCCCGGGCGGCGTCATCCAGAACCTCGCGCACAAGCTGACCGGCCTGGATGAAGTCGTCGTCCTCGGGGTGGCGGACATAGGCGCCGCGGGTTAGGTCGGTGCCGTGCAGGTCGTCGAACAGTCCCAGCTCCTCCGCCGCGGTCACGGCGGATTCCTGACCACGACCGAAGCCGTACTGCGATTCACCGGCGGCCACGCCCTGTTCGACGGCACCGGAGCCATCGTTGACGTCGTTGGCGCCCTCCCCGCGCTCGAAGCGGTTCGGGGAGTACACCGGGGTACCGGCCGGCGGGAACTCCTGGTTACCCGCGCCGTCCTTGGCGGTATAGTAGTTCTTCTCCGGAACCACGGAACGGTTGGAGGGCAGCTGGTGGAAGTTCACGCCCAGTCGGTAGCGCTGCGTGTCGGCGTAGGCGAAGGAACGAGCCAGCAACATCTTGTCCGGGGACAGGCCAATGCCCGGCACCAGGTTCGACGGCGCGAAGGCGGCCTGCTCGATCTGGGCGAAGAAGTTCTGTGGGTTCTCGTTCAGTGTGAAGTGGCCGACCGGGATCAGCGGGTAGTCCTTCTGCGACCAAGTCTTCGTCAGGTCGAAGGGATTCCAACGGTAATCCTCCGCCTCAGCGACCGGCATGATCTGCACCTTCACATCCCACGTGGGGTAATCGCCGCGCGCGATGGCGTCATAAAGATCCTGACGGGAAGAATCGAAGTTACCCGAAGCAATGACCTTGGCGGCCTCGTCGTCAGTGTAGAACTTCCAGCCCTGGCGGGTCTTGAAGTGGTACTTCACCCAGAAACGCTCGCCGGCAGCGTTGATCCACTGATAGGTGTGGGAGCCGAAGCCGTCCATGTGGCGGAAGTCGCACGGGATGCCGCGATCGCCCATCAGGTAGGTCACCTGGTGGGCGGTCTCCGGGGAGCGGGTCCAGAAATCCCACTGCATGTCCGCGGAGCGCAGGCCGGAATCCGCCAGGCGCTTCTGGGAGCGGATGAAGTCCGGGAACTTAATGCCATCGCGCAGGAAGAACACCGGGGTGTTGTTGCCCACGATGTCGTAGTTGCCCTGCTGGGTGTAGAACTTCAGCGAAAATCCGCGCACGTCGCGCACCGCATCGGGGAAGCCCTGTTCGCCCGCAACGGTGGAGAAGCGCGCCAGCATCGGGGTCACGCGCCCCGGCTGGAACAGATCCGCCTTGGTGTACTTGGACACATCCTCGGTGATGGTCAGCTCGCCGAAGGCGCCGGAGCCCTTCGCGTGGACGTTGCGCTCGGGAATGCGCTCGCGGTTGAAGTGCGCGTGCTTTTCCACCAGGTGCACGTCGGACAGCAGCAGCGGCCCCTGCTGGCCTACCGTCGCGGAGTGCTCCTCGGTGCTGACCGGGGAGCCGTTGACGTTCGTCGAATTCCCGGAGTACCGGCACACTCCACGGGAGGCGACGTCCTTAGCTGTGGTGATTGGGTCGTCGTTGGTCATTGGTACCTCCTTGATACCTAGCCTTGATACCTGGACTTGATACAGAGCCTGATACCTGGCCTCTAGTGCCGCACTAGAACCCGAGTGGCTCTAGTGGTTCTAGCACCCCACCTTGCCAGAATTTCGTACCCTGCGTGTTAGGCTTTTTCCATGACCAGCCAGGCAACCGACAGCCAGGCACGTGATGCCGCTGTGACCGACCTCGCCCTGCGCGCCGCCAGTGGCGACCGCCGAGCCCTCACGGAGTTCATCTCCGCCACGCACGATGACGTGTGGCGCCTGCTGGCTCACTTGGCCGATACCGACCGCGCAGACGACCTCACGCAGGAGACCTACCTGCGAGTATTGAGCGCCCTGCCTCGCTTCGCCGCCCGCTCCACCGCGCGCACCTGGATCCTTTCCCTCGCCCACCGCGTGTGGGTGGATAGCGTGCGCCACGACATGGCCCGCCCCCGCAGCTCCGCCACGGAGATCGAGGACGCCACCAGCTCCACCCCCGCCGCCGAGACGACCGGTGGGCAGAGCTGGGCCGAGTGGGTAGATACCCGCGCCCTCATCGACCAGCTGGAGGCCGACCGCCGCGAGGCTCTGATCCTCACGCAGGTTCTGGGTTACACCTACGCCGAGGCTGCGAAGATCGCGAACGTCCGCGTAGGCACGATCCGCTCCCGCGTCGCCCGCGCGCGTGCCGACCTGGTTGAGATGGCCGCCGGTGGGAACGGTGGCGTCACAAAGAAGAACAACAAGCGCCGCTTCGGTGTGGCCTAAATCGGGTACAGCCACGACCCCGCCACGTTTAAAGAACTGCGGGGTCAACGGGCTAGGCTGGTGAATATGAGCACGAGCCCCAGCAACCCGTCCATCGCCGCCGACTCCGCCCTGCTACTGCTATCTTTCGGCGGCCCGGAGAAGTCCGAGGACGTGGTCCCCTTCCTGGAAAACGTCACGCGCGGCCGCGGCATCCCCCGCGCGCGTTTGGAGAAGGTGGGCGAGCACTACTTCGCCCTCGGCGGCCGCTCCCCCATCAACGACCAGAACAAGCAGCTGATCAGCAACATTGAGGCCGAGCTTTCCCGCCGGGGCATCGACCTGCCGGTGTACTTCGGCAACCGCAACTGGGAGCCCTACGTAGAGGACGCACTGCAGCAGATGTCCCGCGATGGCATCCGCCACGTCTATGTCTTCGCCACCAGCGCCTGGGGCGGCTACTCGGGTTGCTCGCAGTACCAAGAGGACCTGCGCCGCGCCATCGCCGCCTGCGAGGAGGCCGGCCTGGATGTACCGACGGTGGAACGTCTGCCGCAGTTCCACTCCCACCCGACCTTCATCGCGGAGTTCGCCCAGGCAGTGGATGCTGCCCGCGAAGAGCTGCGCGCCGAGCACGGCGAGGGAGCAGCGGCGGAGGCCGACCTGATCTTCACCGCCCACTCCGTGCCGACGGTGGCGGATAAGTCCGCAGGTCCGCACAAGTTCGGCGGGAACCTGTACTCCCAGCAGGTTCTGGATGCCTCCCGCCTGATCCAGCAGGCCAGCAGCTTCGCCGATACCCCCGGCAGCGGCGCGGACTATGCCTGGACTGGCCGCCTTTCCCGTCACGAAAACGTTGGAGGCCGTGGCGACGGACCCGCCCACACTGGTGAGAAGGTGGGGGTTGATGTTGGCGTCGGCACCGCACTCGACGTCGAGCTCGTGTGGCAGTCACGGTCGGGCTCCCCGCATGTGCCGTGGCTAGAGCCGGACGTGTGCGACCACATCGAGGCGCGCGCGAAGGCCGGCAACAAACGCGCGATCGTGCTGTGCCCGGTGGGCTTCATCACCGACCATATGGAGGTCAAGTGGGACCTAGACACGGAGGCTCGCAAGGCCGCCGCGGAGGCGGGCATCCCCTTCGCGCGCGTTGCTACCCCGGGTTTGACCGCCGGTTTCGCAGGAATGGTGGTCGATCTTGTTGTTGCTGATGACGCCCCGCTCCCCGGCCTAACCGAAGATCAGCACGCCGCGCGAGCTCTGGCGGCGAAGGTGGCGGGCGACCTGGCGACGGTGCCGGACTTCGGCCACACTCTCAACGGCAAGCCGTGTGCCCCGGGTTGCTGCGGCAGCGAGGTTTAACGGCTGCAGTTAAGCCGCTGCGCTAGACCAGCAGCTCCGCGATCTGAATGGTGTTCAGGGCCGCGCCCTTGCGCAGGTTATCCCCGGCGACGACCAGCACTAGGCCGCGGTTGCCGTCGACGGTCTGATCCTGGCGGATGCGACCGACCAGACTCTCGTCGATTCCCGTGGCGGCCAGCGGGGTGGGCACATCCACGACCTTCACACCTGGGGTGTCGGCCAGCAGCTGGCGGGCGGTATCCGGGGTGATCTCCCGGTCGAACTCCGCGTGGATGGTCATGGTGTGGCCGGTGAAGACCGGCACGCGCACGCAGGTGCCGGCCACGCGCAGCTCTGGGATTCCCAGGATCTTGCGGGATTCGTTGCGCAGCTTCTGCTCCTCGTCGGTCTCCTCGGAGCCATCATCGACGAGGTTGCCCGCCAGCGGCAGGGCGTTAAAGGCGATGGGAGCGACGTAGGGGCTCAGGTCCTCTGCCTTCAGCGCCGAACTGTCGTGTACCAGCTTGCGAAGGCCGTCGACCGCGGCGCCACTCTGGGTGCCAGCTTCGCCACCGTCAGCGCCACCCAGGTTGTCCAGCACCTGGCGCACCAGTGCGTCCACGCCAGCCAGCCCGGAGCCGGAAACTGCCTGGTAGGAGCTCACGTGCATGCGGTTCAGCCCCGCCGCCTTGTGCAGCGCACCCAACACCGGCATGGCGGCCATGGTGGTGCAGTTTGGGTTGGCGATGATTCCCTTGGGGGTGTTCTTGACGTCCTGCGGGTTCACCTCGGAGACGACCAGCGGGACCTCCGGGTCCTTGCGGAAGGCCGAGGAGTTGTCCACGACGATCGCCCCGGCCTCTACGAAGCGCGGGGAGTGCTCGCGGGAAGTTCCGCCACCTGCGGAGAACAGCGCGAT
Source organism: Corynebacterium sp. LK28 (assembly GCF_014335105.1). Classification (NCBI taxonomy): domain Bacteria; kingdom Bacillati; phylum Actinomycetota; class Actinomycetes; order Mycobacteriales; family Corynebacteriaceae; genus Corynebacterium; species Corynebacterium sp. LK28. The sequence continues at coordinate 221,059 of NZ_PDGZ01000009.1, read as the reverse complement.
GTCGATACCACGCAGATCCTCGGTGGCGGTGGCGGCGACGTCCTCGATGACGATCTGCTCGGCGCGGAACTTCAGCGTCTTACCTGCAGAACGTGCGGAGGCGAAGAAGCGCACCTTGTCCGCCGGGAAGTTCCGCTCGACGAGGATGTCGCGCATCACGCGACCTACTTGGCCGGTTGCTCCGACGACGGCGATGGTTGTCATACGGGGATCTACCTCTTCTATCCTTCGAATGTGCTTGGGATACAGGTTACCGCGGCAAGCTACCGCGTTCAGTCACCGTAACAGGTGCTGTGATCTGCTGGTTTAGCGTCCCGTTCCAGCGTACACGGTGGCTTCTTCGTCGCCGCCCAGCTGGAAACGGTCGTGGATGGCGCGCACGGCCTTATCCACGTCCGTGTCGCGGATCAGCACGGAGATGCGGATCTCGGAGGTGCTGATCAGTTCGATGTTCACGCCTGCGTCACGCAGCGCCTCGCAGAAGTCGGCGGTCACGCCGGGGTGAGACTTCATACCAGCGCCGACCAGGGAGACCTTGCCCACGTGGTCGTCGAAGATAAGGTCCTGCCAGTCGTTCTGTTCCTTAATCCCCTTCAGCAGCTGCATTGCGCGGGTGGCGTCGGTGCGCGGGCAGGTGAAGGTGATGTCGGTGCGGTTGTTGTCGATCTTGCTGATGTTCTGCACGACCATGTCGATATTGATCTCAGCGTCGGCGACGGCGCGGAAGACCTTCGCCGCCTCCCCCGGGGAGTCCGGGATGCCGAGGACGGCGATCTTGGCCTCGGAGCGGTCGTGAGCCACGCCGGTGAGTACTGCTTCTTCCATGGGAATATCCTCCATTGATCCAGAGACGAGGGTGCCGATATCGGTGCTGTACGAGGAACGGACGCGCAGTGGCACGTCGAATGCGCGGGCGTACTCCACGCTGCGCAGCATCAGCACTTTCGCGCCGACGGCCGCCATCTCCAGCATTTCTTCGAAAGAGATCGTGTCGAGCTTCTTGGCATTCGACACGATGCGCGGGTCCGCGGTGTACACGCCGTCGACGTCGGAGTAGATCTCGCACACGTCGGCGTTGAGTGCCGCGGCCAGGGCTACGGCGGTGGCGTCCGAGCCGCCGCGGCCGAGGGTGGTTACGTCGCGCGTTTCGCGGTTCACGCCCTGGAATCCAGCGACCAGGCAGATCTTGCCTTCGTCCAGAGCCTCCTGCACACGCCCGGGGGTGACGTCCACGATGCGTGCGTTGCCGTGCCGCTCGGTAGTCAGCACGCCTGCCTGCGATCCGGTGAAGGACTGCGCCTCCGCGCCGAAGGAGGCGATAGCCATGGCCACCAGTGCGTTGGAGATGCGCTCACCGGCGGTCAGCAGCATGTCCATCTCGCGCGCGGGCGGCACGGGGTTGACCTGCTCGGCCAGTTCCAGCAGGTCGTCGGTGGTATCTCCCATGGCGGAGCAGACGACAACCACGTCGTTGCCCTGTTTCTTGGTTTCTACGATTCGCTCGGCTACCCGCCGGATCCTCTCCGCGCTTTCCAGCGAGGAGCCGCCGTATTTCTGAACGATGAGCGCCACTGGTTGTTGCCACCTTCCGGTTCTAGTCTTAACAAGTCCTTAGACTACTCGGTCTGTTTCCCTGGGGCTAGGTTTCGGGTAACTCTTTTTTACTTTATGACGCCACCTCTTCCGCAAACCACATTCGTCACATACGTAACACGCGCACCGCGGACTAATAATCGGCGCAGCCCTTGGCGTCCGATAAAGTACCCAGAGACCGACCTGGCGAACTGGACCAGAAAATCTACACAGAAGTGAGGGGGCACAATGCTCGAAAACAACGCTGTCGCAGTTGTTTTCGCTTTGGGCTCCGCACTCACCATCGCCTGGGGGACGGTGGTGCGCCACCGCATCGCCGTCGCCTCCGGCGAGAATCGCAGCGGCGCTATCTGGGATGCCATCAAGCAGCCCATGTGGTGGGTCGGCGTGGCCAGCGCCCTGTTCGGATACCTGCTGCAGATCGTGGCGCTGGCGTTCGGAACGCTGCTGGTGGTACAGCCGATCCTCGTACTCTCCCTAATGTTCACACTGCCACTGTCGGCGAAGTACGACGGGCGGCGGATATCGGCGTCCGAAACAGCATGGGCAGGGCTTTTGACGGCCGCAGTAGCCATCCTCGTTGTGCGCGGCAACCCGGCGCCCGGGCACCGCGAGCCAGACCTGAGCGTGTGGCTGGTGTGCCTGGGTATCGGCGCGGTGATTCTGCTGGCGTTCTTCGTGTATGCACTGCAGCAGGCGGCGGCGCTGCGCGCGCTGGTACTGGGTTCGATCACCGGCGCGATCATGGGATACGTCGCCGTACTCTCGAAAGCCGTGGTGGATGTTTTCAGCGATGCCGGGACGGCCGCACTGCTGGCTTCGTGGGAACTGTGGACGCTGATCGCCTTCGCGGCCATTGGCACAGCGGTGCAGCAGGCCTCCTTTAATGCGGGACCGCTAAAGAACTCCCTGCCCGCGATGACGGTGGTGGAGCCGCTGGTGGCATTCGTGCTGGGCTACATCGTGCTGGGCGAGAAGTTCCAGATCGAAGGCTGGGAGTACGCCTACATGGCAGCCGCTATTGCGGTGATGACGATCTCGACGGTGATCCTGAGCCGCAAGTCGATCGACGAGGAAGAGGCCTCAGCCGCAGGCGGGGCGAACCATACAGACACGGAAGCGGCACCGAATGCTGGAGCCACAGGGGCGGAGACGGCGGCGTCATAAAGAAGACACCATAAAGAAAACAGCAACGAACACCCCACAACGAGGGACAGATTTCCCAATATGTGGGATTTGGGGCGCGTTTGTCTCGTTTTCCTGTGACGCAGCTAATACTCGGGCTATAGTCGGAGCCATGACAACGCTAGCGCGCAACCTGCTTCTGTGACGCGGCGGGGCTCAAAGGTTTAAGCGATTGTGGGCTAACAGCTCACCCACCGACCGGCACCCCGTCGCGGAGTTTGGCGTTGCCGGTCGGGAAATACAAACAAGAACACCCACTTCTTTCCCAGGAGCCCCCGCACCCATGTCCAACGACACTTTCATCTCCGCACCCGCCCGCATCAACACTCCGAACGGTGAAATCCCCGCAGACCAGCCGACGTGGAACAAGCAGCGCAACTCCACCATGTCGCACGCGCGCTACCAGCCGTTCTTCGAAGAAGTAGAAGAGATCACCCTGCCGGATCGCACCTGGCCCGACAAGGTCATCGACCGCGCTCCGCAGTGGTGCGCCGTGGATCTGCGCGACGGCAACCAGGCCCTGATCGACCCAATGAGCCCCGAGCGCAAGCGCCGCATGTTCGAGCTGCTGGTCAACATGGGCTACAAGGAGATCGAGGTCGGCTTCCCGTCCGCCTCCCAGACCGACTTCAACTTCGTCCGCGAGATCATCGAGAAGAACATGATCCCCGACGACGTCACCATCCAGGTACTGGTCCAGGCCCGCGAGCACCTGATCCGCCGCACCTTCGAAGCCTGCGAGGGCGCGAAGAACGTCATCGTCCACTTCTACAACTCCACCTCGAAGCTGCAGCGCAAGGTCGTGTTCCGCAAGGACAAGGAGGCCATCAAGAAGCTGGCCACCGACGCAGCCGAGCTGATCAAAACAATCGCCAAGGACTACCCGGACACGAACTGGCGCTGGGAATACTCCCCCGAGTCCTACACCGGCACCGAAATCGCCTACGCCAAGGAAGTCTGCGACGCGGTCGTCGAGGTCATGGACCCCACCCCGGAGAACCCGATCATCCTGAACCTGCCCTCCACAGTCGAGATGATCACCCCGAACGTGTACGCGGACTCCATCGAGTGGATGCACCGCAACCTGAACCGCCGCGCCTCCATCATCCTGTCGCTGCACCCACACAACGACCGCGGCACCGGCGTGGCCGCCGCCGAGCTAGGCTACATGGCCGGCGCCGACCGCATCGAGGGCTGCCTGTTCGGCAACGGCGAGCGCACCGGCAACGTCTGCCTGGTCACCCTGGGCCTGAACATGCTGACCCAGGGCGTGGACCCGCAGATCGATTTCTCCGACATCGACCAGGTGCGCCGGACCGTCGAGTACTGCAACCAGCTGCGCGTGCCGGAGCGTCACCCGTACGGCGGCGACCTGGTGTTCACCGCGTTCTCCGGCTCCCACCAGGATGCGATCAACAAGGGCCTGGACGCTCTCGAGGAGGAGACCTGGGAGGTTCCGTACCTGCCGATCGACCCGAAGGACGTGGGCCGTTCCTACGAGGCCGTGATCCGCGTGAACTCCCAGTCCGGCAAGGGCGGCGTGGCCTACATCATGAAGACCGACCACAACCTGCAGCTGCCGCGCCCGATGCAGGTGGAGTTCTCTTCCGTCGTGCAGGCCGTCACCGATGCCGAGGGCGGCGAGGTGAACCCGAAGGCCATGTGGGACATTTTCTCCGGCGAATACCTGGACCGCGTCACCCCGATCGAGACGATCTCCCTGACCGTCGACGGCGGCCAGAACGAGGGCGAAGAGGCCAAGGTCACCGGCCAGATCGAGTTCAACGGCGAAGGCAAGACGGTGCAGGGCCGCGGCAACGGTCCGATCAGCGCATACTGCAACGCACTGGAGGAACTGGGCTACGACGTGGAGGTTCAAGAGTACAGCCAGCACGCCCGCACCTCGGGCGACGACGCGGAGGCCGCCGCATACGTCCTGGCCGAGGTCAACGGGGCGAAGTACTGGGGAGTGGGCATCGCCAGCTCCATTACCTACGCGTCGCTGAAGGCCATCACCTCTGCGGTGAACCGTTCGCAGGATGCCGCGGCTGGGGTTTCCCAGGGAGTCTAGGCTCCGGGGAACCGCGCAACCTGCCAGCGGGGCACGGTTCCCCGCTGGGTAGTATGTAGTCCATGAACGAGAACGATCACTCGGCCGCCCCCGGCCCCGAGCACACCGGCGCGCGCCGCCCAAGGCGCCCGCGCCGCAGGGTAACTCGCCCTGCAGGTTCTCTCGCTGTTTCTTTTTCTGACGGTAGTTCTTCGGACGCTAGTACTTCGGACGCCCCCTCCCCCGCCCACAACCATTCCCCCGCAGGTGCCGAGGGGCGCTCTGAGCCGGGGGCAGAGGTGTACTCCGCTCCGGTTGAAAACCCCGAGGCCCGAGCTGCCGCGGATTCCAGCGGGAGCGTCAGCGGGAGTTCCCGCGAGGACAACGACCAGTCGAGCCCCCGCGCGGAGCTCGAGTCCGCTCTGCACGACCTCCCCTCCAAGGAGGAGGCCCCCTTTGCGGCCGTGAGCATCTCCACCTCCGGCATTCACCCGAAAACCTCCCGGCTGGTAGCGCTTTCCGTAGTCTTCTTCGGCCCCGGTGCGGAAGCCCCCGGCGACGTTGCAAACGCCGATGAACTGCCGACTATCAACATCGGCCAGGAAGTCGGCGCGCTAACGCGCCACCTCAACCCCGGCGAGGACGCCGGCCCCTGGCACCTCCACGGCTACCAAGTCAACGAGCTCTCCCAGGCACTGGGCTTCAATTCCAGCGCGCAGCTGATCCACCAGGCCTTGGACGGACGCACGCTCATCATGCACGAGTCCGACTACGTGTGGGGCTTCCTCACCCACGAGTTCAAACTGTCCCAGCGCTCGGCGAACCGCGGCCGTCGTAGCCGCGGCCGCGGGCGCGCCGGTCGGCGCTTGCCAATCCCCGCACCGGTCTCCATCATCGACACTCTCGCCACCGCCCGTCGCCAGGCCGCCGACGCCACCGACCCGCGCCTCCGCGCCATCGTCGCCAGCTACGGCCTCGCCCCCGACGCCACCGCCGACTCCGCCCCAACCACTGAGGCTCACACCAGCGCAAACGTCCCCGCAAACGCCAGCCGGTCCGCCGTGCAGGCCTCTGCGGCGGCGCTGCCAGCGGTGGGCGCGGTGGCGTCAATAAGTAACAAAGACATCGACCCCGACACGCTGCTCGAGGCGAACGCGCGCCTCACCGCCGCACTCGCCCTCGCGCAGCAGCGCAGCGGCGAGCTGACCGTGCTGGATCCCGAGGACCTCGCGGCCGATCAATTTGGGCTGCGCCGTAGCGGCCTTCGTATTGACGCCGCAAACTCCCCCCGGCCCTACGTGAACCCCGGGGCGTGGAAGCGCGGGGAACCGCTGGTCGAAGGTATGGAATTTGTGGTCAGCCCGGATGTGGAGATCGACCCGGACGTGCTGATCGGGCAGGGCGTTGCGGCCGGGCTGGCGTATAGCGAGAAGTTGAATCGTCGCAGCTCGCTGGTGGTGTGCAACGAAAACTACGAGTTGCGAGGCAAGGCGATGCACGCCGACCGGAAGGGGATCCCCCTGATCCGGGATGAGGACTTCCTGGCTCTGCTCGATAGCGTGCAGCCCGGCGAGAAGGAGGCCGTTCCGACGAAGCCGGGTGCGGACGCGCGCCCGCGAACCAGCGGTTTGGCCGGCCCTCAGGGCGGTTCCGGTAAATCTGGCAGCTCTTCCGGCAATTCCGGCAGCTCTTCCGGCAATTCCGGCCACTCCGACAGCTCCTCTAATGCCGGTAACTCTGACACCTCTGGCACCTCTGCCCACAATTCCAGTAACTCCGGCAACTCTGGCCCCAATTCCGGAGGTCACAGAGGACATATCCCTGGCCCCAACAAGAAGCGAAATCGTCGGAGGCGCCGGCGCCGCAAGGGCTCCAGAGGATCCAATGGATCCGGCGGGTCCGGCGGCAAGAGTGGATCCGGTGGTTCCGGTGGCAAAAACAGTAGTAGCGGCAAGAATTCTGGTAGCGGCCAAGGCGGTGGCAAGCGTGGCAAGAACAGCAGCAGCGGTGGCCGTGGAAGCAATTCCCACTAACCCCATTGAGATCACCAGTCCCACCAGCACCACGCCGGAGCGCCCCGGCCGGCCTGCAAAATTACGGATGTCCCAAATCTTCGAGTTATTGAAAGTAGCGAACATGAAGCCCAAAAACGCAACCCCCTGACCTGCGCAAACAGAATAGTTATGTTTTAAGACGTGGAATTTGGGACACTGAACCCCTTGAGTGTCGGAAATGTTGCAAAACTCGCGGCAAACCTACGACGTCCGTCAGGCCGATTTGCACGCACCCGGCCTCGCGGGCGCCAATAAAACCGCTTAAACGGGATTAGGGACTATCCGCTCCAACCGTCGAGCAGTTCGGCAACGAGAGTCTGCACACGGGCGTCGATATCATCACGGATCAGCCGCATGCGCTCCATACCCTCTACCCCACGCGCGGAAGGCTCGTCAGTAACCCACCGCTGAAGACTGCCTCGCGCTTCATCTGGAAGCTCTAGCTGCGCATCCTTTCCGAGAATGATCACGCGATCAGCCTCCCGCAACAATGTTGAATCAACTTCCTTCGGGTGGCCGCCGGACATATCAGCGCCGACTTCACTTACAGCTTCCACCGATTCAGCGTTTAGGTTTTCGGCTGGTTTGGTGCCAGCGGAAAATATCTCAATCATCTCACCAGCATGCTTTTCGGCTAGGGCAGCAGCCATCTGTGACTTCCCGCCGTTGCCTACACAGACAAAGAGAACTTTAGGTTTCGCACTCATTTTGATTTGCTCCCTCATTAACCGGATCGTGTGGGGCTACCGGGCTGAGCGGGCAGCGTAGGATCCCCAGCAAAAAGTTTTGGCCCCATCGAGAGCATGACATAAACCAGTCCAACCAGCACCGGAATCTCAATAAGCGGGCCAATCGTTCCGGCCAATGCCTGCGCAGAAGTCGCTCCAAAAGTTCCGATTGACACAGCGATAGCAAGCTCGAAGTTATTTCCCGCAGCAGTGAAGGAAACCGATGCAGACTGCGCGTAGCTCAATCCCGTTACCTTTGAAACGACCAAGCTAATCGCGAACATGCCAGCGAAGTATGCGACCAGTGGAACAGCCGTACGCGCCACCGCCCATGGGTGTTCGGAGATCTGCTCCCCCTGCAGTGAAAACAAGAGCACGATCGTGTACAGCAGCCCAACCAATGCAAGTGGAGAAATTGCTGGCAGAAACTTGGTTTCGTACCACTCCCGCCCCTTGATCTTCTCACCAAACACGCGAGAAGCCAGACCAGCCGCCAATGGGATACCCAGAAATACTAAGACAGAAATCACAATTGACCAGAACGAGAAGTCGGCCGAGGTTGTAGGCAGCCCCAACCAACCCGGGAGTACCTGCAGGTAGAACCACCCCAACACGCCAAACATAAGCACTTGGAACACGGAGTTAACTGCCACCAGTACCGCAGTTAACTCCCTATCACCGCAAGAAAGCTCCGACCAGACCAGAACCATGGCTATGCACCGTGCCAAGCCAACGACAATCAAACCGGTGCGCAGTTCAGGCTCATCTGGCAAACACAGCCACGCCAAGACAAACATTAATGCCGGCCCCACGATCCAGTTCAAGACAATGGAAACTGTCATCAAGCGTCTATCAGAAGCGATCTGGCGAGTCTTGTCATACTGAACCTTTGCCAGAGGCGGATACATCATTACCAATAAGCCGAGTGCAATAGGAAACGAAATGCCCCCGACTTCTAGAGCTCCGAGCTTCTCCCCAATTCCCGGAACTACATGGTTCACTAACAGCCCCGCGACCATTGCGAAGATAATCCAAACAGGTAAGAACCGATCCAAAAAAGACATACGAGAGCGCGAGGAAGCTACCATGAGATCTTCTCCATATATTGATTAGTATCAATATTAAACTAGGTGCCGTATCGACATGTGTCAATATATGATTGTTGGCATGGCCACTCCACAGATTCTTCCGCTTTCCGACCTCTCAACATGTTGTTCACTTGGTAGCGGACCATTGTCGGACTTCGAGGCCACCAGGTATGCCATCTTGTTCAAAGTCCTAGCCGACCCTGCCCGCCTGCAAATACTCTCCCACCTGGCAGCCGAGGGCTGCGAGCCTATCAGTGTAAACCGGCTGGCAGATATCACTGGACTGAGCCAGCCTACTGTCTCCCATCATTTAAAGCGGCTCACCCAGGCAGGCCTGCTCCGCAAGATACGAACCGGTCGCACAGTCACACACCAGATACAACCCCAACTTTTTGCCGAACTCCGCACGGTTCTCCAGATGGACTAATGATCATCAGGCCCGGCGCGCCAGCCTCCAATTTCCAGCACACCCCGGCGGGTACACTTAGTCCCCATGGATAACTCTGATCAAACCGGCACTCAGCCTGCGGGGGCACAAGCCGCAGGTGCCCAGCAGAGCCAGGGCGCTCAAGCCGCAGGCGCACAAGCCGCAGCCGCCCAAGCCGCCGGCACTCAGCCCGCCGGCACACGCCGCTCCGGGCTGCAGCGGTTCCGCAGCTCCGTTGCGATTCGCATGGCGCAACTGGCGACGTGGGCGTCCAAAAAGGCAGGGCGAGGGGCCGGCGGCATGATCGGCGGCCTGGTCGGCGGGGCAATCGACCCGCAGCTGATGGCGAGCCTCGGCGCCGGAAAGGGTGGCACCAAACGTCCAACGGTGCTGGTCACAGGCACAAATGGCAAGTCCACAACCACTCGCATGTTGGCGAGTGCCGTCCGCACGGCTGCGACTGTCTGCACCAATGAGGGTGGCGACAACATGGACGCGGGCGTGATCAGCGCGCTGCTCGCCGGGCGCGATGCGGAAGCAGTCGTGCTCGAAGTCGACGAGCTGCACGTCCCCAACATTGCCGAGAAACTCGACGCGGACGTGCTGGTGCTGCTGAACCTCTCGCGCGACCAGCTAGACCGCGTCGGCGAGATCAACAAGATCGAACGTGCCCTGCGTGCGTGCGTGGAGGCGCGCCCGAACATGCAGGTCATCGCTAACTGCGACGACGTTTCCGTTACCTCCGCCGCGTGGGATTCCCCGAACGTCCAGTGGGTCAGCGCTGGCTTCGGCTGGACCGGCGATTCGACAAGCTGCCCGCGCACGGAAGGCGCAATCATCCACCGCACTGGCGAGGATGGCGTGGTGGACTGGTTCGCTGCGAAGAAGCTGCCGGACGGGCGCGAATTCCGCAGGCCAACGCCCGATTGGCGCATCACCGACGAAGGGCTGATCGACCGCGAGGGCACTCTGCACCCGATGAACCTGACGCTCCCGGGCAATGCGAACCGCGGCAACGCCACCCAGGCCGTCGCCGCCGCCGTGGCGGTGGGCGAGTTGCTAGCGCAGGGCACCGAACACTCCGCGCCAGCCACGCCAGCCATCTCCACCGAACAGGCCATCGCCGCTGCGGAGAAGGTGGATAACGTCGCGGGCCGCTACTCTGTGGTCCGCTTCGGCAACCACGAGGTCCGCCTGATGCTGGCGAAGAATCCAGCTGGCTGGCAGGAAGCTCTGTCGATGGTGGATCGTACCGCCGATAGCCTCGTGATCAGCGTAAACGGCCAGGTTGCGGACGGACAGGACCTGTCGTGGCTGTGGGATGTGCGCTTCGAAAACTTCGAGGGCGTGCACGTGGTGGCCGCGGGCGAGCGCGGCACGGATCTGGCGGTCCGCCTGGGCTACGCCTCTGTCGAGCACAACCTGATCAAGGACACGGTCGAGGCGATCCGTTCTTGCCCGCCCGGCCGCGTGGAGGTCCTGGCGAACTACACAGCGTTCCGCGATTTGAAGCGGGTGCTGGACAAGGAAGGGGATGCGTAAATGAGCACCACCGGAGCCGCAGGCGCCACCAAGCCTGCCGACCTGAACATCGGCCTGATCCTGCCGGACGTGCTGGGCACGTATGGCGACGACGGCAACGCCCTGGTTCTGCGCCAGCGCGCCCGCATGCGCGGCATTTCCGCGGAGATTCACCCCATTCACCTGGGCGAGCCCGTCCCGGAGACTCTCGACGTGTACACCGTCGGCGGCGGCGAGGATACCGCGCAGGTTCTGGCCGCAGAGCACCTCATCAGCGACGGCGGCATCGCCCGCGCGGTCGCCGTCGGCCGCCCGGTTCTGGCTATTTGCGCAGGTCTGCAGGTGTTTGGCCGATCCTTCACCAGCCATGGTCGCACGGTCGAGGGTCTTGGTCTTATTGACGCCACCACGTCCCAACTCGCCGAGCGCATGATCGGCGAGATCGCCTCCACCCCGACAGCCTCCGCTGTGACCGGCGCGGCAGGCCTGACCGAGCCGCTGACGGGGTTCGCCAACCACATGGGTGCGACAATCCTGGGCGCAGATGCGGAGCCTCTGGGGCGCCTAACCCGCGGCACGGGCAACACTGATAGCCACGGCGCGGAGGCCGCCGGGCTTTCCGGCGAAGATGCCCACCGGCAGACGCGCGCCGAAGGCGCGGTCCAGGGTTCCGTCGTGGCGACGTACATGCACGGCCCCGTGCTGGCCAGGAATCCGCAGTTGGCGGACTGGCTGCTGGCCCGCGCGATGGGGGTTGCGCTGAACGAGCTCCCCGAGTTCCAGGGTGAGCTGGCGGGGCAGTTGGAGCGCGAGGTGGCGTCGCTAAGAAAGGAACGCCTCTAAGCGCCTACGCTACAGCGCGGTGCGGCCCGCGAAGGCGCGGGACAGGGTGAGCTCGTCGACGAACTCCAAGTCCCCGCCCATCGGGATCCCCGAGGCCAGGCGCGTGACCGTCAGCCCGGGGAAGTCACGCAGCAGGCGACCCAGGTAGGAGGCCGTCGCTTCGCCTTCCGTGTTCGGGTCGGTGGCGATAATGACTTCGGTGATCTCGGGGGCGGTGTCGTACTCGACGTCGGCGGTGGCGCTGGGATCGCCACCGGCGGGTGTGTCGGCGTCGCCAAGAGAAGCACCGCCACCCTTCGCACCGAGCGCAACGTCCGGCAGCGCCCCGCCGATGCGTTGCACCAGCGGCGTGACGTTCAGCTCCTTCGGGCCGATGCCGTTCAGCGGGTCAAGCGCCCCGCCGAGCACATGGTAGCGCCCGCGATACTCTGCGGTTCGCTCAATCACCTGGATATCCTTGGGCTCTTCGACAACGCAGATGATGCTCTTGTCGCGGTTAGAGTCCGCGCAGATCCGGCACACATCTTCTTGGGAGATGTTGTGGCAGATTCGGCAGAACGTCACTCCGCGCTGCAGGCGGCCAAGTGCGCTTTGGAAGCGTTCGATATCTTCCGGCTCCTCGTTCAGCAGGTGCAGCGCGATGCGTTGCGCACTTTTCGGCCCGATGCCGGGCAGCCGGGAGAATTCGTCGATGACGTCCTGTAGGGGTCCTTCGAACAACTAGGTCTCTCTTTGAACTTGCAGAAAGTTTTAGAAGCCCAGGCCGCCCATGCCCTGGGACAGCGGGCCCATCTTCTCCTCGGCGAGGGTCTGCAGCTTCTGGTTAGCGTCCTTGAATGCGCCGAGCAGCAGGTCCTTCAGGGTGTCGATGTCCTCGGGGTCGACGATCTTCGGGTCGATCTCCATGTCGGTGACCTCGCCGGTGCCTGCGATGGAGATGGTGACCAGGCCGTTGCCAGCCTCACCCTTGACGGTGGACGCTGCGATCTCGCGCTGTGCTTCCTGCAGCTGTGCCTGCATCTGCTGAGCCTGCTGCATCAGTTGGTTCATATCTGGCTGGGTCATGTTCTTAACCTTTCGTCGGCTTTTACTGGCTTTGTTCTTTCACAACTGTACCGGTCGGCCCGGACAGGCGCGTTAGGCGCTGTCGCGTGTGGGCGGCGCGCTGTTCACGCTTAGCGAACTCGCTCCGCACCGAGGCTCTTTTCGATCAGTTCACCTGCGATTTCCAGCGGCGTGCGGTGGTCGCGCTGCCCGGGCGCGCTCTCTAGGTCGGCGAGCAGCTCGTCGCGTTCCCTCTGCTCATTTCTTTGGGACGCCCCCTCGTCCCCACCAGCAACCGTTTCAGCCTGGGGCTGGCGGTGTGCGGCCTGGGACATGGGACCTTCCGTCCGGCCGGTCGGTTCGGTCGGGCCAGTCGGTTCGGACGGTTCGGACGGTTCGGACGGTTCGGGAGGCAACGGCACGTCGGCGGCATAGCCGGGGTCGGCTGCTGCGTTGGTGCCGGCGGCTGCGCCGCCATTCCAGTTGTCGACGGGTCCGTCTCCGTAGGCATCAACTGGCGGCTCGTCGGGTAGGGGCACGCCGTTGAAGCCGTTCTCCATGTTGTATTTCTTGCGTGCCTTGGCGCGTTCAGCGCGGGCACGCCAGCCGGAGTTCGGGTCTTCCTGCGAGTCAGCCTGGTTGGCGTTGGTCGCCGTCCCAGCGCCAGCACCAGTTCCAGTGCCATTCCCAGTACCAGCGCCAGCTCTTGCGCCTTTGCCTGCTGCGCCTGCGTTGCGGTGGGAGTGCGAAGCCTTGCGCATGGCTTCTTCCATCGCGCGGGCGCGCTCCAGGGCACTGCTGGCTGCACTGCGGGAGGCCGCTACGTCCATCGGGGTTTCCGCTGGCACGGGGTTCACCGGTGTGGAGGCTGGCGTTGGTCCCTCACCGGCGGTGGGCTGTGCCGCCGCCGGTTCAGATTTTCCCGGCTCATCGCCTCCCGTGGATTCATTGCTCCCGGTAGCTTCAGCAGCTCCGGTGGCTCCGGCAGCTTCAGCGGCTCCGTTTGAACCAGCGCCGATAGCTTCGTCGCCGACGAAGACGACGATGCGGGCGGTGTTCCCTGTGACGTCCTTGATCGCCCGAGCATAGGCTTCCGCGTTCTTCTGCCCGCTGACCAGTCGCGCCAGCGAGCCGGTGTGGTGGTCAACGTGGATCTCGCCGGGGGTGGGTTGGGACGAACGAAGCGTGGCCCCACGGAGGGCAATCCAGGCGCTTAGATCCTGGTCATGGATGGCTTCCATGACGCGACCCCAGGTTTCAGAGTCGATCGTGGTGGCCTTAGCTGGTGCGGACGCGGGCTGTGCGGATTCTGCCGGTGCGGACGCCTCCTGGGACGCGGCCTCCGCGGAATCCTCCGCCACAAGGGCGGGTGCCTTGGAAGCAGCCTCCGCGGGCGCAGACTCCGCAGCGCTGGCCTGGCGATGACGCTGCAAGATGTCGCGAGCCCGGCGCGCCTCAGCGATGGCCGGGGATTCCTGCTCTGGGGAAGTTTCCGCTGCCGCTGCTACAGCCTCCGTTGTCGCGGCGGACTTCGCCTCTTGAGGCTGGGGCTGCTCCGTGGCGGGAGTCTGCCCCGCAGCCGAGGATTCAGCAGCTCGCGCCGGTTCGGCGTTCTGCGGCTCGGCGTTCTGGGGCTCGGCGTTCTGGGGCTCAGCCTGGGGCACGGCCTGCTGCGCGGCCTTCCTTCGGCGCGCGAACATCTCCGCACGACTGCCACGCACGCCAGTGTCGACGCTCGTGCGCGAGCCTGAACCCGCGCCTGCGCCAGAGCCAGCACCGCTGGCGCCCGCGCTCATTCCCGAGCCAGCCACGGCACCAGGCAAAGCACCCGCGCCGTTTCCCGCGGCGCCACTAGCACCCGCGCCGCCAGCTCCGCCGTGCCCCTTCTCCAAGGCCTCCACCCGCTGCGCCAGCGCTTCTACCGTCATGCCTGCGGCGGGCAGCGCCATGCGAGCACACAGGATCTCCAGCAACAGTCGCGGTGCCGTGGCGCCACGCATGTGCGCCAGCCCCTCGTTCACGAGGGACGCGCACCGCGTCAGCGTCGCCTGCCCCAGCTTCTGCGCCTGCTCGCGCAGCACGTCGCGGGATTCCTCCGGCGCATTAACCAACCCTCGGTCGAAGGCATCCGGCACGGCCTGCACCACCAGCAGATCGCGGAAGCGATCCAGCAGATCCTCGCCGAAGCGACGCGGGTCGTAGCCCGCGTCAATCACCTCGTCGACCACGGCGAACAGCGCCGCAGAGTCATGCTCCGCCAGCGCATCCACCGCGCGGTCGATCAGGGTGGAATCCGTAACACCCAGCAGGGCCAGCGCACGGTTGTACGTCACCCCCTCCGGACCAGCGCCGGCCAGCAGCTGGTCCATAATCGACAGCGAGTCACGCGGCGAGCCACCACCCGCGCGGATGACCAGCGGATACACGGCATCTTCCACCGGCACCCCCTCGCCGGACACCACCGATTCCAGCAGCCCGCGCATATCTGGTGGAGCCAACAGTCGGAACGGGTAATTGTGGGTTCGGGAACGGATCGTCTGCAGCAGCTTCTCCGGCTCCGTCGTCGCGAAGATGAAGATCAGGTGCTCCGGCGGCTCCTCCACGATCTTCAGCAGCGCGTTGAAGCCTGCCGTGGAGATCATGTGCGCCTCGTCGATAATGAACACCCGGTAGCGCGATTCCGCAGGCGCATAGAAGGCGCGTTCGCGCAGCTCGCGCATGTCGTCCACGCCGTTGTGCGTGGCGGCGTCCAGCTCCGTAACGTCCAGGTTCCCCGGCCCGCCAGGAGCCAGCGATACGCAGGATTCGCACTTTCCGCAGGGCATGGACGTCGGCCCTTCCACGCAGTTCAGCGACCGCGCCAGAATGCGCGCCGACGACGTCTTGCCACAGCCGCGCGGCCCGGAGAACAGGTACGCGTGGTTGATCCGCCCGCTGTCCAGCGCCACCGACAACGGCTCGGTCACGTGAGATTGCCCCACGACCTCGGCAAACGTCGCCGGACGATATTTCCTATAAAGTGCCACGAACCTACCCTACATTCCGCTGAGGACGACCAGTTGCGGTTGCCTTAGCGCCAGATGTTGTTGATATTGACGCCCTCACGCACCAACCGCTCCTGCACCGCAGCCACACCGGCCGTCTGCGCTAGTTCAGCTTCCTCGTCGGTGAGCATCACCAGTTGCGCGACGATCGTCAGCCGGCCGGGGTGGGTGAACTCCACGTCCGTGTCGCCTTCCTTCGAGTGGCGGCTCGCGCCGCCGGAGGTGACTTCGTGGACGTGCGGCACGCCGTCGTCCCATACATAGGGAACCACCAGCAGACCGTTGCGGGCGGTGATCTTCCGTTCGGAATCCGCATCCATCTGCTGCACCACGTCCGGCAGCAAGGTGCCCGGCTGCGGTGACCAGTGGCCGGGATCCTGGGAGATCATCGACGCGGCATGTGCCAGCAGGTCGGCGGCGGTATCGTCGTGCCCGCTGACCACTGTCAGCAGCTCAACGCGCAGGTCGGAGCCATCTTCTGTTTCCAGCCCCGATTCCAATCGCCCTGCGTCAATGGTCATGGCCACCGTCTCCGCTAGCACGGCTTCATCGCCACTCTCCGCGGATCCAGCGTCACCCTCCTGGGGTGTGTGGTTCTGGCCCGCGGGGGCGTCACCAAGAAACACCTCGGCGACAGCGAACTCGGGGAAGGAATCGCCGATCCTGCGACGCGCGATGGTCGGCTCGCCGGGCAGTAAGCCCTGGACCCAGACGAATGTTTCCTCGGTGTTGATGACGACCTCCTCGAAGCTGGCTGACGGTGCTAGGTCTGTGCTGTCTGCGCTGTCTGCGCTCTAGCGCTGGCCCGCGGCGTGCTCGACCATCTCGATCGCGGCGTAGAGCACGCAGGTGGCAAAGCCCTCCATGGCGATCTCCAGCTGTTCGATCGTCGGCATGGACGGCGCCAGGCGCAGGTTGCGATCGTTCGGATCCTGCTTCAGCGGGTAGGTGGAGCCCGCGGCGGTCAGGGCCACGCCGGCCTTCTTCGCCAGCTCCACAACGCGGGAGGCAGTGCCGTCCAGCAGGTTCACGGAGATGAAGTAGCCACCCTCCGGGACGGTCCACTCGGCAACGTTGGCCGAGCCCAGGCGGCGCTCCAGGATCTCCACCACACGGGTGAACTTCGGCCCCAGGGAACCCGCGTGCTTGCGCATGAGGTCGCGCACGCCCTCGGCATCCTTCAGGTACTGCAGGTGGGCCAGCTGGTTGACCTTGTTCGGACCAATGCCACGCACGTTGGCGATCTTCTTGTACCACTCCAGGTTCTCCGTGGAGGAAGCGAAGAAGGCCAGGCCCGCGCCCGCGAACGTGATCTTAGAGGTGGAGGACATGGCCCAGAAACGGTTCGGGTTGCCCGCCTTTTCGGCGACGTCGAGGATGTTGATGATCTCCGGGAACTCGCCGGTCAGCGTGTGTACCGCGTAGGCGTTATCCCAAACGATGCGGAAGTCCGGGGCGCCGGTTTCCATCGCAGCCAGCGCCTCGGCGGTCTGCTGCGAGTACGTCACGCCCGTCGGGTTGGCGAACATCGGCACGGCCCACATGCCCTTCACTGCCGGGTCCTTCGCCAACTCGCGAACCTGGTCCATGTCGGGGCCTTCGTCGGTCATATCAACGGTCAGCATCTCGAAGCCAAACAGCTCGGTGATGGAGTGGTGGCGGTCGTAGCCCGGCACGGGGCAGATCCACTTCAGCTTCTCCTCGGCCGACCACGGGCGCTCGGAATCGTTGGTGCCGAAGGTGTAGGCCCAGTTGATCAGGTCGAACATGATGTTCAGGCTGGAGGCATCACCGGCGATGACGTTATCCACCGGCAGCCCCAAGACGTCCGCCCACAGCTGACGGACCTCCGTCAGGCCAACGCCACCGCCGTAGTTGCGCACGTCAACCCCGGAGGGCGAGGTGAAGTTCTCCCCCGGCAGGCTCAGCAGATCCACCGAGAAATCCAGCTGCTCCGCCGACGGCTTACCGCGCGTGAGGTCGAGGTTCAGACCCTTGGAGTGAAGCTCTTCATAAGCCTGACGGACATCCTCCTTCATGCTGAGGAGGAGTTCGGCGTTGACGTTATCGATATTCATATGCAGTCTCTCCCGCTTGTGGCGTGCTGGGCTAGCCATCGGTGTGGCTTTCTTTCTGCAAGTCTAACCGAAGCCCCGGACAGCGCGCCCCGGCGCTGTGGGCGCCGCGGCCCCGGCGATCCGCACCACCGCTACCTGCAGGCGGCACCGCCGAGCGCTAGGATATCGACGAGTTGAAGCGCACAAGCATGCCCTAGCGCCCTCCCGCGCCCCGCGCGCACTACCCGTGCACTGCCCACGCACTGCCCGCGCACCGTCTGTCGGATTGAGTTGGAAAGGATCCACCATGGCACACACACCACCCAACCGAATCCGGGTACCCGTCGAACGCGCCATCCGTGAATGTCGCCTTTACGTGCAGGGCAAGCAGTACCCAGGCCAGGCGAACTACGCCACGGCGCTGAAAGACATTGAAGCGCTGTCGGATGGCACCAGCAAGGACTTCGTCCTGGTCGACCTGGAGGAACCCTCCGAGGAGCAGATGACGAAGGTGGCCCAGCGCTACGACGTCGACGAGCTCATCGTCGAGGATGCCGTTAACGCCCACCAGCGCGCCAAGCTGGAGCGCTACGAAGATCAGCTGTTCACCGTCGTCCGTTCCGTCCGCTACGCGGGCAACAAGGACCTGGTCGACCGGCGCGACATCATTCAGACCGGCGAGGTGCAGATGGTCATCGGCCGGAAGTTCATCATCGTCGTGTCCCACGGCACGGATCTGCCCAACCCGGAAAGGCGTCTAGAGCAGGCGCCGGAGCTGCGCAGCAAGGGGCCGCTGTCGATTGCCTGGGCGATCACCGACTACCTCGTCGACGAATACACGCGCATTGCGGAGGCTCTAGAAGACCGAGTTGATGGACTGGAAGAGGAAGTCTTCACCCTCGGCGCCGAGTTCGACATCGAGAATATCTACGTCCTCAAGCGCGAGATCCTGGAGATGCGCCACGCCATCGACCCCCTGATCCCCGCCCTGCGCGCGCTGATCGACAACCACAAGGATCTAACGTCGAAGCAGATCAGAGCGTTCTTCCGCGATGTTTTGGACCACGCCATGCTGGCCAAGGACAAGATCGATTCTTTCGACGAGCGCCTGACTTCCCTTATTCACGCGGGTTCGGCGATCATTTCTTTGCGTCAAAACCAAGATATGCGCACGATTTCCGCGGTCGTCGGTATGGCCGCTGCCCCTACGATGATTGCGGGTGTGTACGGCATGAACTTCGAAAACATGCCGGAGCTGCAGTGGCACTACGCCTACTACGTCTGCTTGGCCGCGATGGTCGGCGTGGTTGTGCTGATGTGGTGGTGGTTCAAGCGCAATAACTGGCTGTAGCGCGGGCACCGAAGCGGGCATAACACGGGCATAAAAAGGGGACCCCGCGCACCCGTCAGAGCTCGTTGACCCTTGCTGCATTCCTGCCCTGGGGGAGTTCACAAGATACACGCCGCGCGGAATCCGCTGCCCATACTAACTCACGCGCACTCGTTGTTCCAAAGGCTCGTTCTTTCTTGTGTATGGACGCCCACTTTCCAACCCCTAGCACCGGATTTGGAAACTAAAGGCAGCGTTGTGTAGCCTGTCATGAGTACGTCAGAGCTACTCTTTTGTTCTGCCGTTCGGCATGGAGGATTCGACTAGCGGCCTATGTCACACGCCTGGAACGCGTGCGGGAGTCACATCCCTCAGGGGTTCAAATCCCCTATCCTCCGCCACATCTCACATAGTGAGGCACCGGCGCTCGGTGACCGCAACGCGGTTCCCGGCGCCGGTTTTGTTTTTCTACTGCTTACCCTGGTGAACCTGCCTAGCCCCTGGTTTCTCCAATCCCGCCACTGCACGATCCGCCGTGCCCTAGGTTGAAAGGCATGACTGCTACCAGCCCGTCCAGCACCGGCGCGTCCGACACCAACCCACTCGTCACCACGGAATACTCCGAGTCCATTCCCGGCCTCGTCTACGTCCGCCTGAACCGCCCCCGCAAACTGAACTCGCTGACGATAGACCTGCTCCAGCAGTTGATCTCCACCGCGCACACGCTCCGCCGCGACCGCTCCGTCCGCGTGGTCATCCTCTCCGGTGCGGAAGGCAACTTCTCCGCGGGCCTTGACTTCGCGGATACGCTGAAAAGCCCGCCGCGCATGCTTTCGCATTTCATCCCGCGTCCCCTACGCGGCACCAACACATTCCAGGAGGCGCCGTGGACGTGGCGTCGCCTCCCCTTCCCGGTGATCGCCGCGGTGGAGGGCTACTGCTTCGGCGGTGGCGTGCAGATCGCTTGTGGGGCGGATTTTAGGTTTACGAGCAATGACGCCCACTGGTCAGTGCTGGAAGCGAAATGGGGCCTCGTGCCGGACATGTCGGGGATCATGTCCCTGAAGCAGTTGCTGCCGATCGACGAGGTGAAGCGACTGGCCATGACCGGGGAGATATTCTCCGGGGAACGCGCCGCGGAGCTAGGCCTGGCCAAGGCTGTGGAGGATCCACTGGCCGCAGCGGAGGAGCTGGCACAGCAGATCATTGAGCGCTCTCCCGATTCGGTGGCGTTGGCTAAGAAGCTGGTGGACGAGACGTGGGAGTCCGGCGAGCGGCGGACTTTCGCCCGCGAGCGCCTGCGCCAGGCTCGGCTGCTGGTGAGCAAAAACGCAGAGATCGCACGCAAGGCCGCGCAGAAGAAGATCCCGCCGAAGTTCCGCCCGCGCGCAGTGCGCTAGCGCGCGGAACCTCCGCAGGGCGCTAGCTTCCGCGCGTCGGCCACGCTGCGCATCGACTTGCCGCGCCCTAGTCCTCTGCGTTTTCCGCGGGGCGCCAGGTCACGGGCTCGCGGGGAAGTAGTTCGGGTCGGAACGTCCGCAGCATGCCAGCGGGCGAAATTCCCCCGCCCACTGCCACCTCAGGCTCGCCAGCGGCCCCGGCCACTCCCGCCGCCTCCACTTCAGCGCCTACTGTTTCTGCCGCCGAGACGTCCACCGCCTCACCGAGCGAGTCCGCGATCCACCGCAGCATCCCCTGCGCCCCGCCCGGGAAGTCCCGCAGCGTGACAGCCCCGTCCCGCTTCGCCAGGCGCTTGCCGTCCGGCCCCAACACCAGCGGAACGTGCACATACTCCACCGGAGGCAACCCCAGCAGGTGTGCCAGATACGCCTGCCTCGGCGCGGAACTCAGCAGGTCATCCCCGCGCACGACCTGCCCCACCCCGGCCAGCGCATCGTCAACAACCACGGCCAGGTTGTAGGCGTAGTCCCGGTTCACCTGCCCGCCCGCAGCAGCTCCGCCTGCCGACGCCCCCACGCCTGGTCTCGCAGCTCCGCCACCGTCCGGCGCGCCCGCGCCCACGCCGGCCCCCGCGCCCTTCGGCGCGTTCCCGCCGCGCCGCAGCACCATGTCATCCACCGCCCCGCGGTACACCCCGCCGCCCACGGCGAACCGCTCGCGCACTTCCCACTCGTCCACGCCCGCGCGCAGCCGCAACGCCGGCACTCGCCCCCGCGCCGCTAACTCCGCGCGCTTGGCCGCCCGCTCCGATTCCCCCAGGTCGCGGCACGTTCCCGGGTACGCTCCCGGCGCGGCGTGCGGCGCGCGGACCGCTTCGGCGATGTCCTTCCGCGAGCAGTAGCACTCGTACACGAGCCCCTTTTCTCGCAGCGTCTGTAGCGCTTTTTCGTACTCTGACCAGCATTCTTGTTGACGCCACAGCCTCCCCTCGAACCCAATCCCCATAGTGGCAAGGTCCCGTAGTTGCTGTTTCGCACTTTCTTCCGACGAGCGCTGAGCATCAATATCGTCGATCCGCATCCGAAACTCGCGGCCCTCGTGCTTGGCGAACAACCACGCCAGCACGGCGGTCCGAAAATTCCCCAGATGCAGATCCCCCGAGGGGCTGGGCGCGTACCGCCCCGCCCCTCGCTGTCCCCCGCTCGCAACCTCAGCCAACTCCGTCGCCTCCTGTTTCCACTTTCTCTGGCAAGGCTACCCGCGGATCTGCGATACTTTGAAGCCAAGGGGACAAGCTCAACGTGTGGGGGAAATGTGAATTCGTTGGCGTGGGGGCGTCAGAAAGAAAAGACAACAACAACGCTGCTCATCGAGGCGAAAGAGCTCCCGAGCAGCGCGCGGCGACGGCTGTCGCGCGGGCGGAAGCACCACAAGATTGCGCCGGGGATCTACGCCGAGCGCGCGCATTGGGACGAGCTGCCGCGTGCCGAGAAGGTGCGATTGAACGCGATCGCACATGGCCTGAGCTGCACAAACGGCGTGCTGTGCGGGCGCTCCGCGGCGCTGCTGCACGGGCTGCCGATCGCGGGACGGGCAGAACCGAACGCCGAGATCGGATACTACCCGCCGGGTGGTAGCAACGTGACACGCCACCTCCGAACAGCGCGGCCGTTGCATGCAAAAGCTACGCAACGTCTAGAAATGCTACAAGTAGTAACCGCGAATGGGCTGCGTGAAGTGCGGCTCACCTGCATAACGGACACAATCATCGACCTCGCCCGTTGGCACAGCGTGGCGGATGCTGTCGTGGCCGCGGAATTCGCCGCACCGGCCGGTGCCGACGGCGTGGGGATTTCGGAATTTATTACGGCTCTGCTCGCTGATGCAGGCAAACTGCGGAAACTCCGGGGGATCTCAAAGGTGAGGGACGCATTGCGACTGATCAACGGTGCATCCGAGAGCCCGCGAGAATCCGAGCTAAAAGTGAAACTGTGGGAGGCCGGACTGCCTGCGCCTCTCCAGCAGGTGGAGTTACACTACGAGGGCTACTTCGCAGGTCGCGTGGACTTTTTCTATCCCTGCGGACTGGTGATCGAATATGACGGACAGGGTAAGTACCAACCCGGTTCCACGAAACTCGACGATGGCCAACTGAGCGGCGCTGGTGTTGGCGCAGGCGGCGTGATCAACGAGGAAGTCTTCGCCGCGCGGCAGATCCTCAGTGAACGCGAGCGCGAGCGGAAACTGCAGAACCTAGGGCTGCGCATTTACCGAGTAGATCGCAATAACTTCCGCGATGGAAGCGCCGTGGCGGACATCTGCAGGATTCATAAGCAAATGACGCAGCATGGCCTCGAATTCCCCACCACCAACTACCGGGGAGGTGTGCCGGCGTGGGAGTAGCAGCTCCTAGCTGGAGGTAGTTGCTTTCCTAAGGAAGAAGAATGGCGTCGGCGCGGGAATAAGTTCACCTGTAGGGCGTGCATCGAGTCGGCACGGAAGACGCCAAATCCGGCAGAGCGATTCTAAGCCCGTTTAAGCGATTTTCTCCGCGCCGAAAGGGGCGAGAATGCGCCGATCAGTCAGACGAGCCGACGCCGTTCTGCAGGTTTTCCGACGCTTGGACGGCCAAATGTCCCAAATTCCACGTCTTAAAATATAACCATTCTGTTTGCGCAGGTCAGAGCGTTGAGTTTTTGCGCTTCATACCTGCTACTTTCAATAACTCGAAGATTTGGGACATTCGCATTTTGACCCGCCCCGAGATTCGGCAGCCCTGGGACTGATGGGACTAGAGGGACAGATGGGGCGGGCCGGAGGGAGGGGTAAACGCTCAGCCAATAGGCCCGGGCAGAAGATGGGACCAGTGGGGCTGATGTGGCGGCACGGGAGCCCGGCAAGCGGGAATGGGGAGGAATGCAGGCGGGAAATCGACCACACGGGAAGGGGAATCAGCCGCGCGGAAGGGGAATCGGCGGCGTGGAAGGGGGCGCCGACGGAAGCGGAGGATAAAATAGGGCGCCATGGCCGACAATCAGGGAAACACCAGCGCAGGTACAGGCGCACGCACTGCAGACCTATCCTTCGAGGTCCGCACCCGGCTGCGCGATAGCGACAGCGCGGGCGCGGGCGCAGGCGCAGGCGCGGGCGCTTACGGAAGCGCTGGCACGGACGCGGATGCCAATTCCGGCGGAAACGCGCGCCTTAACGGAAGCGCGCGCCTTAACGGAAGCGCTGGCGCGCTGGGGCGTACGGGCGTCATAAAGACTCCGCATGGGAACATCCACACCCCAGCGTTCATCCCGGTAGCGACAAAAGCAACGGTCAAGACCCTCACGCCCGAGCAGGTGCGGTCGACGGGCGCGCAGGCGATGCTGTCCAACGCGTACCACCTGTACCTCCAGCCGGGCCCGGACATCGTGGACGAGGCCGGCGGGCTCGCAGAGTTCGAGAACTGGCACGGGCCGACGTACACAGACTCCGGCGGCTTCCAAGTCATGAGCCTCGGCGTGGGCTACAAGAAAGTCCTGGCCATGGACACAAAAGGCCGCAGCGAGGCGGACATCATCCAGCAGCAGAAGAAGCGCATGGCCGTGGTGGACGAGGACGGCGTGGATTTCCGCAGCGTCATCGACGGCAGTAAGCACCGCTTCACGCCGGAGGTTTCGATGCAGATCCAGCACCAGCTGGGCGCGGACATTATGTTCGCGTTCGACGAGCTCACCACGCTGGTGAATACCCGCCCCTACCAGGAGCAATCCGTCGCGCGCACGCACCGCTGGGCTCGCCGTTGCCTGGCGGAGCACCAGCGCCTGACGGATCTGCGCCCGCACCGTCCGCTGCAGTCGCTGTGGGGCGTGGTGCAGGGCGCGCAGTACGAGGATCTGCGCAGGCAGGCCGCCCGTGGGCTGGTGCAGCTGTCCGAGGAGGCGGAGGCGCAGGGCAACCGCGGTTTCGGCGGCTTCGGCATCGGCGGAGCGCTGGAGAAGGAGAACCTCGGCACGATCGTCCGCTGGGTCGCCGAGGAGCTGCCGGAGGATAAGCCCCGCCACCTGCTCGGCATCTCGGAGCCGGATGACCTGTTCACGGCGATCGAGGCCGGCGCGGACACGTTCGATTGCGTCGCGCCGACTCGCCTGGGCCGCCGCGGTGGCGTGTACACGCTGGACGGTCGCCTGAATCTTATGGGCGCGCGGTTTAAGAGGGATTTTTCTCCTATTGACGCCGCAGTAGGCGGTTATGTCTCGGAGAATTATTCGCGCGCTTATATTCACCACTTGTTGAAGGCGAAGGAATATCTGGCCGGGACGTTGTGTACGCTGCACAATCTGCATTTCATGGTGGGGTTGGTGGATCGGATTCGCGAGTCCATGGAGCAGGGGCGTTTCTACGAGTTCCGGGAGGAGTTCATGGCGCGCTACTACGGGCCGACGTGGCGGGAGCGCCTGGGCTCGCGCTAGCGCGGGCAGGCCGGGCGGCCGGCGGGCAGGCGCGGGCATGCATGCCGCGCGCCTGTTCGCTAACGCACGCGCTCCAGCGAGCGCCCGTTCGCCGCTAGCGCGGGCTCGCCGGGCGCCCGGCGTTGTCGAAGCGCTGGATCTCCCCGGAGCGGAAGTCGCGCTCCAGCTGCGAGCCTTCAATGTCGAAGGTCGGCAGCACCCGGTCCAGCCACTTTGGCATGTACCAGGTGGCCTTGCCGAGCAGCATCATCATGGCGGGGATGAAGGTCATGCGCACGAGGAAGGCGTCGAACAGCACGGCGGCGCCCAGCGCGAAGCCGAAGATCTGCACGAACGGCAGTGGCTGGAAGATGAAGCTGGCGAACACGCCGATCATGATCAGCGCCGCCACGGTGACGACTTTCGCACCCATGCCAAAGCCGAAAATCACCGAGTCTTCGACGGGCGTGTACTTCGAGGTCCGCGCCGCCTCAGCGGATTCATGCTTGAAGCGTTCCCGCATGCGCGACACGATGAACACTTGGTAGTCCATCGCCAACCCGAACGTCACGCCGATGAGGAAGATCGGCATGAAGCTGATCAGCGGCCCCGGCGAGCTCCACAGCCCGCCCCAGCCTTCCTGCCAGACCAGCACGGTCAGGCCGAAGGCACCGCCGACGGACAGCAGGAATCCGAGTGCCGCCATGATCGGCACGGTGATGCTGCGGAAAATCATCAGCAGCAGCACGAGCGCCAACCCCACGACCAACGCAAGGTAGATCGGCATGGCCTTCGACAACTGGCTGGTGACGTCCTGCTGGATGGGGATCAGTCCGGTGATGCCCATGTCCACGCCGGTTTCCTTCTCGATCACGCTCTGCTGGCTGCGCAGAGCGTGGATCAGCGAGGCAGTGCCTTCGTCCGTCGGCCCGCCCTGCGGTGTGATCAGCAGCTGCGCCACGTACCCATCGTCGCTCTGGCCGATGAGCTGCGCATGCTTGACATGAATGTTGCTGCCCAGGTTCTCCATCGTGTAAATAAATGACGCCTGCGCCGCGGCCTTAGCCCGGTCGCCAGCCCCCTGGCCAGCCTCCGCGGCCTGCTCGTTTCCACCCGGCGCCTCCCCGCCCGGCGCCTCCGGCGCATCTCCGCCTGGCGCATCTCCGCCTGACGCGTCCCCGCCCGGCGCCTCCGCGGCCTGCATGTCCGCCTGGCCCTTAATGTACGTCGCCAGCGCGGACGAATCCGGATCCGCATTCTTGCCGTTGACGATCACGAGGAACGGGGCGTTGCGCCCCGGGCCGAAGCCCGCCTCCGTCATCTCCGCGGCCTTGCGCTGGGTGGAGTCCACGTTCGCCGTCTTGTCATTCGGCAGCGATAGCTGCAGGTTCAGCGCCGGCAGAGTCAGCGCTGCCAGCACCAGCATCACCACCGCGATCGAAATCCCTGGGAAGCGGTACACCAAGCTAATCCACCGGCTCGCCAGGCCGCGCTTCCGCGCACCGTCGTCCACGCGCTGGCGCTCCCCGTGAGTGTTCTCGCCGTCAACGCGCACCGCGCGCCTGCGACCCGCCGGACCGCCCGTGAAATACCCGTGCGCCGAATTCTCCCCCACGAGGGCGGAGGCGTACTGCTGCCCGAAATTGGCGTCCTTACGAAAGACCCGCGAGCCACACGCCCCCAGCAACGCGGGCAAGAACGTCAACGCCACAGCCACCGCGACCACCACACTGATCGCCGCGAAGAGGCCCATGTACGACAGGAACGGGATGTTCGCCAGGCGCAGCCCCAGCAGCGCAACCGTTACCGTCAGGCCCGCGAACACCACCGCCGAACCCGCAGTGCCCGAGGCCAGGCCGATCGCATCCGGGCGCGACCTGCCCTGCCGCAGCTCGTCGCGGTAGCGCGACATGATGAACAGCGCATAGTCAATGCCGACAGCCAGACCGATCATCAGCCCCAGCGTCGGGGTGATGGAGTTCAGCGGCAGCAGCGCCGTCGCGCCGACCGTCACCAGCGCGCCAATGCCCACGCCCACAATCGCGGTGGCCAGCGGCAGCCCCGCCGCCAGCAGCGAACCGAACGTGAACGCAAGGATGATCAGCGCCACGACCACGCCCGCGATCTCAGAGATCGGCTCGACCTTAATCGGGTCGCCGAAGCCGGGGCCGCCGACTTCAACCTCCATGCCCGCGTCGCGCGAGATCTGGATCGCGTCGTACACCGCCTGCCGGTCCTCGTCGGTCACGTCGGCGGGCAGCGGCACGTCGTAGCTGAAGGTCGTCGTGCCGTAGCGCCCGTCCGCGGAGTACATCCGCAGATTCTCCGCGTCGGATTTCGCGGTAGCTTCGGGCATGCCCTGCTTCGTCATCTGCTGTACCAGCAGTTTGCCCAGCTTGTCGTTGAGCTCTACGGGGTTGCCGAACTGCGGCCCTTCTTTGAAGTCGGGGACGTTCTTTCTTAATGACGCCACCGTCTCATCCATCGCCGCCATCAGCTCTGGGTCTTCGAGCTTCTTCCCCTCGGGGGCTGCGAAGACGATGTTGACGTCGGTGGATTCGGCCGGGTTTTTGGTGCCAGGGAAGTTCTCTTGCAGCATTTCCGTGGCGTGCGTGGAGGGGACGTTCTTAATCTCGAAGACGTCGTTGAAACCCTTTTGGAACCCCAGGGCGGCGGCTGCGATGCCGACGAACAGCAGTAGCCAGGCGGCAATCACCCGCTTTTTGTGCAGGTAGGACCATCGTCCGAGGTTAAACAGGATTTTCGCCACTGGTTGACCTTCCGCCGGCTGGTGCGTTCGCTTGTGTCTGCTTTTACGTTTGCTTGCGCTTGCTTCTAGTTTGCTCGCACTCGCTTGCGTTTCCGTTCACTTGCGCTTGCTTGCGTTTCGTTTACTTGCGCTTGCTTCTAGTTTGCTCGCACTCGCTTGCGCACGCACTTACGCGCGCTCGCGCTTGCTTTCGTGGAACTTCTGCACAGTGGGTATTTCCCAGCTTCGCAAATAGTTCTCGAAATATACATCCTACAATAACTAAAACTGCAGGTGGAATGTTACAGGAGTTGCGCGTGTTGCCAGAGTTTCCCACCCCGCCTGCGCCTCCAGTCCCCTCGTTCGCAACCGCCACATCACACTAACCTCACACCCACCACACCCCTACGACCCATGCCACACGCCACACGCCCACCACACCCCACGATCATTCGCTCAAGCCATTCCGAACCTTCACCCCCACCTACAGAGGCCGCTCGCGCGGGCCAATGTCCCAAATCTTCGAGTTATTGAAAGTAGCGGATCCGCAGCAGAAAATCGCGAGTCTCTGACCTGCGCAAACAGAATAGTTATATTCTAAGAGCTGGAATTTGGGACAATCCCCTCCCCGCCAAGCCCCCGAAAGGCTAGTTTCCAGACAATTTCCAAATAAGGGGCTCAATTTCACACCCCTACTCAGGTATCCCCTACCCCTGTTTAGGCCGTCTATGAGCCTTACAGAGCTTCGACCTTGCGGCCACCCCAGCCGAAAAAGTGTGCGAACTTAAGTTCACGCACCGCATCGGCACATCTTCAAAGGGGCATTGTCCCAAATCTTCGAGTTATTGAAAGTAGCGGATCCGCAGCAAAAAATCGCGAGCCTCTGACCTGCACAAACAGAATAGTTTTATTCTAAGACGTGGAATTTGGGACATCCCCCTGTTCGGCCGCACGGAGCAACGCCCTCACAAGACCCGGTCGCGCCACAGTGTTCGCCTCATCGCGCCCAGTCAGACAGGCGCTCGCGCTAACTCGCGTTCTCACCCTCCGCGCTAACCCGCGTTCTCACACTCCGCGCTAACCCGCGTTCCCACCCTCCGCGCTAACCCGCGCGCGCTCGCGCTGCTCGCGCTTTTCCTTCCTCCGGCGCCAAGCCCTGTACTCGCGCCACGCTACCAACAGCAGCACCAGGAGAATCACGATCAAATCCAGGATCATCCACCAGGACAGCACCGGTCGCCATCCGTCAAAGGACTCTCCCGAGTTCCCCAGCGGCACACGCTCCGCATTGACTAGCAAGCGGTCAGTATTGATGCCGTACGGCGTGCACGTCACCAATGTCAGCTTGTCTTTGCCTTTTTCATACGTCACCTGCTGCCACTGATCAGGTTTCACTACTTTCCGGCCGTGCACCTCATACTTCAGCGTTTCCCCCATCACTTCGACGAAGACCTCGTCACCGTCCTGCAATTTCCGCAGGTTATCGAACATGGAGGCGTTCACCATCCCGGTGTGCGCCGACAGCAGGGAGTTCGTCCCATCGCCACCAACCGGCAGGTCAGAGCCATACATGTGCCCCACGCCCTTGTACAGCACACTGGAGTTCGTGGTGTGGTAGACCGGCAGATCCACGCCGATGGCGGGGATCCGCAGACGCGCCATCACGCCTTTGGTCTCCGGCGGGTTTAGGGTCTTCATGTATTCGTCGAAGCCGTCGTCGCCGTTCACTGCGGGTCGCGCGTGGTGCCCCTTTCGCGCCAGCTCTGCATTGTATGCACGTGCTTCCTGCAGGTAGTGCTGGGTCAGCTGCGGTGGTTGGATGCTTTCAACGTCGTGGGAGTATTCCTCCGCCTGGCTGTTGAGCTGCCAGTCGTTGTATAGCGTCGCCACGATCGGATACAGCAGGATCAGCACACCCAGCAGGATCCACACGAGGTCCCGGCGTTTACGTCGCTTTTTTCTTTGTTGACGCCCCCTCGCTTCCGCCTGCCGACCGGCAGGTTCGGCCCGACCGTGCTGCGTTGGGGCAGCGTCGGTCGGGTCGTCAGCTGGTTCAGATCTCGTCATCGTCCTCCAGCTCGCCGTCCTCCAGCTCGCCGTCCTCCAGCTCGCCGTCCTCCAGCTCGTCATCCTCGTCATCATCGCGGCGTCGGAGGTAACGGTAGAGACCAAAGGCAACGGCAAGCAATCCGAGCAGGATCACGTACAGCAGGGTTTGCATGCCGGTATCAGGCAGCATCCAGCCAATAGCCTTCTGCAGGCGGATAGCGCCGTAGGTGTCCGTGTCGGAGACGGCGCCGGCCTTGTTATCCGCGGTGGCGGTCACCTTGACCTCACCCTTGTAGCTGAAGAACTGATCCTGTGGTTCGGTGATCTCCACATCGAAGACACACTCGTGAGTGTTGCCGCTTGCTAACTTCAGCCCTTCGATGGAGCAGAACGTCGGATCGATCGCGCCGTCTGGAGGCACGGTGATGCTCTGCCCCGCAGCGTTGGTGATTTTGCGTCCTGCCAGCGACGGATCCTTCAGCGCAATATCGCCAATGGCCTGCGCACCCGTGTTGGTGATCTTGTAGTGCATCTTCATGGCAGTCGCGTCGTCCGGCAGCACAGCAGTATCGGCCACGGCACCCGTTATAGAACTGATCGGTGAACCGTCGATCTTCTTTTCGATTTGCACGCTGGGGAAGTTGTTCTTCGCGGTCAGAGTCCATTCCGGACCACTGGTAGACGGGTCATCCGCACGTTCAACAGACAGGACCTTGAGGTCTACGCGACGCAGGTTCTCTTCCAGAGGCTCGCCTTCCTTCGGTTCCGGAGCAGGCTGTTGTTCCACGTTCACGTCCGTGATACGGCTGCCGTTCTGAGTTACCTCGAGGATGGAGTTGGCGGTCTTCACCCCATCGTCGGTCTCCTGCACGAAGCAGGAGGAATCGACAGGCACCGACTTGAACGTGAGCGATTCGCCGGACTTCAAGGTAAACGTCGGGTTATCAACCGAACAGGTCTGGCGGAAAGCAAAGGTAGCGTTCTTGCCCGCTTCACCCGCGGAGGTCTTGGTGAACGTGACGTCCGCAAAGCCACGGTAGCTGTGATTCTCCGCACCAATCACCATCTCATTCTCCGTGGAGGAAAGATCCGCGGGGACATTGAAAGTGAACTGGCGGTTCTTTTGCGCCGCAGTGACAGCGCCGGGATCCACCTTCGCCAGCGGGGTGCGGGGCGCGCCGTCGGGGTCCTTGCCCCGCACCCAGGAGTTGAACTGGGTAGCAGGGGTTCGAGCGCCAGCGGTAACAGCCAGCTGCTTGCGTGGCGCAAGCGCGGGGCTTTCGCTGAGGTCCATGTTGCACTCCGCGCCCACTGGCAGGTCGACGATGAAGCCACCTGGCACAGGTGCAGCTGTAGCAACGTTGACACCTACCGGAGTGTCCGCGGTCGTCACGGTTTTGGAGAATGTGGTTCCCTTCGGATCCTTACAGGTGAACTTGGCTGTGTAACCGCCCTGGTCAATACCCTGCAGGTAACCGGACTGGTTAATGCTGACGCGCACGGGAGTCGTGCGGCGCTCGTAGCGGTTCACGAAGTCCCAAGACTCCACCGGTGCGTCTTCCTTGTCACCGGCATACTTTGCGATTTTCGCCTTTTCTACCGTGTGCTTGAGCTCCTTCGGGGTGCCATTGGGCGGACTCTCCTCGAAGGTGCAGTAGGCACCGACGGGTACGGAGACCTCCGGCGAGGTGTACGTCCGCGCTACCTCACCGTTGCCAGCATCCGCATAATCGCTGAAGCCCTTGTCCAGGAAGATCGCGTTTTCGATCTTCTTTCCATCGGAGGCCAGTTCCGAGTACTGGTATCCCACACCCTTACACTGCATCGTAAAGTCGAACGCTTGGTTCGGCTTCAGCAACTTCAGGTCATCTTGTCGGCCAACGACCTTCTTGGACATCTTGATCTTGGTCGTAACGTATTCGTAGTAGCTGGTCAGGTCAACAATGTTGTTAACCTTTCCATCCGCACCGTCGTCAACGGTCGGGAAGTACTGCGAATCAGTCACTCCGTCAGCAAGGTCCTTGTCGAAGAACGATGTACCGTCGTTCTTGTCAACGACCCAGCCAATCTGACGCGGACGTAGCGTCGCCTTCAAGAGGGGTTCGCCCTTAGGCTGCAGTTCTAGGTTGAGGTCGCCGTAGTTGTCCCCTTGGAAGTGGCATTCAGCACCTACCGGTACCCCTTCGTATTTGGCAGTTCCCGCGCCAGCAATAGTGCCCTCGTAGGTCCCCAACAAGGCTCCCGAAGCGCCGTCGCCGGTTTCGGGGTCGTGACAATCCAGCTTGAATTGGTGGGAATTGTACGGAGGTTTTTTACCAGCAGCCTCGTACTGTTCCTCCACGGCTGCTGGCAAGTGTCCCCTGGTGTTTAGGGTTACCGTCGCAAGTCGGCGGGAATACGTGTTGGTGAAGGTCACAGCGTTGTCGCCGTTCACGACGTCGAAATCGTTCGACTTTTCCTTATTGGCTCCGCCATTGATCGATACTTCCTGTTTGACGGAAATACCTGCCGCAGTGGTCGTCGCTCCTTCGGTGGCCGTGCAGTCTGATCCCACCGGGAACTCACCGAAGTCTAGAGGCGTATTTGCGGTAGCGGCGGAAACCACACCAGAGTCAATCGTCGGAGTATCCGGGTTATCAGGCGGCAGGCAGGAAATCGAAACGTTGAACTTGCGGTTGTTCTTTACGTCCTTACGCTGAGCAGAAATGTACTGCTGGGTCGCCGGATCAAACACCACAGACTTTGCACCCGTTACGTTGGTGTAGATGAAGTCGTAGGCGTGCGTGATCGTCACAGATGTCTTAGCCCCAACCGTGACATCCTCCGTGACCGGCGCCAGTTCGCTGAAAATTGCTGGCTTGCCCACGCCATCTTCATTGGCCACGGAAACGGTTGTTTCACGGGTCATCGGGAAGTCACCCGGCTGCCCGTTAAGCTTCTTACGCGTACCGGGGTCCTTCCCATCCTCGGCGATGTTGCAGCTGCTGCCCTTAGGAACAACATTCGCCGGAATGGTTACAGAATTTGGTTCCTTTTCTGGTGTGGAGGGATCATCACCGAGAGTTACGTTTCCGTACTCGCCCATTTCCAATGCTTTGCCGTCAGAGGCAGTGCATTGAACGGTATAGGAAACTTTTCGCACAAAAGCCTTGTTGGATCCCGAGTTCTGGGTGATCAGCAGACCATCACCCGTGGCTTTGTAGTCATTGGTGATCGTCCGAATGTTATCCGGTTGGTTAACGGTAAACGTCGCTGTGTCAGCGTCAGTCTCCCAGACCACCCCACCTGTGCTCAGCGTTGGTGTCTGCTCATCAAAACTACATTTATTGCCATAAGGTACGCCAAGGTTGCCGTTTTGGTCGTTGACGAGGTTCTTCAGCTCTGGATCGCCGCTACTGAGCTTCAAGGTGCCCGTACCCTCTTCACTCACGTAAACGGTGCCTTCCAGGGGAACATACTCGACCTGGCCATTCGCCCTGGTAACCGAACGAGGACCACATTTGAAGTCGAACTTATATTCACTCGGCAAGTTAACCGATAGACCGTTGCGTTTGATCAACTTCCTAAGCTGAACCTGCCCCAGCTTCGGCTCGTAAGTATTCCGAACGTGTACCTCGTTCTGGGCATCAGACGTATCAGCATTGACCTTCAGGATTGGCTTAGTCTTGGCCTCTTCGTTCGTCAGCGTGGTTACGTTATCGCTGGCATCAGCAGAGGAAAGGGTTGTACCCTTCAACTTCACATTGGGGAACTCGGGCAGATCCTTTTCCCAAATGAGGCAATCCGCGCCCACCGGAATGTCCTTGATTCGGGCGACCGGTCCAGAATCCGCAGTCTGGATATCCACCGTTCCTTCCCGATTCTGGCGGTTGTTATTTCCGCCCCACGTGCACTTGTACTGCACGGGGAACTTCTTTCCGTCCAGGTCAGGCGAGGCCGCAGCGTTACCGACAAGCTCCTTCAACACCTTCACATCGCGCAGCTGGTAGGAGTACTTCGCCTTAACGTGCAGATCGCCTTCAGATGGAGTACTGCCTTCCTTAAAGTCAGGCAGACGGAAGTGGTACGTTCCCGCAGCGTCGGCTCCCACGGGCTTTCCGTCATAGGTCACATCGCGCCCATCGAACTTGATGCGAGCACTTTCCTCGGCGCTGAGACCGGTCAGCGGCTTCAGCCAACAATCGCGCTCCACCGGGACGTCGGTTAGCTCCACCGCGCCTGTCGGCACTCCGCCGCCACTGCGGTCGATCTTCATGGTGATGTGGCGGTTCTTAACAGTCGTTCCGTCACACGTCAGCTCGAAGTCGTACTGGCGCGGGTATGCGAAGTCACCCACCGGATCGCCCGCCAGTTCCTTGGAGAGGTGCACCTTGCCAGCACGATAGTCGTAGCGGTTGTTCGCACGCACAGACACGGTCGTCTGATCCAACTTATTTGTACTTGTGGGTAGCGGATCACCCGGGGTGGTGCCGGTGCTCCAGGTCAAGGTCAGTTTTTTACCGGGTCGCGCTGGCGGCGCACCATCGGGGAAGCTCTCGCTAATGGTGCAGTTAGTACCCAGCGGCAGATTGGCCACGGTGGCACTCTGCCCCTTTTGCAGCACCCTGTTGCCTTCCAGCTTCACCTCTGGGTAGGCATTGGCGAACCCGTTGACGTCCGAACACTTGTAGTTCAACTGGAACGTGCGCAGCTGAACTTCGTCGAATTGCGCAGCGGAACCATCCACAGTTTTAGATAGCTGCAGATTTGATGCCTTAAACTTCGGTTCCCACTTCACTACGCATTCGGTCAGGTCGTTGTTTCGCTCTGCAACGACCAGTTCGCTGGTGTTCGTCGACGTGTTCTTCGTTAGTTGGTACCCGGCAGGAACCGAACCTTCCTTGATGGTCACAGCATTTGCGTTGCCCAACGTGCATGTCCACACCGGGTTGTACCGGCCGAATACTTTGGATGCGTCCCGACCGCTTGCGGTGGATCTAAAGATGTAGTCGTCCAGGGTCTTGCCGTCTGGTCCGGATGCGGGAATACGAGTTGTCTCCGTGTACTTACCAGGGGTCAGTAGCACTGGGTTTTCTTTGGCTCCCTGTGACGGCAGGCGCGTAGCTGCCGTGATATCGAATTTCGTGGCCTGGTTTGTTGCCGCCTTTTCGTACGTTGTATCGGAGGCAACGGCTCCCGAAACTCGGCCAATATTGATGGCCAATGCGATCGCTTGGGTACGCAAAACGCCAGTTGCAAGGGCGAATTCCAATTTATTGGGGTTGGGGGCGCTGACCAAGAAGGTACCTGGAGATCCCGAGGCATCTTGGTAGCAGATAAATCCACGCTGGTATTTTCCAGCCTCCCCGCCCCAGTTCTGCGGCTCAGTGCCTTTACCGTAAATGCTGTTGCATGCTCCGATAAAGTCATTTGGGGTCAGTCGAGTGATCTCATCGACCCTGCCGCCGACGTTATCCATACTGATCATCTCGTTCGATACGCCAGCCACGGTGGTGCTTTCCGCATCGGCCATCATGATTCGAAAATCTGGAACCTTGTTGCCCTTTTCGTCCTTCAGCTCAACATTGTCCATGTAGAACCGAACGATTCGCTCGCTGAGGCCACCCGCAGTGAAGCTCAGGATAGGCTTCGAAGTGTCGTCACCATAGCGCGTAAAGGTTCGCTCGCCTAGCTTTTCCCGGCCGAAGGCGGAGTTGATCCACGTCGGATCGCTCGCACCGAAACGATTTGCAGGTCCGTAATCAACCTTGGCCGTGAAACTTAGGGTATACCGACCAATCTTTCGAGTTACCCTCTCTCCGTTCTTCCAATCGAAGTTGGATCCGTCCGGCTTAGCCATGTTGATCCAGCACAGCTGCCGAGCCCACGGTGCGCTCGCCCCGTCGCCCTGGCGGAAGTTGCAGTCGCCCAAGTCGTTTGCCGCGGTTGCAGCCCGATCTCCCGTTGCACGTGTCTGCGCGTCGGCCTTCGGTGGCTCTGGAACGAAAGGCACCTCCGGGATCGACATCAAGCCCATGCCCAGCACAAACGTCACTGCCACCATCGCAGTGCGGCGCAGCGCCCCGCGGGCGTTCGCATATACGGCGCGGATCGCGGCTCGGGTGGTATTCGCCAGCGATTGTGTCTGCTGTCCAAATCCCATGGTGTGCCTTTCGGAGGTTTCTTGCTGTGGGTGCTTGTGCTGTAAGTGTGCTTGCTTAGTGCTCTTGCGTCGCGGGTCGCGCGGGGTTCTACTCATGGTCGCCCCTGTCCTCTAGCTGGGATCCAGGGTCGCGGTGGGTGTGGGCGTCATTGTCTTCTTGTTGACGCCTACGTCGCGCAACAACAAAGAAACCAACCAACAGCAACGCCACACCGACAACGAGTACCCCGATCACGCTGGCACCAGTCATCGGCAAGCGGTCGAGGAGCCCCGGCAGCCCGGTGCGGGGCTCTTCCTTGCCGCCGGGCTTGCCTGTCGAGTGGCCAGGCGCGGTGACTCCCGGCTTGCCAGACCCGCACACACCATTAGGCGGGCACTGCGGACGGTGGCCCGGCAGCGGGTGATTGCCTGCTCCCGGAGGCAGGGGGCGCTGCGGATCAAAGATCCAGTCGGGCCACTCGCCTGGCTGAATCGGCAGTTGCTCTTCCGGGTCCGACGGCACGGCCTGGGCGGGCAGCACGGTAAAGACAACCTCGTTGGATTCGACCTGCCACTCCGGCGGTTCGGCGCCGAGCACCAGCCAATAGTCGTGCCCATCGGGGAACGACAGGGCGGTGTTGCGAATCTTGGTGCCGGCGGGAGTGCCGGGCTTCACCACGGCGTGCATGTCGAATACGGCGCGTGCCTCCGGGTGCCCGGCGCGCATCTCGGCAGCGGTTTTCAGGCCCTTGTCGGTCAGCGTGATCTTCACGGTCTTGTCCGCGTAGTCATAATCGCCGCCGTGCGGTGCGTCCTGCACTTCTACGCGGTAGTCCTCGCCTTCGCGCAGCTCCACGGTCTTCTTGCTGTTCGCGATCAGGCCGTTGGTCACGCCCTTGAAATCCAGGTTCTTGTCCAGCGGGTCGGCGACGATCAGCTGGTACAGCTTCCCGCGAACGTCCGGCGCGGGCATCGTGGTTTCCAGTCGGAAGCGAACCTCGCCCCGCTTCTGCTCTTCGGCAATGCGCTCGGCTTCCGGGGTGCCGGGCAAGCCTCCCAGAATGTTCTTCGTCGCCATGATCGGCTGGTTCTTCGGGCGCACCACCACGTTGCGCTTTCCTGTCACATCGGGCAACGCAACCAGGAACGGCGTGGTCACGGAGTAGCGTTTGTTGCCCACTCGGCTCGGCTTTTCCCGCACCAGGTACACGCCTTGCGGCAGGTCACTAAAGGTCGCTTTGCCGTCGGCACCGGTGGTTTCGGTGCGTTCCTTGCCCAGCGGGTAGCCGGACTGGTCCGTCAGCGTGCGCGGGTCGGCCTGCGCCAGTGCATTCAGCTTTGTCTGGTCGTTAATGTCCAGGCCTTCTAGCTGGTTGATCTGGAACGTGATTCCGCCCAAAGGTTGCGGTTCTGGGGCCTCTGCGCCCATTTTTTCGGACGCCGGATCCCCCCCGAGCTTCACGATCGTCACACTGTTGGCCTCGCGCCCGGAGCCGTTGTCCGAGTTCCCCCCGGACTGCGCGCCTGCGATCCCGGCACCCGGAAACGCAGCGCCTAGCGTCATAAACAAAACACCAAAAATAGCAACAAGAGCCAGAACGCATGCACGGCCGCGAGCCGTCGCGTTTGCAAGCTGCGCGCGAGCGCTAGACCGTGCGTGCATCACTGTTCTGCTTCCTCGTGTTGTTCTTCTTGGTTTCTTTTACGACGCCTACGCCACAGCCACCACAGGAGGTACAGCAAAGCGATAAGGCTGATCACGATGGCCGCGATCATCCAGGGTTGCCAGGGACTGTGGTATTCCTGCTCGATACCGCCCGGCGGAAGGGCAGTGCGCTCCCCACGGACCAGCAGTCGGTGAGAGTTCACGCCATACGGCGTACACGTCACCAGCGTGACATAGTCTTTGCCCTCTTCAGGGCGTATTTTCTTGATTTCGCTGGGCAGTACGGTTTCGATCTGGTCGACTTTGTACGCCAGCTTCTCGCCCATCACTTCGATGACGAAAATATCGTTCATCTTCATGTGAGTGAGGTTGTCGAACATGGTCAGCGTGGCCAGGCCGGTGTGGCCTGTCAGCACACTGTGGGTGCCGGGTCCGCCGACTGGCAGCGCGGTTCCGTAGAGGTGGCCGATGCCGTGGGACAGGGTGCTTTGCGACGTGCCGTGGTAGACCGGCAGATCCATGCCCACAGTGGGGGCGTGGAGCCTAGCCATGACTGAATTGACGTTGAGCTGCTGCTCGTACTTCTTGTATCCGGGCGAGTTCACGTCCACGCCGTTGACCCACGGGTCCGCGGCACCGAAGGGCGGGAGCTCCCGGTTGTACTGGCGGGCGGATTCTAGTGCCCTGCTGCGTTCCTCGGGGGTCAGGGCTTCAACGTCGCGGCTATATCCCTGGGCTATGCGATTCTGCTCCACGTTCTTGTAGTGGGTCAGGATCACAGGCGCTAGCAGCACCAGGATGCCCAGGAGGATATAGACCAGGGAGCGTCGACTGCCGGCCTTGCCTCGCTTGCCTGACTTGGCACGTTGAGCCGGCTTGGCGTGCTTGCCTTGCGTGGCGCGCGCGGCGTGGCGGCTAGGTGCAGCCATGTGCTCCCTCGGACTTTCTCCCTATCTACGCGGTTGCCTGTTCCTTGTTATCGCGGTAGCTGGTGTACAGGCCGCGGGCCAGCAGGGCCAGGCCCAGCAGGAAGATCAGGACGATGCCCCATGCACCCGTGGCCGGCAGCTGGCCGAGGATGGAATCCTTCTTGTTGTCCACCTTGACGGTCATGGCGCGGGTCTGGGCGTTGACCTCCACGTGGCGCGGTTCCGGATCTCGGACGAAGCCTTCCGGAGCCTTGGTCTCGATCACGCAGTAGTCGAACGTCTGAGTACCGGTAGCTCCACCTGCGGTGGTGCTGATCGGGATACCGTATGCGTTAGCCTTGGAGACCTTGTTGGCCGTGTCGCCCGTGGTGAGGGTCGTGTTCAGAGTCTTGCCGTCCTGGGCGGTGGCAACATTCAGAGCGTCGCCGAGGACGTTCCACTTGCCATCCTTTTCCGGATCCTCGCAGCGGTAGAGCTCAAAATCGGCACCCTTCAGGTTCGGATCGCTTTCCGCCTCGGCAGTCTTGGTGATCTCCAGGTTGCCGAAGGTGGTGCTGGTCGGCTGCTTCTCGCCATTGTTGTCAACGTCGGTCGTGATCTTGCCGCCGTTGGGCAGGGTGATCTCTGCGGTGTTGTTGATCTGACCGTTCGCGGGCAGGGAAACCACCTTGGCGTCAAAAGCAACATGTACCTGCATGCCAGCGTTGGTCTTGCGTGCCTCCTGCAGCTTCGCACGACCGGCATCGGTGAACACGACGTTGACGGTGTTGTCATCGGTCTTCAGGGTGTAATCACCAGCAGCCAGCTCTACACCGTCCGCGGTTACCTTGACGCTGCCGGTCTGCAACTCGAGGTTTTTGACCAGCGGGTCCTTGATCTCGAACTGGGTCAGGTTACCAGCCGGAACCGGGGCGTTAATTGTGTAGGTCATGTTGCTACCCAGGGAAGTCTTGGAAGCGTCGACCTGCTTGTTCGGCTGCACATTCTGGTTCTTCGGGTAAACGGTGCGCTCGTAGACCCACTTACCGTCGGTGCCGGAGTACGGCAGGGTGATCAGGAACGGCGGAGCGACAGTGTAGCCGCCCTTCTGGAGCTCGGTGACGCGGTAAACGCCGACCTTGAACTCTGCGTTGGAGGCGGTATCGATAGTGGCCTTGCCGTCAGCGCCGGTTTCGATCGTGTCGACTACCTTGGCAGTCTTTCCCTTCAGATCGGCCGGGGTCATGCCAGCCAGCTCGCCCCAACCCTGAGCGGTGGTCAGGTCAACGCCTTCGATGCGCTCGATCTTGAACTGGACACCTGGAACAGGCTTGAGCTTGCTGGTGTCCTGCGGAGCACCGCTTCCCTCACCTGGCTCGCCTTCGTACTTCTGGATGTCGAGCTTGACCTTGGCATTAGCGTCAATGAGGTTGGCGGATTCCGATGCGGTGGGAGCAGCTGGGACACCGGAGGGGGTGGTAGCGCTCGGATCCTGCGCGAGCGCGGAAGGCGCACCCAAAGCAGCGGTGGACAGAGCGATGGTGGAAGCGGCGACGGTAGCGACGAGCTTCTTAGAGAACGTGGTCATACATCTTCCCTTGTGTAGTGGTGAGGCCAGTGAGGGGCGAGGCAGCAAAGTACTACTCGAGCTCACGCAACGAGACGGCGCCCAACAGGATCATCTAACCAGCTTCAAATGCTTTTACCAGCTGGATTTTACTTCCATCCCACGCTGCCAGCAAGTTAACCTGACCAGCCCCTTAACCTCCACTAATTGGGTTTGCCGACCGCAGCCAAGGCGTCACGTAGGCCTCTTCGTCCCAATCAGCCCCCGCGCGACCGGATCCCCCGGAGCCCCGCTGCACATACCAAAACCGCGCGCCGCCCCGGGATCTCATCCCGGACAGCACGCGGTAAAAACTTTGGCGGTGGCGGAGGGATTTGAACCCTCGGTTGCTTTTACACAACACTCGCTTTCGAGGCGAGTACCTTCGGCCGCTCGGACACGCCACCATAGTCGGCGATTGCAGACTCGTATTAGGTTAACACCCCCACTTTTTCGCACCAAAACCCCACCCCGCGCCCCGTGCATGCGAAAGCCCGCCGCGAACCTCCACCAGTTCGCAGCGGGCTTGCAATTCAGCACATCAGCGCGCCGACAGCCTCGGAGGACTTACTTGTCGCCCTCGCCGAAGACCTTGTCCATGCCCTTGTTCAGGCCGTCCTTGGCCTTGTCAGCCTTGTCGCCATCCAGCTTGCCGTCGATGAACTTGTCGGCGCCGTCCTGGATCTTGTCGCGGT
The DNA here is from genome assembly GCF_014335105.1 of Corynebacterium sp. LK28. Classification (NCBI taxonomy): domain Bacteria; kingdom Bacillati; phylum Actinomycetota; class Actinomycetes; order Mycobacteriales; family Corynebacteriaceae; genus Corynebacterium; species Corynebacterium sp. LK28. The sequence continues at coordinate 180,461 of NZ_PDGZ01000009.1, read as the reverse complement.
GCTCGCCTGCCATGTCCTTTGCCTTGTTCAGATCCATTGATCTCTCCTTGGTATCGGTGTAGTAGCTAACTTTGTTGTAATTTGTGCGCCCCAGCCGCAGCATTCGTACGACCAGGACGCTCCATTCCCAACGTAGGTTCGTTTCCGCCACCTCGCCACCGCCGCGCCCATTTCCACGCCGCCAGCCAGCTTTTCCGATTGCAAATGCACTGTTCAGCGCCAGTCATTAAATTTCTGTAAAGGTTTTTTGACGCCCCGCTCCAGCTAGCACAAACCCCGGCGCAAGTGCTAGCGCACCCCCACCTCGAGGTCAGCTCATCCGCTACCGCAGGCGGGCGAAGAACTGCCGCAACAGCTCTTCGCATTCCCCCGCCAGCACACCTCCGCGGACGTCCGCCCAATGCAGCGGAGATTCCCGCGGCACGTCCCAGACGCTGCCGCAGGCGCCGGTGCGGGGCTCAAAGGCTCCGAAAATGATTCTTCCAATCCGCGCCCCGACCAGTGCCCCCGCGCACATGGCGCAAGGTTCCAAAGTGACCACTAGCGTGCAGTCCTCCAGCCGCCACGCGTCCCCAAGCTCCCGCACGGCTTCCCGGATGGCGAGGATCTCCGCGTGCGCAGTGGGGTCGCTGTCGGCTTCGCGCCGGTTAACGCCCCGCCCGAGCTCCCGCCCGTCCGGGCCGAAAATCACAGCGCCGACGGGCACGTCGCCCGCGGGAGTCTCCGCCGCAACCTCCAACGCCCGGCGCATCAGCGCTTCCGCGCGCACGGTCCCCGCGGCCCGCGGTAGGCCGCCACCAACGCCCACGTCAGCGCTGCTGTCCGTTCCAGCCCCGCGTACGTCAGCGCCACCAGTGCGCAGCGCGCCCGGCGCGCACACCCTGTCCCCACGCTCGCGCCGCTCCTGCGACTCCCGTCCCACCGGCTAAAACTCCAGCTCCACGCCCACCAGGTCCGCCAGTTCGTCGGCGAAGCCCAGCTCGTCCGCCACGCGCAGAACCTGCTCCGCGCCGTACAAATCATCGTCGTAGAAGATGATGGACATAATCTGCTCGCTGGCGCCTAGATCCTCCAGCAGGTCGAAGTCGCCCTCGGGCCACGGATCGTCGGAAGCGTCCGCCTCGTCCTCCGAAGGCGCATCAATATCGAGAGTGTCCAGCGCCTCGCTGGCAATGTTGTAGTCCAAGGCGGCGGTGGCGTCACTAAGAAGAATCCGCACACCCCCCGGCACCGGACGGAGCACAACGGACCAGTCGTCGTCAACGCAGAGCAGGCCGACGACGGGGCCTTCCGCGCGCGAGGCCCGCAGCTCCGCGATCAGGTCGGACAGGCTTTCGGTGGCGCGGGTGGGGAGTTCGCGCAGGTTCCACTGGCCGTCGGCGCGGATGGCGGACACGGCGAAGGTCAGGTCGCTGTCGGTGCTCATGTCCACCAACGCTAGTCGGCTTTGTGGAACACTGGGTAGCGTGAGCCACGAAATTTCTTCCGATTACCGCCTGAGCACCCTCCCCGAGGATCGCCGTCCGCTGTGCATCCTGGGGCTGGGTCTGATCGGAGGGTCGCTGATGCGCGACGCGCAGGCCGCCGGCTGGCCGGTGTTCGGCTGGAATCGTTCGGAGAAAACCGTCACCCGCGCGCGCCGCGATGGCTACGACGTCTCGGGGGACCTCGAGGCCACGCTGCGCCGCGCCGAGGAAGCCGACGCGCTGCTGATCCTTGGGGTGCCGATGCCAGCACTGTCTTCTCTTCTGGACGCCATATCCCAGCACGCACCGACCTGCGGCTTCACGGACGTGACCAGTGTGAAGCAGGAGGTGCACGACCTCGTGGAGGCGAAGGGCATGTCCGATCGCTTCGTGGGTGGGCATCCGATGGCTGGCACTGCGAACTCGGGTTGGCAGGCGACGATGCACGGGCTGTTCAAGGGCGCGGTGTGGGTCGTGACGTACGACAACGCGCGGGAGCTTGCGGGGGATGGGGCAAGCGCGGGCGGCGCAGGTTCCAGCGCGGCAGGCGGCGGCGCAACTTCGGGCGCAGCGGGCGCGGCTGCAGGCGCCGGCAGCGTGGCAGGCGCAGACGGCGCTGACAGCGCCGACGCGGTGAATAAACGCTGGCTGGATACGTGGGTGCGCGTCGTCGGGCTAGCCGAGGAAGTCGGCGCAGCGGTCATCCCCGCCATCGCGCACCGTCACGACAACGCCGTCGGGCGCGTGAGCCACCTGCCGCACATCCTGGCCGAAGCACTTGCAGTTGCGGGCGATTACGGCGGGCCGCTGGCGCTGAGCCTGGCTGCCTCAAGTTTCCGCGACGGCACCCGCGTGGCGGGCACCGACCCTGACCTGGTCCGCGCAATGGTGGAAAACAACCGCCCCGCGGTCCTGGACGCCCTCGATCAGACCATTGAGCTGTTGCAAGGAGCGCGCGCGGACCTTGCGAACCCAGACCGCTCGCTGAAGACCCTGGCCGAGGAAGGCAACGCCGCCCGCGGCCGCTTCGAGGCCCGCGCCGGCCGCAACAAAGGGGACGCCTCCAACCGGCCGATTATCCGCGTCCGGCCGGGGGCTCCGGGCTGGCTGGATCAGCTCCGCTCGGCGGAGTCCATGGGTGCGCAGATCGGCATCTTCTAGCGGGCGCTAGCATGGCGCGGCACTGCGCGCCCGCTATACCCGCGCCCGCGCTAGCACTCCTCCTCCGCCTTCGCCGCTGGAGCCCCTTCCAGCAGTTCAGGCAGCTTCTTCCCCAGCGCATCCACGCCATCCCACGCAGTTGGTTCCAACCCATCGTTTGGAATCGCCATAATCGCAACGGGGGTCATTTCCCCGTCCGCGCCCGGCACCAGCCCAAGCTGCCGGTAGATGAAACGCCCGTCCGGCTCCGGCCCCCAGCCGCCCTTAAACTGCGCGCCCTTGATCTTCGCCAGCCCGTACTTGTGCTCCGGGATGATGTGCCCCATGCGTGCCAGCACCTTGTCCGAGCCATTCATGCACCGGAACCCGTCCATGAATTTCACCTGATCCGTCAGCTTCCACTTGATCGCGCCGAACCCAATGTAGGCCCCGTCTTCAAACTGCTTCGCCGCGTTCGTCGGGTCGCCTACGCGCCGCATGTAATCGCGTACATTGTAGGCAGCGGTACGGTCCGCGCCGTCGCCGACATACATCCAGAGCCGAAACGCGGCGTCATTATCCGAGTAGTGAATCGCCGCGTCCATGTCGGCTTCCATCGCGGCGCGCGGGGCGGGCTGGCCGTGAGCTTCCGCGTGCCGCAGCTTCTCCTCGACCGCGCCGGAGATCGGCACCTTGATCGTCGACCAGGCGCCTTCCTCGTTGAGCTTGCCCGCGTGCAGTGGCCCATTCTCCCCTAGGATCGCCACCCCGACCTGCACATTGTGCTTCTTCGAAACCTCGGTCGCCAGCTTGTCCAGCTTCGCCTGCTGTTCCTCGTCGGTCGGCGGGGCCGCGTCGGCGCCGTCGCCGTCGCCGCCGTTGTCGCTGAGGGGCGTTGCGGCTTGTTGGGTCTGTTCGCCCTGTTCCTTCTGGACGCCACCCTCTCCCCCGCGCAACCCCATCACCAAACCGACCGTGATGGCGAGGACGGCGGCTCCCACCGCGACCATTGCGGCGATCCCGCCTTGCCCGCCGGCCTGCGCGCCAGCCCTGCTGGCCTGCCCCTCAAAAGGAGGGCGCGAAGCACCCTCTGGGCGCTCGTTGTTCGCCATTTTCCCTCCTTGACCAGGCCTTTCCTTCTTCTCGCACGCATCCCGCGCACGACTCCGCTACCCAGCTCCCGCCGTGCGGCTTCACCACTGGCCGACGTTTCACCGCCGGGCGGCTTCACCACTATGCAACATCGTCGCCGCGCAGCTTCACCACTATGCAACATCGTCGCCGCTCGGAGCTTCGCAGCTGAGAACAACAGGCGTTAAGTCTAGTAAGGAAACCCCGCGCTCGCGCTTCATTCACTCCCCTCTGGCGATTCTCTTAGCCAGCGATTATCCTCCCGCTGACATTATCCGTACCCTCCCGCTGGCAACCCCTGACCTCAGCTTGGCGGTTCCCCCGACCGCCAGTTGGCAGCTCCCATACCCTCTGGTTGGCGATGGTCTCAGCACCCTCTGCAGTTTCCCGCCCCAATGTCCCAAATCTTCGAGTTATTGAAAGTAGCGGATCCGCAGCAGAAAATCGCGAGCCTCTGACCTGCACAAACAGAATAGTTATATTCTAAGAGCTGGAATTTGGGACAATCCCCTCCCCGCCAAGCCCCCGAAAGGCCGGTTTCCAGACAATTCCCGAATAAGAGGCTCGATTTCGCACCCCTACTCAGGTATCCCCTACCCCTGTTTAGGCCGTCTATGAGCCTTACAGAGCCTCGACCTTGCGGCCACCCCAGCCGAAAAAGTGCGCGAACCTAAGTTCACGCACCGCACCAGCGCATCTTCAAAGGAGCAATGTCCCAAATCTTCGAGTTATTGAAAGTAGCGGATCCGCAGCAGAAAATCGCGAACCTCTGACCTGCACAAACAGAATAGTTATATTCTAAGACGTGGAATTTGGGACAACGTCCTCCGAGACTGTCCGCATTTGAGGCTCCGGGGGACGTCAGGCGCGGGTCAGACCCCGGTCAGACGCGGACCGGCGCCCGGCCACGTGGGGTTTCAGCCACGGACCGGGGCGGGACAACGTCAGGGGCAGGCAGCGCACCCCGGGGTACGGTCAGGCGCGGCGGCGGGCGACCCAGCCCAACGCGATCGCCAGCACCAGCCCGGCCGCAGCCACCGCGAGGTACCGCCCGACGTAATCGGCGCTGGTCTGCGGAGTTTTCGGCGGGGCGGGAGTAGTGTCCGCTGTCAGTACGCTCGACGTGTCACGTCCGCTGGTGATGTCCTGGATCCAGGACTTGGCGTCCGAAAGGGTGGTGATGGCCGCAGTCGGCGATGGCAGGTCCGGGTCTCCGTTGGCCGTGCCCGCGGTGGCGAGGCCCGCGAGCTTGCCGCCGACGAAGAACGGCGCGCCCGAGTCGCCGCCCTGCATTGCGGCGCGCGAGAGGGACTCTGCCTCGAGGATGCCGCCGACGATCTTTGGCATGACGCCACCCGCCCCATCCGCGGCAACCTCCCCGCCGCCCATGGCAATGTCGGCGGGGACGGACTCCACGCCATCGGGGCTGGGGGCTTCAGCGGAAGCGGAAGACTTCGAGGAGCTGGGCTTTCCGGAGGTCTCCGGGGCCGTCGCGCCTGGCTTGCCCGGCGCAGCGGCGCCCGGCGCGGCGGATCCGGGCTCCGGCATCGGGCCGTCGCCGCGGAGGATCTGCGGCGCACCCGCGCCGCCGGAACCACCGGGGGCGGGAATGGATTCCGTACCACCCTCAACGTGCGGCGCACCAGCACCCGCGCCACCGCCAGCGCCTTCACCACCGCCCGGCCCCTCAACGTGCGGCGCACCCGCGCCTCCGCCGGCACCCGGCCCGGCGAGAATCTCCCGCACTCGCATCCGCGCCACAGGCAGCTGTCCCTTGCGCGCCATCAGCGAGCTGCTACTCCAGCCGTAAAGATTCCCCTCGTCGCCCTGGGCGGGCATACTATCGGCCAGCTTCGCCGGCTCGACCCCCTCGACGGGTCGGGTGAGGTGCAAGAGGCCGGCGTCCATAACAGGCGACAGGGACCACGAATCAGCGTCGTACACAGTGCCCGCGATGCGCGCCTGCGTGCCCTCGTTGGAGACGGACTCCAGGCAATGACGCGCGGTCAGGACCCACTGCGGCGCGACGAGCGTGCCCGTGCAGTCTCCGAAGTTGCCCACGCGGCCGATCCGCAGCGAGGCGACAGTCCGCGATTCCGCGTTGTCGGGCGCGTGCTCGCCGTATTCCATGGCGCTGGCCGGGGCAACGCAGGCGCCGCTCAGGGCTGCTACAGCCGCGACGGCTGCTGCTCGAGAGGCTAGTTTCTTCATGTTCGTCCTCATGCTCGTTCTCCCGCGATCAGTCGGACAGTCTGCGCGACGCATCGTTCCGCCGGCCCCTGCCCTGCAAACAACTTCTTCGCCGGCCCGCTGGCCAGCTTCTTCCACACCCACGCGAACACCAGGAACGCCGCGATAAACGCTGCCGCCCACAGGTCGGAGTGCAGGGACACGTGCGTCTGCCACCACAGGGCCGTCAGCACGTGCAGGATGTACACCGTCAGCGCCATGGAACCCAGCGCGACCAGCGGATTCCCCGCGCGCACGTGGCGCCCGACGATCATGCACAGGTGCAGCACGATGGCGGCGACGGCGATGGAAAGCACGATCTCGCCCAGCACGCCCGTGTGCCCGGTCGCGCGCGCCCACCCGGGCACGTCGGTCTGGAATCGCAGGTAGAAGCCTGCTGCTGCGGCGAGGCACGCGATTGCGGTTGTTAACTTTTGGACGCCACCAGCCCCAGTGCCGTCCTTCCCCACGTACACGTCGAAGAGGATCATCCCGGCCAAGATGTACGCGACCCACGCGAGGTGTGGGTACGGAAGCGGAAGTTCCAGCGGGGCGTAGCGCCACGTGGCGGCGGCTGTGGCAATCAGCAGAAGCGCGGCCTTTGCGGCCGTCGGCAGTGGAGGTACCCAGGCGGTGGCAAGCATCGTCGCGCCGAGGACGACCAGCACGACCTGGATCTCCCCGCCGGCGGGCAGGAGCGCCAGGCCGATGAGGGTGATGATCGCGCCGCGGGCTGCAAGCTTCGCGATGGTCTGCGTTGGGGTGGCTTGCGGCTTGCGCGCGTTTGCGCCCGTGCCGGTTTGCGCCTGCGCTGCGGCCTGTGCCTGCGCTGCGGCCTGTGCCTGCGCTTCGGCGCGGCGGGTGGCGTTGTTCCAGATGAGCATCATGGTCACGCCCGCGATCACCGCGAACAGTGCGGCCGGAAGCCCGGACAGGATCACCTTCGCCTGCCACAGCGGGTGTCCCAGGTGCAGGTAGATCATTCCGAGGATTGCCAATCCGCGGGCGATATCTAGCCCGAGGATGCGCGGGCGCTTTTCTCCGCGGTCTGTGCTGCGGTCAGTGCTGCGGGCTGCGTCGCGGCTTTCCCCGCGGTCTGCGTTTGCCGATCCGTCGGCGGCTGTTGCAGCGCTGTTGCTGGCGCCGTTACCAGCGGTTTCGTCTCCGCGTGCTTTCGCGGAGCTCTTAGAAGTAGGTGTTCTAACCACCCGGCTGTCTCCTTTTTCAGTTCTCAAATATCGAAGCAATCCGCATCGCGTCGGCGAGCGCACATTTGTCGTGCTGTCGCACAGTTCGCGTGCCAGCGCACAGTTCGCGTGCTCGCGCACAACCGTCGCGCCAACGCTCTTAAGCGGAACCATCGTCTTTTCTAGCCCCCGAACATTGAATCCCCCTGCCCCGAAATTGTGAGCAGCCTGTAAGTTCCTCTTAAGTTTCCCCCACCCTGGCATCAACGAGCCTGAAACCCCACTTCGCGGCGACATTTCGCGCCACAATGGCACCTTCTCGACAGGACGATGTCCCAAATCTTCGAGTTATTGAAAGTAGCGGATCTGCAGCAAAAAATCGCGAGCCTCTGACCTGCGCAAACAGAATAGTTATATTCTAAGACGTGGAATTTGGGACATTCCCCTCCTCGCCCGGCTATCGAATCGCCCGATTGCCCGCGTCTCCCGAGTAAGAGGAGTAAGAGATAGCAGTTCCCACCCTCGGCAGGTCGTGCCCACTCCTCGGCGGGGTCGTGCCCACTCCTTGGCAGGTGGTGCCCGCCCCCTCGCCAACGCAAAGCCACGGGGGACAAACACAAAGCTCCGCACCAACGCAAGAACCCCCGTGACCGGCGGGGAACCGCTGGTCACGGGGGAAATTTGTGCGCCCGGAGGGATTCGAACCCCCAACCTTCTGATCCGTAGTCAGATGCTCTATCCGTTGAGCTACGGGCGCATCATCGCCACCACAATGGGCTTGCGATTAGGTCTGCAAGGTTACCCCTGCAACGCAGGTTTACTTTACACACCACGGGCACAAAACAACAAATCCCTTCCTCACCTGCGGAGATGAAACCACAGATCCCGCGGAAACGGGGCGGTGCGTCACGGGCACAACGGGAATCACAACGAAAATCACAACGGGAAAGGCAACAGGGAATCAGTACGAGCGCGGGGATGAGGCGCAAACGCGGGAACGGGGCGCAAACGCGGCGCGCGCCGGAAGACTCAGCAGCCGAAGTGTGCGGGTGTGCGGAGGCGATCGCTCCGCGATCGCCGCTGTAGCCGCACACCGCCTGCGGCGCGCACGCTACCGCATGCGCGCGGCAGTCGGGAAGACGCACGTCGCGCGTAGGTCGCGCAGCTTTCGCGCGACCTACGTGCGCCGTGCTGACGCTCCGCGTGCGCACCCGCGCACGCTCCGCAAACCCCAACCAACACAAAACCCCCGCAACCAGCGGAAAACCGCCGGTCACGGGGGAAAATTGTGCGCCCGGAGGGATTCGAACCCCCAACCTTCTGATCCGTAGTCAGATGCTCTATCCGTTGAGCTACGGGCGCTTGGGAACTTCGACAAAGCGCTTCACGCCGGCACAATCCCAGCGGACCACCACAGGCGCACCACACGCCCCACAACACTGTCCGCAGCTGTTAGCCCCGGAACCTCACCACAAGTAACCGGGCAGCTATGTGGGCAGCTCTGGCGTTCCACGCTCTGTCGAAGTTGCGGAGGCGACAGGATTTGAACCTGCGGTCCCCTAAGGGACAACTCCTTAGCAGGGAGCCCCATTCGGCCGCTCTGGCACGCCTCCGTACGTCGTATTATGGCGTACCGTTTCCAGTTTCCACAATCTCGACCGGATTTAGCCTACACAACCTGCCCACCTTCCCCAAAATCCCGCACACTCCCCGATCCGCGCCCCCATCTGCCCTAGCCACATCCCATCTGCCCCGCCACCGCACACTCCCCGATCCGCAGGCCCGTCCATCCCGCCAACTACACTGAGCAGTATGATTCGCCCCGACCTTTCGACCCTGCCCGCCTACGTCCCCGGCTCGCTCCAGCCGGGCGCGCTAAAGTTGGCCTCCAACGAGTCTTCGTTCTCCCCGTTACCTTCTGTTAGTGCCGTTATTAATGACGCCACCTCACACCTCAACCGCTACCCGGATATGGCTTCGGGCGCGCTGCGTGGAAAGCTCGCGCAGTGGTTGGGCGTGGACCTCGACAATGTGGCGGTAGGCAACGGCAGTTCCGCCATCTGCCAGCAGCTGGTGCAGGCCACATGCAAGGACGGCGATGAGGTTGTGTACGCCTGGCGGTCGTTCGAGGCATACCCGATCCTGTGCAAGATCGCCGGTGCGGTGGGGGTGGGTGTGCCGCTGGAGAGGGGGCGTCATGACCTAAAGGCAATGAGCGACGCGATCGGCGAGCGTACGCGCCTGGTTTTTGTGTGCAACCCGAACAATCCGACGGGCACGACGGTGAGCCGTGGCGAGTTCCGCGAGTTCATGGGGCGCGTGCCTGCGCATGTGACGGTTGTGCTGGATGAGGCGTATGTGGAGTACAACCGGAATGCGGGGTCTCCGGTGGCGTTGGAGGAGTTGCAGCGCTACCCGAACCTGGCGGTGTGCCGGACGTTTTCGAAGGCGTATGGGCTGGCGGGGCTGCGGCTGGGCTACATGGTCGGGCCGGCGGAGCTGGTGGAGGCCGTGAATAAGGTGGGGATTCCTTTCGGCGTGAATGCGCTGGCTCAGGCGGCGGGGGTTGCGAGCGTGGAGGCGCAGGGCGAGCTGGCCGCGCGCGTGGACGCGACAGTGGCGGAGCGCGAGCGGGTGGAGGCGTACCTGGCGGGGGTTGCTCCGGCTGGGGGTGCGGACGGTGCTGAGAGCGCCGACGAAGCCGCAGCGGCCGAGCCGCTGACGTACCCGTCGCAAGCGAACTTTGTGTGGCTGAACGTGGGCGAACGCGCGGAGGCGCTGGATGAGGCTCTGAAGCGCGAGGGTGTCATCGCACGGTGTTTTGCGGGCGAGGGCGTGCGCGTGACGGTGACGACGGCAGAGGAGACGGATGTGCTGCTCCGCGCGCTGGATCGTGCGCTGCCCGCTGCTGGGCTGGCTGAGGCTGGCAATGTGCAGGCCGACTCGCAGACCTCCACACAGGCCGACTAGAGCGCCATGCATCCGGAGGATCCGACGCGCATCCCCGCCGTGGTGGAACGTCTGCGCGCGGCGTGGGAGGCTCAGCCTTCGGTGCCGTTTGCGCAGTTGTGGGCTCAGTTGGAGTCGGTGGGCGTGGGCTTCAACGCCACCGACGCGGAGCTGGTGGAGGCGTGCGATGAGTTGCTGCGCCGTCACCCTTATTCTTTTGCCCCGGTTCTTTCTGGTGACGCCCCTTCGGCCTCCCCTGCCCCGCGCACCGTCGTGGTGGAGACGGCCGATCCGGGGCCGGTGGTAACACTGTCCGTGGAGCCTGGGGAGCCGCTGGGCTGGGCGGTTGTTCGCAGCCGGCGTGCGGGGGCTCAGCCGGTGGTGTGGCGTTTTCGGGCGGTGCGGGCGTGCCGGGCGGGGGCTCCTTTGGTGATGGAGGATGCGGAGGGGTTTGTGCATCGTCTGGGCGTGGTGGAGCGTTTGACGGCTGCGGGGTTCTCGGTGGCGCCGGGGGAGAATGCGGCCGCGTTGGAGGGGTTGCAGCGTGCGGAGTTGGGGGATCGGGTGTTTGTGGTGCGCTTTGGGGATGATTCGTGGGCGCTAGTGGGGCACGCTGTGTGGTGGTTTAGGGTGGGGCGCCGTGCGGTGGATGCGCGGAGGTTGAAGTGGGTGGGGTTTGATTCTGGAATGCCAGGAGCCCCGCTCCTGGTGCGTACACCGGGAGCGGGGCTCGAGGAGTTGCCGCTGGTCGCGGAGGTTTTCCGCGCCAGCTGACGAGAGGCAACCCAGCCTGCGGAAGTAGAGGGATTTGAACCCCCGGATGGTTTCCCATCGCTGGTTTTCAAGACCAGTGCATTCGGCCGCTCTGCCATACTTCCAACACGGCTCATCGCCGCCCAAAGTATCTTACACGCCACCCCACTACGCACCCATTCCCAGCCACCCATTGTTTCATTAGGGTGGGGAACATGAGCATCACCACGAACGCAATCGTCCAGACCGACTCCACCGACCCCAGCTCCCTAGCCTGGCAAACCACCAGCATCGCCGACCCCCAACCTGGCGAAGCACTGGTGCGCATCCACTACGCGGGCGTCAATAGAGCAGACACCCTACAAGCCCAAGGCCACTACCCACCACCCCGCGGAACCACTGACATCATCGGGCTCGAAGCCGCTGGCGTGATCGAAGACCCCAACGGAGCCGCCCGCCCCGACGGCTCCCCCTGGCACCCAGGCGACGAAGTCGCAGTCCTGCTCTCCGGAGGCGGGTACAGCGAATTTGCCACCGTACCCGAAGGCCAACTCCTGCCCATCCCCGCCGGATACAGCCTTGCCGAAGCCGCCAGCGTGGTGGAAGTCGCCTGCACCGTCTGGTCCAACATCATGATGACCGCCCGCCTACGCGAAGGCGATACCATCCTGTTCCACGGCGGCGGCGGAGGCATCGGCATCTTCGGCATCCAACTGGCCAAAGCCCTGGGCGCCACCGTGGCCGTCACCGCCGGCTCCGAAGAAAAGCTCCACGTGTGCCGCCGCTACGGCGCGGACATACTCATTAACTATAAGGAAGAAGACTTCGCCGACACCCTGGCCGCAAACGGCGGGGCGGACGTGATCCTGGACATCATCGGCGCCAAATACCTCGACCAGAACATCCAAGCCCTGGCCCCCGACGGGCACATCGTGATCATCGGCATGCAAGGCGGCGTGAAGGGCGAGCTGAACATCGCCAAGCTACTCAACAAGCGCGGAAACATCAGCGCCACCGGCCTGCGCTACCGCGACAACCAAGATAAGGCACACATCGTCGCCGAAACCCTACGCAACGTGTGGCCGCTGTTGGAAAGCGAGAAGATCACCCACCACATCGACCGGATCATGCCCATCGCCGAAGCCGCCGCCGCGCACCAGGCGCTGCTGGCCGGGGAGGTCACGGGCAAGATAGTGCTCGAGCTGCCGCAGGGCTAGGCGCGCGGCTTGCCGCGCCGCCCGCGGACCCCACGCGAGCGCCTACGCGGCCACCCGCCCGTCTGCACCAACACCAGCGCCGCCAGCACCAGCAGCAGGCCAACCCACTGCACCAGCGAAAGCCGCTCACCAACGAACACCACCCCCAGGAACGTCGCCGTCACCGGGCTCAGCACGCCCAGGATCGCCACCTGCACCACATCCAACCTGGCCAGGCCGTGGAACCAAATGCCATACGCAATCAGGGCACCGAAGATCGTCAGGTACGCATAACCCAATACGTTCTGGCCGGTCAGGTGATCCGGCAGCCCCTCCATCACCAGCAACAGCGGAACCAGGAACAGCCCGCCGAAAGTCAGCTGCCAGCCCGTCACCGCCAGCTGTGGCACATCGTCCGGCTTACCCCACTTCTTCGCCAGAATCACACCCAGCCCCATGCACACACTGGCGCCTAAGCCCGCGAGGATGCCGGCGACATTGAGGGCTGCGGAAGGCGTCAATACCAAACAAGCCACACCCACCACAGCGACAAGCGCGCCGATCACCTGGTACGGCTGAATGCGCGTGCCCAATAGCGCAGGACTCAGGGCGATCACCCACAGCGGCGCCGTGTTCGTCACAATCGCCGCCACGCCGCCCGGCAGCAGGTACGCCGCCGCGAAAAGCAGAGCAAAGAAGCCGCCGATGTTCACCACCCCCAGCACCGCGGACTTCCACCACCACTGCCCGCGCGGCAGCCTGCGGAACCACAGCAGCAGTAATAGACCCGCAGGTAGCGCGCGCAGCACTCCCGCCAGCAGCGGCCGCCCAGGCGGCAGCAGGTTCGTGGTGACGATGTACGTCGTTCCCCAAATTATCGGTGTAAGCGCAGTAATCAGTCGTAGCACACGGCCACGCTATCTTACGGACGCCACCACCCGCACCAACTGGTCCACATCATGCGCGGTGTTGTGCGGGGCGAACCCGACGGAAACTGCACCGGCCTGCTCTAGTGCCGATCCCAGCGCCGACCCCAACGCCGCGGCCGACCCCTGCGGAGAGCTCTGCGGAGAACTCTGTGCCGAGGCGGCGTCCGCCGCCTTGCGACCGTGGCGGCCACGGGAGTTCGCGCCGGGTGCCGCGGGGAGCTCCTCGAAGACCCCCATGCGCTCCAGCAGCTGCGACTGGCCCGGCGCGACCACTCCCGCGACCACTCCATTGGCCAGCAGGCGCTGCACCACCACGCCCGCGGGCACACCATCCACCAGGAAGCTCACGCGCGGAATACGATCCACGGCGGCGAACTCCTCCAGCACAGGGCCGTCCCCATCCACGCCAATCACGTGCACGGTACCGAGGCTCTGCAGGCCCTCCACCAGGTGCGTTGCCAGCGTGTTCAGGTGCTCGGCGGCGCGGGGCAGGCCCTTCTTCAACCGCGTACGGCGGGTGCCGCGGGCGGAATCGTCCAAGCGGGCCAGGTGATCCACGGCATCCGCCACGCCACCCAGCAGGCCCTCCGACACGCCGCCCACGCCATGCGCAGAGTGGAAGACCTCGCGGCGGGTGGCATCATCCTTGAACACCAACGCGCCGACACTCGGGCCGCCCAGGCTGGCGACTTCCAGAGCCAGCACATCAGCACCCATCTCCTCCACGTCCACCACGCGATAAGGAGCGAAGGAATCCACATCCACCACCAGCAACGCCCGGGACTTCGCCCGTACGCAATCCGCGATGGCCCGCACATCCGTCACCGCGCCGACGTACCTGTTCGCGGCGGAGACTGCCACGACGGTGGTCTCCGGCTCCACGAGGTTCGTGTACTGCCAGGCCGGCAGCACTCCACTGGAAAGATCCGGCTCCGCCCAGCGCACCCGCGCGCCATATAGATCCGCCGCATGCTTCCACGGGGTGACGTTCGCCGGATCGTCGATACGGGACAGCACGACCTCCTGCCCCAGGCGCAAGCGCCGGTACAGAGCATGCGCCAGATCATCCAGCAGCGCCGCGCGGGAGGCTCCCAGCACCACATTCTCCGGGCGCGCGCCCGTCAGATCTGCGATGGCGATCCGCGCGGAATCGCCGAAAGACTCACCGATCCGGCGGCCCGGACGCTGCGCGCGGGAATGCGAACCCGTCGCCGACTCCGGAGGCTCCAGCAAAGAAGCCACCCGGAAACTACGCGCCACCGCCGAAGACACCCGCTCCGGAACCTGCGGGAAATCCTGCGCGTTTAAATACGTCCAGCCATCCGACAGCGATGCATACAATCCCCGCACCCGTGGCACATCGAACACTGGAACTCCTTATCCACCTAGACTGCACTCCCAGACTGCGCTACCTGGGCTATCTAGATTGCTTCAAACTGCGATTGCTTCAGACTGTGCTTCTGCCCAACCGATACTAGCCTGCCAGCCGGACACGCAACACCGTCGCCGGTCGCGGCCACCGCCGTCGCCGGTCGCGGCCACCGCCGTCCCCGGTCCCCGGTCCCCGCCGTCCCCCGTCCCCGCGAGCCAACGCAGCCACCAACACGATCGCGGGACGCGCCGAGAATAGGAGGCGTGGGCGTCACAAAGTAAAATAGACTGCCTCAAAGCAACAGCAACAGAAGCAGGAACACATGCCACAGAAAATGCCAGAGGCCGCGGATCTCCAGCGGATCACCGCCGCGGCAGACGGCGACATCCCAGCTAGCAACTCCCAAACCTTCGCCGCCGCGTGGGCGGACCTGAAGAAGGGGCTGGCGCAGCGCGAACTTTGGCTGGCGCTCGGCTGGCAGGACATCAAGCAACGCTACCGGCGCAGTACCCTCGGCCCGCTGTGGATCACCATCGCCACCGGCGTGATGGCCCTGGCCCTCGGCCTGCTGTACAGCCTGCTGTTCCAGCAAGACCTGGCGAGCTTCCTGCCGCACGTCGCCGTCGGCCTGATCCTGTGGGGCTTCATCGCAGGCTGCATCAAGGACGGCGCCGAGGTCTTCATCGCCAACGAAGGCCTGATCAAACAACTGCCGTCCGCCCTGTCGGTGCACGTATATCGCCTGGTGTGGAGGCAATTCCTCTTCCTGCTGCACAACCTCGTGATCTGGCTTGTACTGCTGGCCGTGTTCCGCCCATCGCTCGGGTGGGAAGTGCTGCTGATCGTGCCCGCCATGGCCCTGATGATCGCCAACGGCATCTGGGTGACCATGTTCTTCGGCATCATCGCCACCCGCTTCCGCGACGTAGCCCCGCTACTGGATTCGCTTGTCCAACTGGCCTTTTATATGACGCCCATCGTCTGGACCACCAAAACCCTCCGCGACCAAGGCGGGGCAGTGGCCGAGCGAGCAAAAATTGCGGAGATCAACCCGCTATACCACTACCTGGAGATCGTCCGCGGGCCGATGATCGGCGAGCCAGTCCCCGCCTACCACTGGGGCATCGTGGGCGTGCTGACCGTGCTGGGGCTTTCGCTGGCTCTGCTGGTGATGCGCCGCTGGCGCTTCCGCGTGAGCTACTGGGTTTAGCCGTGCTAGCTGGTGTGCTTGGTATGGCTTGGCTTGCGGCTGGCTTAGCGGCAGGCGGGCTTGGGGCCCGCCAGCCGCGACAACTGAAACAACAAAGTGAGATGACATGGTTTCGATTGACACTTACGACGCGTGCGTAGACTTCCCCATCTTCGATGCGAAGACCCGCTCCATGAAGCAGACATTCCTGGGGGCTGCCGGCGGCGCGATCGGCAGGAACTCGTCGAATACGGTGATGGTGGAGGCGCTTAAGGGCGTCAATC
Organism: Corynebacterium sp. LK28; assembly: GCF_014335105.1. Classification (NCBI taxonomy): domain Bacteria; kingdom Bacillati; phylum Actinomycetota; class Actinomycetes; order Mycobacteriales; family Corynebacteriaceae; genus Corynebacterium; species Corynebacterium sp. LK28. The sequence goes on along the minus strand of NZ_PDGZ01000009.1, from coordinate 164,636 downwards.
TGCATCTACAAGACGGCGACCGGATCGGCCTGGTCGGGCACAACGGCGCCGGCAAGTCCACTCTGCTGCGCCTGCTCAGTGGGATTTACGAGCCGACGCGCGGGTCCGCGATCGTGCGCGGGCGCGTGGCACCCGTGTTCGACCTGGGTGTGGGCATGGATCCGGAGATCTCCGGGTACGAAAACATCATGATCCGCGGACTGTTCCTGGGGCAGACGCGGAAGGCAATGCGGCGGAAGATGGACGACATTGCGGAGTTCAGCGAGCTGGGCGACTACCTGGAAATGCCGCTGCGCACGTACTCGACGGGTATGCGGATTCGGCTGGCTTTGGGGGTTGTGACCAGCATCGACCCGGAAATTCTGCTGCTGGACGAAGGCATCGGCGCCGTGGATGCTGCGTTTATGGCGAAGGCGCGCGGGCGGCTGGTGGAGATGGTTGAGCGCAGCGGCATCCTGGTTTTCGCCTCGCACAGCAACGAATTCCTGGCGCAGCTGTGTGACAGTGCGCTGTGGATCGACCACGGGGAGGTTCGGCAGGTCGGGCGCGTGGATGATGTGGTTGAGGCGTATGAGGGGCCTGAGGCTGGTGAGCACGTCCGCCAGGTGCTGAAGGACCTGGGCCGGGGTTAGTGCTGGTTGGGTTGGGCGCCTGCTGAGGTTTGGTGGGGGTGCTGGGGTTTGCTGAGATTCGCGGGGCTCTTGGCGGGCCGGAATGTCGCTAGAACGAGAAAGCACCAGCTAAATCAGGCTGTGCAGGGCGCTCGGCGGGCCAGAATGTCGCTAGAATGGGAAAGCACCAGCTAAATCAGGCTGCGCAGGGCGCTCGGCGGGCCGGAATGTCGTTAGAACGGGAATACGTCGGCGCCCGCAGAGCTCCGCAAAAATCCACAACGCCCTGACCTGCAGTTTTGCAAACTTGCAAACCAATCCCATTAACCCATTCCCGATCTAACGACATTTCCAGCAGGCCGCAGCCTCCGGGAAACCCCCAGGCAACCCAGCCCTCCGCACTCCCCAGCGACATAAGTGGAGCTAGGGAGAGGCTGGGGCGTCAAAAAATAGGAACAGATAGTACCGCCTGTGGTACTATTAGTGTATGGGCAACAGCGTCCCCGAGATCCTCGAGAAAATGCGCAGAGCGCCCACGAGCATCCGGTTTACCGAGCTCACGAAGGTCTGCGACCATTATTTTGAAAGCCGGAAAACCACCAAAACCTCCCACCGAACATACAAAACACCCTGGCGCGGCGACCCGCGCGTGAACATCCAGAACTCCAGCGGAAAAGCGAAGCCCTACCAGGTCCGACAAGTCCTGCGGGCCGTCGACAAGCTAGAAACTAGCCACAGGAAAGGCGAACAATAACCATGGACGTGCACAAGTACACCTACCAAACCGCCTGGTCAGACGAAGATCAGGAGTTCGTCGCAACCGTGACCGAGTTTCCGTCGCTGTCGTGGCTGGCCTGCGACCGCGCGCAGGCCGAAGCTGGGTTGCTGGACCTGGTGACCGAAGTTGTTGAGGACATGACGCAGGCTGGGGAAACCGTGCCGGAGCCGTTGGGATTGCGGCGATTCTCGGGGAAGTTCAACGTGCGGACCTCGCCGTCGTTGCATCGGATGCTGGCGATCGAGGCTCAATCGGAGGGTGTTTCGCTGAATACGCTGGTTAATCAGAAGTTGGCGGCGCGGTAGTTGCGGATTTTTATTGACGCCCCCTAGGAGGCGGCGGTTGAAACATTCGTCTGGCCTGGGAGCTTCGGCGCGCAGGGGGTTGTGGGGGCGCTTGGTGGGCCGGAATGTCGCTAGATCGAGAAAACGTCGGCCGGAGCAGGCGGTGCGGGGCGCTCGGCGAGCCGGAATGTCGCTAGAACGGGAAAGCACCAGCTAAATCAGGCTGTACAGGGCGGCCACCGAGCCAGAATGTCGCTAGAACGGGAATACGTCGGCGCCCGCAGAGCTCCGCAAAAATCCACAACGCCCTGACCTGCAGTTTTGCAAACTTGCAAACCAATCCCATTAACCCATTCCCGATCTAACGACATTTCCACCCAAAGACAACCCCCGGAGCCCCTCCATCGGCCCCCATTCCCGATCTAACGACATTTCCAGCCAGGCAGCCGCGCAGTGTCCCAGCTTCCATACACCATCGCGGGGATCTCTGCATCAAAAATTCTTGTGCCTGTGGATAAATCCGATGACGGGCGCAAACTATCCACAGCCCACCGGAACTGGAGCACACTACTCACGTGAAAAGTGTAAAGATACATCCCATGACGGGGGACAACACCAAAGCAAGCGCCAGCAAATCCACCAAGCCAACAGCCACCAAGCCAACAGCCACCAAGCCAACAGCCACAAAGCCGACAGCCACCAAGCCAACAGCCACCAAGTCCAGCGCCTACACGCCAGCCAAGCATCACCAGCCCTTAAAACACCTGGTCGACGTGCGCCGAATTGACCCCTCCCAAGCCCGGAAGTGGCAACGCTGGGTCGAGAAAGGCGAGGCCGTCCGCCTCACCCGCGGGGTCTACATACCCACGGGCCTCTGGCGCGAGATCAGTCAACAACCAAACGCGGCAGAAATCCAAGCACAGGCCTTCATCGTGGCGGAGTACCTGCGCTATTCGCATAGAATCTCTGCCGTCGTGGCGGGCAAATCCGCGGCCTTCCTCCACGGCCTGCCCCTAGAGAAGTTCGGGCCGCCGGAGACGGTGGAGTTGGCGTCACCAAAAAGAAGCCTGATGGGAAGAAACGGCAGGTCAGAACGCCACCTCGCTACGCCGGGGCAAGGCCAGCGCGCCGTGCTGATTCCCACAGAGTTCGGCGAAATCTGGACCAGCGGACTGCTGGATACGTGCCATGACCTGGGGCTTCGGCATTCACTGGACGACGCAGTCATCGCCACGGAGGCCGCGCTACACACAAAGAAAATCACGTGGCATGAGTGGTGCAACTGGCGCGCGTGGCAGAGTGAACAGCCAATCCGCCACGGCGCGCAGCGGGCTCGCACGGCGGCGCGCCTCATCACCCGCTACTCCGAAAGCCCGCGCGAGTCGCAGCTGAAGATCCGCTTCTGGGAACACGGCCTGCCCGCACCGTTTCAGCAGGTCAACATACTCAATGAGGCCGGCTGGACCATCGGGCGCGTCGACATGTTCTTCGACGTCGGCCTCGCCATCGAATACGACGGCCGCGAGAAGTACGGCTCCACCGCGCCGGCCATCGAGCGCGCCCTGCTGCAGGAACGCCAGCGCGAGAACGACATCCAAGCCCGCGGCGTCACGCTGCTGCGCATCACGGCGGAAACGTACCACTCCGGCCACGCAATCGAGCAGGTCAGCGAACATTTCCACGCCCTCGCGGCACGCCCAACCCGCCCGCCGTGCACGCTCTGGAGTGGCGGCGCGCTCGCCTGGTCGTAGCCATTTCTGTCCTTTCTTATTGACGCCCCCTCGCCTCCACCGACTTCACCTCCAGCTTCGCGAACCGTCAGCCCCGCGGGCCGTCTGCCGAGCCCGGCGCGAGCTAGGCGCGAACTAGAGATAAAAAGAGAATTAATGAACCGCGCCAGTTGGGGCACGCGAAGCGTTAGACTCGGTCACGGACGTGCAAGCGTGACTGACGGCACAGTGCAATTAGACACTGACGGCACAGTGCAATTAACGCAGCCACGCAGAGCAAATACTCCCCCCAGAACACACGCAGAACCAGGTGAAACAGTTGACCAACCCAGCAGGCGACAACGGCGCAGGCACCCCCGCCGGCAGCGAGGAAGCCACTCCGGCCAGCACCCCCGCCGGCACCAACTCCAGCGACGGCGCAACCGCATCCGAGGCCTTCAACTCCAAGGCATGGCTGCAGCACTACACCCCGTGGACGCAGCGCACTATCGACCTCGACGACCCGGCGGAAAACCCCGCGGGCTTCACCATCCCGGAGGTCTTCTGGCACGCGGTGGACACGATCGGCGAACGCAACGCCTTCACCTTCTTCGGCAAAGCCACCACCTACGAGCAGTACGGCCGCCAGGTCGCCATCGCCTCCTCAGCCCTGGAGAAGCTCGGCGTGCAGCGCGGAGACCACGTCGCCATCGCGCTGCCGAACTGCCCCCAGGCCCTCATCGCCTTCTTCGCAATCCAGAACGTCGGCGCGGTTCCGATCCTCCACAACCCGCTGTACACCGCCACCGAGCTGCACCACCCCTTCAACGACCACGGGGCAAAGGTCGCCTTCTTCTGGGACAAAGTCGGCGACGTCGCTGAACAGCTCCGCCTGGATAGCCCCCTGGATACAGTCATCGCCGTCACCCTCCCCGACGAAATGCCCGCCCCGCTGCGCTACGCCCTGAAGCTGCCGATCCCGAAGATCAAGGCTATGAAGGACAAGCTCACCGGCCCGGCGCCCTCCGCCGTCTCCTGGAAGAGCTTCATGCGCACGGGCGGAAATGGCGAGAAGTGGCTGCGTGGGGGCGTCAATAATAAGAAGACCGACCCCACCGACCCCGCGCTGATCCTCTATACCTCCGGCACCACCGGCAAGCCGAAGGGCGCCGTGCTGACTCACCGCAACCTCGTAGCGAACCTGCGGCAGGGCCAGGCCTGGGTGAAGGGCCTGGGCAAGGGGCCGAAGCCGGAGGTCATGCTGGCCGCGCTGCCGATCTTCCACGCCTACGGTCTGACCATGAACATCACGCTCGCCCCGATGATCGGCGGCGAAATCCAGCTGCTGCCCGCGCCCGAAATGCCGCTGGTCATGCGTGTGATGAAGAAGAACATGCCCTCCTGGATGCCGGGCGTGCCCGCGCTGTACCAGAACATCATGAAGGAAGCCGAGCAGCGCGGCATGTCGCTATCCGGCATCCGCAACTCCTTTAGCGGTGCCAGCGCACTGCCCGCAGAGACCGTCCGCGAGTGGGAAAGCTCCACCGGCGGCAACATCGTCGAAGGCTACGGCCTGACCGAAACCGCGCCGATCATCGCAGGTAACCCCATGGGCAAGGGCCGCGAGGGCTACATCGGCGTGCCTTTCCCCTCCACCGAAATCCGCGTAGCTAACCCCGACAACCCCGCCGAAACCATGCCCGACGGCGAGGCCGGCGAGCTAGTCGTCCGCGGCCCGCAGGTGTTCAAGGGCTACCTCAACCGCCCGGACGCCACCGCCGACGCCTTCTACGAGGACTGGTTCCGCACCGGCGACATGGCCGTCATGGAGTCCGACGGATACCTGAAGATCGTCTCCCGCATCAAGGAAATGATCATCACCGGCGGCTTCAACGTCTACCCCGCCGAGGTCGAGGAAGTCCTGTGTGAGCACCCCTCCATCGAGCAGGCTTCCGTCGTGGGCGTGCAGCGCAAGGATGGTTCCGAGACCGTCGCCGCCGCTGTGGTTCTGGCGAATGGCGCTGTTATTGACGCCGACGACTTCCGCGACTTCGCCAAGAAACGACTGACCGCATACAAGGTGCCGAAGGTTTTCCATGCTTTCCAGGAGCTGCCCGCCGACCAGCTGGGCAAGGTGCGCCGCCGGGAAGTGCAGGAGCTAGTCGCAGAGAAAGAACAGGCCTAAAACATGCCGCTGAGCAGGAAAGACACCGTCGCCGCAGTGATCGTCACGCATAACCGCGTGGAATTGCTGGAGGCCTCGCTGCGCCAGGTTGCAAACCAGGAGGGCGCGGAGGTCGCACACGTGGTGGTCGTGGATAACGGCAACGACCCGGCGGTGCGCGAGCTGGTGGAAGCGGTGTGCGGGTCGCGGGCGCACTACGTGGGATCCGCGACGAACCTGGGTGGAGCCGGGGGTTTTGCGCTGGGATTCCTGACGGCGCTGTCCCTGGGTGCCGACGCGATCTGGTGCGCCGACGACGACGGGCGGCCAGCCGACGAGCACGTGCTGGCCACCCTGCAGGAAGCTGCCGAGCGCGAGGGGCTGGAGGAAATCAGCCCGGTCGTGTGCAACATCGAAGATCCGGAGCGGCTGGCCTTTCCTCTGCGCCAGGGGTTGGTGTGGCGGCGGACGCTATCCGAGCTGGAAGGTTCTTTCCTTCCGGGGATCGCCAGCCTGTTTAACGGCGCGCTGATCAGTGCGCGGGCGATGGAGATAATTGGCGTTCCCGACTATCGACTGTTCATCCGTGGCGACGAAGTGGAATACCACCGCCGCCTAGTCCGCAGCGGCCTTCCCTTTGGAACGTGCCTGACCTGCGCTTACCTGCACCCCGACGGATCGGACGAGTTCAAGCCGATCCTCGGCGGGAAGATGCACACGCAGTACCCGGACAACGAATTCAAGCGCTACTTCACGTACCGCAACCGCGGGTACATCATGAGCCAGCCGGGCATGCGCAAACTACTGCCGCAGGAGTACGCCCGCTTCGGCTGGTTCTTCCTAGTGCAGAAGAAGGACCCGAAAGGGTTCGCCGAGTGGCTGCGACTGCACGCACTCGGCCGGCGCGAGCAGTTCCGCCGACCGGGACGGTAGCGGGCGGCGCACCCCGGAGCACGAGTGCGCCCGCCGCCCGCCGCCCGCCGGCCGAAGTTCTAAGCAACTTTTTAAGCGCACACACCGACTTCCATTTTCCTTTTATCCCGGCCACGGGCGTAGTCTAAAGAGACTGTCGCGGTGCCAATGCACAATGTCATTGCACAATGCCAATGCAAAATGGCATTGCAAAATCCAGCAAACCAAAGCAAACCCCCCGGCACCGCCTTGCACCACCTAGCCGAGGATAAAGTTAGCCGAAGTGACCGTGTCCGAAACCCAAACGACCCCTAGCGCTGAGCCCACCGGGCCCGCTGACGACGTAGGCGTCAATAAGAAGAACGCCGAAGGCGCCGCTCCTTCCCGAGCCCGCCGTCACCGCCACGTCGCGCGGCAGTTCATCCAATTCGGACTGGTCGGCGCGTCGGGATTCGTGGTAAACCAGGCGATTTTCGTGCTGTCGAAGAAGCTCGCGGAGTCTGGCTGGGATATTCATGTGCAGGATGCGTTCCTGAACCTCCTCGGCAGCCAATACCATTTGCGCTGGTACCACGTGTTTTCTGTGATCGCGTTCCTACTGGCTAACATTTGGAACTTCTGCCTGAACCGCTACTGGACTTTCCGCCACGAGCCGAAACGCGCCTGGTGGAAGCAGCTGCCGCAGTTCATGGCCGTGGGAGTGTTCGGGCTGCTGATCACGCTGGTGGTCTCGACGGCGTTGGTGAATCCGGAGTCGCCGATCGCGCTGCCGCACGACATTTTCGATAACTCGACGGGGCTGCGCACGCGCGCGTACTGGGGCAACTTCATCGGCGTGATCCTGGCGGTGCCGGCGAACTTCCTGTTCAACAAGCTGTGGACGTTCCGCTCTGCCCCTCGCGAGCCGAACCGGGTGGTGCGCGTAGTCGAGCCGCGAAGTGGCGGTGCGGATGACTAGCCCTTCTTCTAATGACGCCCCCTCGCCGCAACAGGCCGGCGGTACCAGCCGGGCCGGGCAGATGCTCCAGTCACAGCTGGTGAAGTTTGTGCTGGTCGGAGGCTTCAGCGCCATCGTCGACTTCGGCTCGACGGCGCTGTTCACCTTCGCGTTTGGCTTGAGCGATGGCGTGGCGAAGGCACTGGGATTCGTGCTGGGAACCCTGACGGCGTATTTCATCAACCGTCGGTGGACTTTCCAGGCGGAGCCGAGTGGGCGTCGATTTGCAATAACCATGGCGACCTACGGCCTAACCTTTGCGGTGCAGTGGGGACTATACAAGGTGTCGATCCCGTGGCTGGAAGGCTTCGACCTGAATGCGTTCTGGGTGCGTGCGATCAGTTTTGTGATTGCGCAGGGCACGGCGACGGTGCTGAACTTCCTGATCCAGAAGTTCCTGATTTTCAAGCGCTAGCTGGGCTTCGCCTCTGCCTCTGCCCCGCCGGCTCTGGCTTCGCCTCTGCCTCTGCCCCGCCGGCTTCGCCTCTATCTCTGCCCCTGCCTCGCCGGCTTCGCCTCTCCAGTCACTCCGAGCTCTCCAATCACTCCAGCCCCTTTCATGTCTTGATGTGAGGCAATATGAGGCAACGTGAGGCAAGCTCAGCCACTCCCAGATGCTTAAATGTCGGAAATGTTGCATTTTGTTATTGACCTCCATTTCCAACTTTGTAAACCTGCAGGTCAGAGCGTTTTCCCAGTCTTCCTCAAACTACACTCAGGAACGTTTTGCAACTTTTCCGACATTTAACAACTGGGACTGCAACTTTTCCGACAGTTAAGACCCTAAGCAGCTCCGCCGAGGTGCGGATGTCGCTAGAACGGGAATCCTGCGCTATTTGAGGTCCTCCAGGGGCTCCGCCGAGGCCCAAATGTCGTTAGAACGGGAATCCGTTAATGGCAATGCTTTGCAAATCTGCAAAAGCGCAGGTCAGAGAGTTGCGGAATTTTGCAAGGAGCTGCGGGCGCCGACAGATTCCCGTTCTAACGACATTTCAGCCCGCCGGGCGCCCTGTTGGGCCTGATCGGGCGGACAGATTCCCGTTCTAACGACATTGCGACCCGCCGGGCGCCCTGTTGGGCCTGTTTTGGCCGACAGATTCCCGTTCTAACGACATTGCAACCCGCCGGGCGCCCTGTTGGGCCTGTTTTGGCCGACAGATTCCCGTTCTAACGACATTGCGACCCGCCGGGAGGGGCATCTAGGGCAGGTCAGCGGGCAGGCTCAGCCGGGTCAGCGGGCAGCCTCGGTCAGTTCAGCGGGCAACTAGGGCAGGTCAGCGGGCAGGCCCAGCCAAGTCGGCGGGCAGAGGCGCAGGCCCAGCCGGGTCAGCGGGCGAGCCCAGCCAGGCTACAGCTGCAGGATGAAGCGGTACATCTCCAGCCGCTCCAGCACCGAGCACTGCGGAACCAACGGAACCGCCTGGTCATCGGGCTGACGCTCCCATTTGCAAGCCCCCACCTGCGCCAAGATGCGCCCGGTCCGCCGCGACAGCCATTTGATTTCGCTGGCGCTGAGGGCGTCCGTACCAAGAGCAGTTTCGGTCGGCGGCAGCTTCGCGTCCGCGCGCGTGTAACCGAGTGCCGACATGAAGGCTTCGCTGACCTCGTCGGTTTCCGCATCAACCAGGGTCGACAGGGCGATGATCCGCGCCCACGCGGCGGCGCGCCCGATTTTGCTTTTCTCGATCGGCGCGTCGGCCAGCAGCTCGGCGGCGTGCTCGGAGACGTTGGCTGGCCGCTCCAGATCCAGCGCCTGCAGCAGCGGGATGAACTCGTACATGGCCCCGTCGCGCAGCAGTTCGCGCAGCTCAGGGTCAACCTCGGCGAGGACCTGCTCGACGGTATCCTCGCCGGCCAGCGCCACATTCACCTCGGTGATGTCGACCATCGCCGGAATTCCGGCAGGGTGCAGGTGCGCGGCGAGCTCGTCTTCCTGATTTTTATCGACGCCACCCGCCTCCGCCGCATCACCATCAGCATCGCTGAGGAAGTCGGCGGCCAGGAGGACTGCTTCGGCGTTGGTATCGCCGGGCGTGTCAGCGGTGGAGCCGAAGAGGGAGTTGGAGGATCCGAAAGGCGTGTCGGCCGAGACGGCGAAGGGGGAGTCGTAGGCGGGGTCGAGCTCCTCGTGGCGGGTGGTGGTGTCGGTGACGGTGATGCTGAAGTCGTAGCCTTCGACCTTCAGCACGCCGATGGTTCCGCGGCGGAAGATATCGCTGAGAGCAGTGCCGATGGAGTTGGCTCCCTTGGCGTAGACGCGAACGCGGCCGGCGGTGCGGGCGCGGAAGCTCCAGGTTGGGGCGCCGGGTGTGCCAGCGCCAGCAAAGCCGGCGGCGGCAGGCTCGCCGTTGTCGGCGGCCTGATCTTCCAGCGCGCCCCGATCTTCCCGCGCGACGTAGCGCGTGGGGTGCGCCTCGGGCACCCGGTTGACGGCCTCTGGCCAGCGGAAACTCGTGAGGATTGCGTCGGCGAAATCGGCCACGCTCATGGCGCCGGAGACGCTGAGCAGGCGCGAGTACCTCCCCACGCTGGGGTAGTGGTGCTCCACTGCCACGGTGAATGCTGTGGTTTGTGCCCTGAATTCCCTGTTCATCCCCATCCCCCGTGTGGACATGACCCCCAGGGTTTCCTGTGTCCAACCGGCTCTGCTGCCCTCCGCCCGCGCAGCACCAGAACCGCCAGCGGATTCATACCCGCCGACGGCTCTGATGAGGGGTGTGGGTTTCATGGGTTTAAGCGTAACCGCGCCCGGCTAACCTCGCTTGGTGAGCACCACCGGCAGCGGTCGGGCATTCGAAAACTCGCTGTTCACGGCACCAATTCTGCGAACCCGGAGCTTGTCGAACGCATTGTACTGGGAGATCCAGCCTCGGAGGGCGGCAGCTTCTTTCAGTGCGCTCGCCACGGCCGCGCGCTCTGCGTAGTCTGCGTCGCCCGCGCCCGCACCGTCAGCACCCTCGCCGTCCGCGGCCGCATCGTCGGCACCGTCGCCCGCGGAAGCGCCAGCGCCCGCAATCCCCGCCTCGGCCTCGCGGAACTCCGCCAGCGGGCGGAAGCTCCCCCACGCTGGCTGCTTCTTATCCGGGAACTCCGAGCTGAAGTGCTGCTTTGCGGAGGCGAGGGCGTCCTCAAGACCAGCCTCCGTGGCGGCCACATCAATCAGCGCGACCTCCCGCGGCAACAGCTCGGCCGCCGCCGCGTCCCCCACGAACAGCACCGGATAGCGCAACAGGGCCGCGAGCATGGCCGCCCGGTCGTCGGTACCCTCAATCCAGTCGGCGTTGGCGGCGAAGCCGTGGATGCCCGCGCCGTCGATCAGCCAGGCTCCGGAGAAGTCGCCGAGCTGCACGTCAGGGTCGGTTTCCACCTGCCAGATGGCGAAGGTGGGGTCGTCCGCGGGGCCAGCAGCAGAGCCAGCAGCAGAGCCAGCGGCGGCAACGACCATGATCGGGTCGTAGCGGACGGATGCGGACTCGCCAGCCTCGGTGGAGTTCGCGACGGCGCCAGCGGCGGTGCTCTCAGGTGCAGTTGTGCTCATCGCTTTCGGAGGTTACCACCAACTATGATCATCCCCATGGCTGTTTTTGATAGGTTCCCCGCCGCCGCGAAACTCTTCAAGCGCACCAAGCCCTCCCCCGCCGAACAGGAACACAGGAGTGCGCCGGTGCGAATTGGTGGCGTCGGTAAAGAAAGCAGTTACGAGGCTTCCACCCGCACGAACCTGCCGCTCAACGAGTACATGACCCGCCTCATGGCCCAGGAACTCCCCATCCTCGACAGCACTAGCCGCCAGCGCGTGCGCGACATCCTGCGCGACTACGACGGCCCGACCATCACCGAACCCGAGGAGTTGCCGGAGGAAATCCGCCAGATCATGGAGCTCTACTAGCCCTCCGTTTGCCCTTTTTTAGTGACGCCACCCACACCGCAACTGCGAAAACGCTGGCAACTTGAGCCCCACGCGGCGCCGCACCCCGGAGTTGTCCCACCCGGGCGCTAGGGTAGAGAACATGGAATTGCACACCAGCACTCGTACCCTCACCGGGTGGGGCCGCACCGCCCCCACGACCGCCGAAGTTCTGTCTACGCAGGATGTCGACCAGATTGCCGCCGCCGTTGCGCGCGTGGCCGACGATAACGCGGATAAGCCCAGCCACCTGCAGCGTGGCGTAATCGCCCGCGGCATGGGCCGCAGTTACGGCGACCCGGCCATGAACGCCGGCGGGCTCGTTATCGACATGCAGCAGCTGAACACGATCCACAGCATCGACCCCGATACCGCCATCGTGGACGTGGACGCGGGCGTGACGTTGGACCAGCTGATGAAGGCCGCCCTGCCGCACGGCCTGTGGGTGCCGGTGCTGCCCGGTACGCGCCAGGTGACCATTGGCGGCGCTATCGGCCCGGATATCCACGGCAAGAACCACCACTCCGCGGGTTCCTTCGGCAACCACGTCCGCTCCATGGAGCTGCTGGTGGCCGACGGTCGCGTGCTGCACCTGACCCCGGAGGGCTCCGAGGACGACCCGGACGGCGAGCTGTTCTGGGCCACCGTCGGCGGCATGGGCCTGACCGGCATTATCCTGCGCGCGACCATTGAGATGACGAAGACGGAGACCGCGTACTTCATCGCCGATGGCGACATGACGCACTCCCTGGACGAGACCATCGCCTTCCACTCCGACGGTTCGGAGCACAACTTCACCTACTCCTCCGCCTGGTTCGACGCGATCAGCCCGGAGCCGAAGCTGGGCCGCGCGGCGATCTCCCGCGGTTCCCTGGCCACCCTGGACCAGCTGAAGGAATACGCGCCGAAGCTGGCGAAGGATCCGCTGAAGTTCAACGCCCCGCAGCTGATGACCGTGCCGGATATCTTCCCGAGCTTCACCATGAACAAGCTGTCCATGGTGGCCATCGGCGAGCTGTGGTGGCTGAAGTCCGGCGAGTACCGCAACCAGGTGCAGAACCTCACGCAGTTCTACCAGCCGCTGGACCTGATCGGCGAGTGGAACCGCGGCTACGGTTCCAAGGGCTTCCTGCAGTACCAGTTCGTCGTGCCGACGGAGGCCGTGGAGCCGTTCAAGGAGATCATCCGCGACATCCAGGCTTCCGGCCACTACTCCGCGCTGAACGTGTTCAAGTTGTTCGGCGAGGGCAACAAGGCTCCGCTGAGCTACCCGATGCCGGGCTGGAACGTCTGCGTGGACTTCCCGATCAAGCCGGGCCTGGGTGCCTTCCTGGATGACCTGGACCGCCGCGTGATGGAGTTCGGCGGCCGCCTGTACCTGGCCAAGGAGTCCCGCACCTCCGCCGAGAACTTCCACAAGATGTACCCCGGCCTGCCCGGCTGGCTGGCCACCCGCAAGCGCATCGACCCGACGGGGGTTTTCGCCTCCGACATGTCCCGCCGCCTAGAGCTCTAACTGCACAGAGCTTTAACTGCACAGCGCTTTAACCCCGAAAGAGAGTCACAATGATTGATGCCGTTGGCAAACCCCAGTCCATCCTGCTGCTCGGCGGCGCGTCCGACATGGGCCTCGCCGTCGTCGAGGAGTTCCTCTCCCGCGGCCCCGCACGTGTGATCCTGGCCGCCCGTGCTGGCGAGTCTTTGGATGACGCCACCGCACGCATGAACGCCGCCGGTGCCAGCGAGGTCGTACCCGTCACCTTCGACGCAGTGGACTTCGATTCCCACCCGCAGGTTTTCGAGGAAATCTTCAGCCACGGCGACGTGGATCTGGCCATCGTTGCGTTCGGAATCCTGGGCGATAACGAGAAGCAGTGGACCAACCAGAAGCTGGCCGTGCAGGCCGCACAGGTGAACTTCACCGGTGCTGTCTCCGTCGGCGTACTGCTGGCGGACTACATGAAGAAGCAAGGCCACGGCCAAATCGTGGCGTTCTCCACCGTTGCAGGTGAGATGGTTCGCCGCTCCAACTTCGTCTACGGCTCCACCAAGGCCGGCCTGGATGGTTTCTACCGCATGTTGAACGAGGCCCTGCGTGGCACCGGCGTGCGCGTGCTGACCGTCCGCCCGGGCCAGGTGCGCACCAACATGACCAAGGACCTGGACGATGCCCCGCTGACAGTGGACAAGGAAGACGTGGCCAAGGCCATCGCCAAGGCCGTGGATAACCGCAAGTCCCTGATCTGGGTACACCCCCTGTTCCGCCCGATCATGCTGATCCTGAAGCACCTGCCGCTCCCGATCCTGCGCAAGCTGCCGCTGTAGCCGTATGGTCCAGGACCGTTGATCGACTGTTTTACCAGTGTTGAGGGTTGACGCTTCGCGCATGGACAGGCGGTATTCCGACCTCGTTGATGTCGTGACCGGAACAACGTTCACTGGTCACAACAGCCTTCTTCACCCGTGACAGCGCGAACCAACGGATCGCTGATCGCAATCGGCACCATGCGACCAGATACCAACGCCCGTCGGTAAAGGCGAACAGCACCGGTTCAACATCGCGGCAGCTTTCAACCCCCTCATTGGTGACGTACTGGATCCGAGCCACCTTTTGGTCTGTCATCGCTTGTTCCAATGCAGAGCGTGTAGTCCTCAACGAAGTGGCAGAGGGATTAACCCATACACGCTCAGCTAGTCGCTCAGCTTGCTGTCTCGTACGAGGATCAAGAACGTCGACGATTTTCTCTGCCGCCGCTGTTGCCAGGTCGGCATACGGCGCATCAGTCGACACGCTCGCAGCCAACAAGGCCATTGCCTCCGTCGGGGACAGCCGCACCGGGGGAAGCGATGCACCCGGGACCAGACCATATCCACCGCCCGGACCAGGGCGCGACCAGATGGGCAGTCCGGCACTTTCCAACGCAGCTAGGTCACGCTTGATGGTGCGGACCGACACCTCAAACTCGCTCGCTAGTCGCTCAGCGCTGGCCCCTCGGGAGCCGCTACGCCGCAAAACATCCGTGAGAGCGTGAAGACGCTCGGAACGCTTCATGAAATTGCCCATTCAAAATTCATGACATAAATAGTGACACACAGCTGTCCAACAGCACTGAAATGATGGCACCATGACATCAAAACAGCAGGAAAAGACCCCTCCCGTGATAATTCTGATCGCGGGCCATTGGCTCGGGGCATGGGCATGGGACGAAGTCGCTGAACAACTGACATCCAACGGCATGCACGCTATCCCCATCACTCTTCCCGGCCTCGACGATCAAGACCCACAGCGCGCAACCAGGACTCTCGATGAGCAAGTCGCGGCGATCCAATCAGTAGTCGACGCACAGGGAGGCAATGTAATTCTCGTCGCACACAGTGGTGCTAATGCTCCGGTCAGTGTCGTCATCGATCGACACCCGGAACTGATCCAGCGGGTCGTGTGGGTCGACTCCGGTCCAGTGTTGCCCGGTAGCATCTTCGCCCCGGATCTCCCCGAATCAGTTTCGGAGATACCCCTGCCCTCTTTCGAAGAGCTCGGCCAACAGGCCAGTCTTGAAGGCCTCAGTCCAGAGCACCTCCAGCGCTTCCGCGAGAAGGCCGTCGCCGAACCGGGACCTGTCATGCGTGCAGCTGTCGAACTAACCAACGATGGCCGCTTCAGCGTGCCGACCACGATGGTGTGCTGCTCGATACCAAGTGAGCAAGTGCTGGAGTTGGCCGAGGAGGGACACGCGATGTTCGCTGAAGTGGCCCGACTCGACAATATCTACGTCATTGATCTTCCCACCGGGCACTGGCCGATGTGGAGCTGTCCCGATGAATTGGCCAAAGTGATTAGCCACACTGCGGGGCAAACTGCCTGAGCGGCCCCTAGCTCTTCGGTGCGCCCGGGTGCGCGGACTCCCGCGCGTCCAACTTCAGGAACGCCGACAGCACCATCAGCACCACCGACGCGAAAGCCGCAACCAGGAACGCCACGTGGATGCCCTGGCCCACCACCTGCGCCTCCACCAGCGCAGGATCCGTCGCAGCCAGGCCTGCCAGCTCCGCCGCATTACTAGAGGCGTAGCGGGCGGATGCGAAAGTCATCACAGCCACGAAAATCGCCGTTCCGGCGCCACCCGCGACCTGCTGAAGGGTATTCAAAATTGCCTGCGCGTGGGCAGCCAAAGAGTCCGGCACGGCGGCCAGGGCGTTGGACATAAGGGGCGTCATCATCAAAGCAATGCCCAAGTTCAAGATCACCGTAAGAACCATGAGCTGCACAAACGCCGGCCACGTCCCGGATCCGACCCAGGCGAACAGGTGCTCCGTCTGTTCCAGGGCGGCGAAGCCCATCATCGCGATCGTGATCAATATGCTGCCCGGGATGATCAGCATGCGCGTGCCACGGGCATCGTAGGCGCGCCCAATGGCCGGGCCCAGCAGGCCCATGACCAGGCCACCGGGCAGGGAAACCATGCCGGTCTTCAGCTCCGACAGGCCCGCGACGTTCTGCGCATACAGCGGCATCAAGATGATGAAGCCGAAGAGCATGGAGAAGGAAAACAGCAGCAGCCCCAGCGAAAGGTTGTACTCGCGCACGCGCACCGGCTGCAGGTTCAGCAGCGGGGTGGCGTTCGGCTTGTCGCTGCGCTCCAGGGAACGCTGGCGCAGGAAGAAAACCACCAGGATCGCCAGGCCTGCGGCGAGGATAACCAGACGCTGCACAGGTACGCCGTCGGCCAGCTCCGACAGGCCGGCCAGGCCGTAGACCAGGCCCGCAAAGCCGAAGGCAGAGAGGAAAACAGAGAGCACGTCCAGGGAAGGGCGGGTCGGCTCCTCGAAGTTCTTCACCAGGAACAGGCCCGCGACCAGGGAAATCAGAACCAGCGGAGCGACGAGGATGAAGATCCAGCGCCAGCCCAAGGCCTCCAGCGCCACCCCGGAGAACGTCGGGCCCAGTGCCGGAGCCACCGCGATAACCACCGACACCAGGCCGAACACCGCACCACGGCGGTTGATTGGCACCAGGCGGATGATGGTGGTCATCAACATCGGGATTACCAGCGCCGTGCCGCTGGCCTGCACCACGCGCGCGAGCAGCAGGATCGGGAACGTCGGCGCTGCCGCAGCCAGGATCGTGCCGACAAGGAACGTCGTCAGCGCCGCAATGTAGATCGACCGCAGCCGGAAGCGCTGCATGATGTAGCCCGTCATCGGAATGACCACGGCCATCGTGAGCATGAACGCTGTGGTCAGCCATTGCGCTGCATCGGCGGTGACGCCAAACTCTCCCATCAAAACGGGCAGCGCCACAGCCAGGGTAGTCTCGTTGAGAATCACTACGAAAGCCGCAGCGACGAGCACGCCGATCAGGAGTTTTGCACCGGGCGCTGGCTCGCCGGGAGGGACGGAGTGCTCCGCGCGGTCGGAGTCGGGCCTAGCGCTCAATTTCGCCCTGAGCTTCGCCAGTGCCTTCGCCGCTACCCTCGCCCCGCTCGAGAGCGTTAGCACCGTTTTCGGCATTCATCTGGGCGCGGATTTCCTCCAGGCGGGAGCTGGCTCGCATGTCATTTCCAGCCGATTCGATTTCCGCCATCCGACCCTGCACGGAGTTCTCGACAAGCTCCTGACTGCCGAGCGCCTGAGCGTAGCGCTGCTCGATCTTCTCGCGCACGCTATCGAGGGTCGGCACGTCATCGTTCTGCACCAGGCCATCCATCTGCTGCATGGAATTCGCGGTGGCCTCCTGCATCTTCGCCTGGTCAATCTGGGTGCGCAACTGGTTGATCTGCGCCATCTGATCCTCCAGGCGGGCAGCAGACTGCTGCTGTTGCTGCTGCGCCTGACGGGCTGCTTCTTCCGCGCCGGCGTACAGCTGCTTGGTTTCCTCCAGCTGCTGTTCGACGGAGACCAGCTGCGATGCGAAGAGCTCTGCAGTCTGGTTCAGCTCGTTAGCCTTGGTCTGGTCGCCGTCAGCTGCGGCCTTGTCGGCCTGCTGGATGGCGGTGCGGGCATTGTTGGAGAGCTTGTCTGCGTCCTGCTGCAGGCGGTTCAGCTTCATCTCCAGCTGGTTGCGGTTGCCGATCACGCGCGCTGCACTTTCGGAAATCTGCTGGTGCTGCTTGCGGGCCGCTTCCGTGGCCTGCTGGATCTGCACATGGGGATCCGCGTTCTCCTCGATCTTGGTGTCGAGGGACTGCATCAAGTACTTCCAGCCCTTAGAAAAAGGATTCGCCATGGGAAAACTCCTGTGTCGGTGTGTAGTCGGTACTTAGTCGGGATGTAGTGGTTTGTTTAAGTTAACTGCATTCCAGCGTACTGACTTTCCGTGTGGCGCACGGGGCGAAAGCAAGAGCGGGGCGACAACCCGCCACTAGAGCGGGTACAGGTGAACCACCGGGGCATTCATGTCCCGCCCGGTCAGGTGCAACAGGTCCAACTTCACTTGCTTCAGGGAGACGACCTCCATCACCGGGTCCGGGATCGGCGCCTCGCTAGGAACCAAGCCCAGCTGGTGTAACACATCCCCCGCGCCAGCGGAGATATCGACCTTCACCGGTACCGTGGAAATCTCAGCCAGCGCGGGCACGGCCTCCAGGGACGTAGCCTCCACCACGACGGGGCCGTCGATCACGTAGGTCTCCACATCCGGGCCGGTCTGCATCAGTCCGTCACCCCACTGGCCGGGCAGCTTGATCTGCAGGTTCTTGATCTCCAGTCGGTCGCCGGTGATGCGCAGCAGGTCGCGGCGGCCCTGCTCCGTGCCCACGGAATCCACGCCGACACGCACGTTCCCCTTGAAGGTCACGTTATCTGCGGTGACCTGGCCTACGTCGCCCACGCGCGCGGGCTGCGCCACACTGTACGGGGCATTCGCATTCAGGATGCCCAAGCCGGTCGCAATCCCCACTGCCACCAGCAGGGCTGCAACCGTCGCGGAGTACCCGCCGCCGGAGCCCCCGTCCTCGTCCTCGCCCCGGGCCTTCTTCGGCTTACGCTCCCCAGGCTCCCAGGCTAGGGCAAACGCCCCGCCGAATATACCCAGCAGCGAGCCCAACAAGAACCCGCCGATATTGGAGGCCGGCAGCGCCACCAGCGATGCCAAAATGGCGAAAACTCCCAGGTAGGGCGCCGTGGCAGGCTTCAGCCAAATACCCAGTGCAAACATGATCTGCGCTGCGCCCAGGAATAGCGTGGAAACTCCCGACAGCGTGGAGATCATCACCAGTAGGTCAGAGATCCGCAACGTCAGATACGCGGGCGTCATTATGACAACACCCGAAAGCAGCACCAACAGTCCCGGCACAAACGGTCGGTTGCGGCGCCACTCGGCGAAGCGCGCTAACCGCCCTTTAGCAGGCATTCTCGGTTCCTCGGCGCACGCTCGCCTCCACACCGGAAACGTTCAGCTGCTTTGCACCAACCGACGTGGCAATGATCTTATCCGCCACAACCTGCACGTCCTTCGAGTGCAGACCCCAAGCGTCGTCCGGTGCTTCGGGGTTGACCTGGCTGGCGTCAATACCAAGGTTGGGATCGGCCATCCGCAGGCTGCCCTTGATGTCGGTGGAGCCTACGATCAGGTCGTCCGCATCAACGCTGTTCTGTCCGTTGGCGCGCAGCGAAAGGGTGGCCTCGCCGACGGCGGGAAGGTTCGGCACAGTGGTGGAAAGGCACAGGTCAGAGGCCTTCGCCTCCTTTATCTTCACGCGCGCGACGGGCAGGTGGTCGTCACCTTTCGTGTCGTTATCCATGAACAGGGAGAAATCCTGCCCGGACAGGCCGCCGATAGTCACGGTGAAGAAGGTTCCGGAAAGCGCCAAGTTCGCGGAAATACCACCCTTCGCCACGGCCATTCCGGTGCCGGCAAAGCCGACCAGCCCGGCGGTAAGCGCAACTGCGGCCTTCCTGCCGTTGATCCGTCCCATTCTTCGTGCCTCCTGTTGTAATGCCCTTATGCATTATCCCCGCGGTGGCACCGTTGCGCGAATTGCGGTTCTTTTTGGTGACGCCCTCTAGGCCGCGCCCGCCCGCGCCTCAGCGCGCGCTTACTACTGCTCGGCCTGCTGAGCCTCAAGCTGCTTGCGAACCTCGTCCATGTCCAGCTTCTGCGCCTGATCCATCAGGTCGTTCAAAGCCTTCGCAGACAGCAACCCAGACTCCCTGGCCAGCAGCACACCGTCGCGGAACATCATCACAGTCGGGATCGACTGGATCTGCAGCGCAGCGGACAACTCCTGCTGAGCCTCAGTGTCCACCTTGCCGAACACCGCATCCGGGTGCTCCTCGGAGACCTTCTCGAAGATGGGTGCGAAGCGCTGGCACGGGCCACACCACTCCGCCCAGAAGTCCAGAACAACGATGCCGTCGCCCTGCACGGTTTCCTGGAAGTTCTCACCGGTGATTTCTACGGTCGCCATTTCTTTCCCTTCGGTTGGTTGTCGTTGGGCGTGCACGTTTTTCCAACATTACGCAACGCACACTTTATTCCCCGTTTAGAGTTCTTTTTATGTCTATTTATGACGCCAACGTGAATCCATCCGGCACTTTCAAAATGTACAAGAAGCTTGCGCAGAAGCCATTCGGCAATGGCCTGTTCTCGCTGGTAGCCAGCGCAAAGGCGCCATACTTCCTTACCGTGCAGCCGCGCCTGCAGGAGTTGCGCCCCGGCTACTGCAAGGTTCGGTCGAAGAAGTGGTGGCTGCTGAACAACCACATTGGAACCTTCCACGCCATTGCGGCCTGCAACGTCGCAGAGTTTGCGATGGGGATGCTAGCTGAGGCGTCCATACCAAACACGCACCGCTGGCTACCGCAAGGAATGCGCACGCAGTACCTGAAGAAGACGAAGGGCAGCCTGACGGCCACCGCGACGGCGGAGCTGCCGGACTTCGAGAAGATCACGAAGGAATCCGGCGGGCAGACCGTGCCGGTGAAGATTCACTTCGCGGATGACGAGGGCACGGAATCCACTTACGTGGAGATCGACATCTGGGTGACGGCGAAAAAGTAGCGGGTCAAGTACCCGCCAAGACCGCGCCAGCTAGGCGCCCGCCAGTGCCGCGCCGCCCCAGATCGCGGGCAGGAATACCGCGCAGCAGGCCAGCAGCATCGCCGCCACGCCGACGATCCGGCGGGCCGGTTGGGGTTGGGTGAACACCTCCACCATGGCCGTGGAGAACGTGGTGAAACCTCCGGCTACGCCTACTCCTATCAGCGGAAATAGGATACTCAAGGGGCTGTCGCCGTTGAAGGATTTGCCCAGAGCGCTGGCCGCTCCCCCGGAAGGTTGCAAGGCTTCGGGCTGTTGCAGAGCCCCGGGGTGCTGCAAAACAAAGCCGAGGACCACTCCCAGCGCGATGGTGCCTAAAAGGTTGACAACCGCCAGACTCCACAGCGGCGCCCAGCCGCGCCGGGATTTCAGATACGTATCCAGCTGGTAGCGCGCAGCGGCGCCTGCTCCGCCGCCGATTGCGACGGCCACCAATTCCACGAGTGTTGCCCCGGCGCTCATCGGCCTCCCCCTCCCCGAGCCTCGCGGCCTGCGTCAGTGCCGCCTGTGGGAGCTTTGCCGACCGCCGCGCTCCGCATGCGCCCCAGCGTGTTCAGGTCGCGCCCCAGCCGCAGGCCAGCGGCGGCCGCAAACAGGCCAAGCGCCAGCGTGCACACCCCGTAAGCTGCGCCGATGAGGACGGGTGTGGTGGAGGAGGTGGCGTCATGAAAAAAGAGCGCCCGAGCCGCATCGGCACCGACCACGGCCGCGGCGAGCGAGCTAAACGAGGTGAATCCGCCGAGCACGCCCGTGCCCCAGAAGGCCCGACGGGGGTCGGCGGCGCGTGGGATAAGGCCGACAAGTAGCGCCAGGATGAGGGCTCCGAGGACGTTGACCAGCAATAATGCGGCGTCCCCGAGGGTGACGAAGCCGAAGGCGTTTAGCTGCGTGGCCGCGCCGGGGACGCGCGTTGGGTCGCCGAGGGCGGGGAGCCAGATGGTGAGCGCCCAACGAAGAATCGCCCCCAGCGCGCCACCGAGGAAGACCAAGGCGACGGGCGGGAGGCGTTTCATAGGGGCTATGTTACCTAGCCCGGTGAGTGAGGTGAGTTAGGCCTGCTTAATGGCGACGAAGCCGATCTCGGAGTGCGCTGCGTCGATCTGGAAGTTGTCGGCGTAGTTGATGCGTCAACTAAGTTGACTGATGTGCGATACTGGAGCACATGACACGAGCAAACACTTCTCTCCCGCCAAGCAAGCAGGCGAAAGAGGAAACTCAGTGGTTGAACAGCCGCGAACAGCAGGTGTGGCGAGCGTGGCTCAACACCCACATCCAGATCAATGCCGAACTGGCACAGCAGCTATCGGCGGACACGTCCCTTTCTTTGTCGGACTACGAAGTTCTGGTGCACCTTTCGGAGTCGCCGGACAACCAGCAGCGAATCGTCGCCCTGGCGAACACGATGCAGTGGAGCCGTTCCCGCTTGTCGCACCAGATCACGCGCATGGCTAAGCGCGGCCTGGTGCGGCGCGAGACATGTGACGCCGACGGCCGCGGGGCCTTCGTTGTCCTCGAACCCGCAGGCCTCGAGGCGATTACTAATGCTGCTCCCGGGCACGTGAAGAAGGTCCGGGAGCTGATCTTCGACCACCTCAGCGACGCCGAGGTGGAGAAGTTGCTCGCGCTACTTTCGAAGCTGGACGCGCAGTTCTAGCTCCGCGCGAACGCGCAGGGAGGCTGGGCGCTGGGGCTGGACTGCTGGGGGGGCAGCTACCTAGGGCATCGGGCTGATGTCGCGCGCCATGTCAGAGAACTTGGAGAACTGTAGCTGGTTCGCCACCGTCACGGTGCCAATCGGGCCACCACGGTGCTTCGCCAGGATGATGTCGGCCTCGCCGGCACGCTCGTGATCCGGATTCTGGGAATCCGGGCGGTTGATCAGCATGACCATGTCGGCATCCTGCTCCAGCGAGCCAGATTCGCGCAGGTCAGAGACACGCGGCAGCGCGTCGTCACCACGGGACTCCACGCCACGGTTCAGCTGCGAAATTGCGATCACCGGGACGTTGACCTCCTTGGCCAGCAGCTTCAGCTGGCGGGAGAACTCCGAGACCTCTTGCTGGCGCGATTCCACGCGCTTACCGGAAGACATCAGCTGCAGGTAGTCCACCACGATCAACTGCAGGTCCACCTGCTGCTTCAGGCGGCGCGCCTTCGAGCGGATCTCCATCATCGTCAGATTTGGCGAGTCGTCGATATAGATCGGCGCATCCTCGATCTCGCCGATACGCACGGTCAGCCGGTCCCAGTCGTCATCGGTCAACTTGCCGCCGCGCATAGAGGCCAGGCGCACCTCCGCCTCCGCGGAGAAGATGCGCATCATCACCTCCGACTTGCTCATTTCCAAGCTGAACAGCGCCGACGCTTTTCCATGTTGGATCGACGCCGAACGCATGAAATCGAGAGCCAACGTCGACTTACCTACACCGGGTCGCGCGGCCACAATCACCATCTGTCCGCCGCGCAGGCCGTTCGTCAGATCATCCAGGTCGGCGAAGCCCGTGGGGATGCCCATCTCCACGCCATCCTGGCTCTCCAACTGCTCGATCTCCCCCACCGTGGAGGCAACCAGTTCCGCGAAGACCTCGTAGTCCTCTTTCGCGGCATCGTTGGTGATGGCGAACATCTCCTGCTGCGCGCGGTCGACCACGCTGTCGACTTCCGCACCCTCCGTGCCCGCGTATCCTAGCTGCACGATCGTCGTGCCCGCCTGCACCAGGCGCCGCAACGTGGCCTTCTCGCGCACGATCTCGGTGTAGTAGCCAACGTTTGCCGAGGTCGGAGTCTTTGAATAGACGCTGTGAATGTAGTTCGCGCCACCAACGAAGCCCAGCACGCCGTCCCGGTCCAAGCGCCCGCTGACGATCACCGGGTCTACTTCCTTACCCTCGCCGTAGAGCTGAAGTATGGCGTCAAAAATAGTCTTGTGCTTCGGCACATAGAAATCGTCGCCGACCAGGACCTCCACGACATCCGCGATCGCGTCCTTGTTCAGCATCATGGCGCCGAGCACGCCCTGCTCGGCCTCGGCGTTCTGCGGCATCTCGCGCACGATCTGCTGGTTGCCCGCGCCACCGCCGCCTCGCCGGCTGCCACCCCGGAAGTTGCCGCCCTGGAAGTTTCCACCCCGTCGGCTGCCGTCGTTGAAGTTGCCGCCCTGGAAGCTTCCCGCACCCGCCCCGGAAGCTCCGCCAGCTCCGCCGTCGAAGGCGCCGGGGTCGCCGAAATCATCGAAAGGCTCGTCGGGCAACGGGGCGCCGTCGTCGAAGTTCATGCCTGCGTTCTTCTGGCTCATGCAGTCCACTTTAGTGGTACGGCCAGACAACCCCCTAAGCATGTTTTCCGCGCCTTCCATGCGAGCTTTTCTGGCGCGTGCTGGGCGCGCGCTGGGCGTGAATTGGGCTCGAGTTGGGCGTGAGTTGGGCGTGAGTTGAGCGCTATTTTGCACGGAAGCAAATCGAGTTATCCACAGGCTCTGTGGATTATTCTGTGGAGGCTCTGTGTATAACTCACAACGCCCCAGGATGGCTTGTGGATAAGTTGTGGATAGTCGACGCCCTCACCTGCACCTTTTCACATTCTCCCAGGTCAGGAGCGTGTGACTAGTGTGAAAAGTGCTTTTTACATCAGTGGATAACTTGGGGATAAACAAACATGCAGGCCAGGCGATTAGGCTCCTGTAAAGTCCCAGGTCGCCCGATCTTGGAAAAATATTCACACAGAATTCACCTTTCACCCCAAGAGTCACGCTGCTTATGCACAAGCCTCAGCGCGCCACCTGCGGCAAGCCGATCCGCGCCCCTACAACGCTGCCGTCAACGCCGTCCCCACAGCGCTGCGCACCACGCCACAGTCAACACCGCCACAGTTTTCTATATAGAAGCAAAATATTGGTTTCCCCACGGCACCCTCCCGGGGTGAAGTAGCCTGTCCCCCATGAACGCCACACCCGACACCTCAACTGCACCGACCAACGCCACCTCTCCCCTGCCTCAGCTTGCAGACGCCACCGCCGAGCGCCCCCTCGACATCCTCATCGTCGGTGCCGGCCTCTCCGGCATCGACCTCGCGCACCACGTCGCCAAGAACTTCTCCGACTGGAACTGGGCGGCCGTCGACTCCAACTACGACCTCGGCGGCACCTGGGCCACCTTCCAATATCCCGGCATCCGCTCGGACTCCGACATGGCCACCTTCTCCCTCCCCTTCAAAAAGTGGCCACACAAGGGCACCCTCGGCTCCGGCAAGCAGATCCGCGACTACTGCCACGAAGCAGCCGAAGAAATCGGCATGCTGGACCGCCTGCAACTATCCACCTGGGTGCAGGCCGTGAACTTCCACACCGACCAGGGCCTGTGGGAGGTCACCATGCGCCTTGGCCGCCCCGGCCACGCAAACTCGGAGGGCACCGACGGAGCCACCGCCCCCGCCAGCCCCGAGCAGCCAACCCTCACCACGTGGACCCGCCGCCTCCACTTCGCCACCGGGTACTACCGCCATTCTGAAGGGTTCACGGCGGACATTGAGGGCGTCAATACCTTCGAAGGCACCGCCCTGCACCCACAGCAATGGCCCCGCGACCTCGACGTGCGCGGCAAGAAGGTCACGGTGATCGGCTCGGGCGCGACCGCGATCACGCTGGTCCCGGCGCTGCACGAGATGGGCGCGGAGGTCACCATGCTGCAACGCACCCCCACCTACATCGCGCCGCTGCCGGAGACCGACACGATCAGCTCGTTCGTCGGCCTGGGCCTCAGCACCGAGCCCGGCACCTTCGGCCACCGCCTGGCGCGCAGCCTACACATCGGCCGCGACATGGCGCAGTACCACCTGTGCCAGACATTCCCGAGCATCGCGAAGCTGGTGTTCCGCGGCTGGAACCGCCTGTACCTGCCCGCCGACGAGGTCCGCCGCAACTTCACGCCGCCCTACGGCCCGTGGGATCAGCGCGTCTGCAAGTCCCCCGGCGGCGATTTCTTCAAGGCTGTGCGCGGCGGGGCGCGGGTCGTCACCGACCACATTTCGCGCGTTGACGCAAGTGGGGTGCAGTTGCGCTCCGGCGGGTACATCGAGTCGGACGTTCTGGTGATCGCCACAGGACTACAACTTCTTGCTTTTGGTGACGCCCACTTCTCAGTCGATGGCACCCCAGTTCCCACTGAGTCTTTGGTGGCTTATCGTGCCATGATGGCTAACCGCCTGCCGAACTTCTCCTACACCATTGGCTATTTGAACCAGTCGTGGACGCTGCGTGCGGACATGACCTCGCGGTACTTGGTGCAGCTGTGGAAGGACATGGATGCCCGCGGCGAGCAGTGGGCTTGCCCGGTCCTGCCCGCCGGCGAGGCCGCTGACCTGCCGTTGTTGGAGATGTCCAGCGGTTATATTCAGCGCAGCGTGGCGACTCTGCCGCGCCAGGGCGCTGGGGATCCGTGGCGAATGGAGCAGGATTACATCAAGGAACGCCGCGCCTACACGGGCGCTGACAATAAGCACGACATGGCTTTCGGCACGGATGCGCTGGAGGCGGCGGCACCGCTGGCAGCTGGCGAGGGCGGCGGCGGTGCCGCTGAGCTGCGGGTTTAGCTGCAGCGCTGGCTTTGCGCTGGCTTTGCGCTGCTTTGCGGCGGTACTTGGGGCGGCTTTGCGCTGACTTTGCGCCGGCTTTGCGCTGGTACTTGGGGCGGCTTTGCGCCGGTACTTGGGGCGCCGTGTGTGTGCTGAGCTTCGCAGGTTGGGCTCGGCACAGAGCCTTCTGTCACTATGGGGAGCGTCCAGGGGCTCGGGCAGAGTGCCCGAGGAGCGCAAATGTCGGAAAAGTTGCAGTTTGTTATTGAAAGTCATTTGCAGATTTGCAAACATGCAGGTCAGAGCCTTTCACGTGGCCTGCGAGACTGACGGAGTTTTTGGTTTTGCAACTTTTCCGACATTTAGCCCTACGAAGTGCAACTTTTCCGACAGCTAACGCCACCTACTGCAACATCCACGACCTTTAGTGCCGCGCACTGCAACTTCCCCAGACTTGGACTGCCGCCTACTGCAGTTTCCTTGACATTTAGCGCCCCTGGCGAGGGCAGCCAGGCAAAATTTGTGCAGCTCTACTGAGGATCAGCCGGAAGCAATCAGGCAAAGGAAAAGGCCCCACGCACGAATGCGTGGGGCCTCAACCTGCTGTTGTCTAAGTTGAAAAGTTTTCTACTGGTGCGTTCTCGTCGCACGCGCAATTTCGCAGCTCGTTGGCTTGGTAGTAGGGCTCAGCGGCATGTTTGCAGCTCAACGCCACATTGTTGCAGCTCAGAGCCTAAAGCCCACGCGTGTTGTCTAGGCACGCGACCCGTGGTTGTCTAGGCACGGGAACAGGGCTTCGCTGGCAAACAGCTATGCGAGCCGGCTCAAACGCCAGCCAAGCAAAGCCAGCCAACTGAAACCAGCCAAGCCGACTCAAACGCCAGCCAAGCAAAGCCAGCTGAAATGTCAGCCAAGCAAAGCCAACTGAAAACCAGCCAACTAGCTGGAAAGCCAACCAAGCGGGGCGAAGTTACGCGGAAACGACCTCGAAGCTCAGGGATGCAACGATGCCGTCGTGCAGCTGAACGTCCACAGAGTAAACGCCGGTTGCCTTAACATCGCCCTTGCGAAGCTTGATGCTGTGCTTGTCCAGGGAACGACCGTTGGCCTTCTTCACTGCGTCAACAATGTTGTCTGCAGTAACAGAGCCGAACATCTTGCCGGATTCTGCAGTGCGGACCGCGATGGTCACGCCGCTCAGGTTCTCCAGCTCTTCCTTAACTTCGCGTGCGTGGTCCAGGTCACGGATCTGTCGTGCTTCCTGTGCGCGCTTAATTCCTTCGATCTGCTTCTCAGCGCCGCGGGTAGCAACGATTGCGTAGCCGCGCGGAAGCAGGTAGTTACGTCCGTAGCCAGCCTTGACCTCTACGATGTCGCCGGGGACACCGAGCTTGTCAACGTTGGCGGTGAGGATCAGCTTCATGATCCAGCCTTTCGTTGTGCTTTGGTTTGACCAATTATGTTCAAAAAAAGTTTTAACGCTGACCAGCAGCTTTTAAGCTAACCGATCAGAATGGCGGCTCGTCGTCGCCATCACCAAATCCGGACTGTGGGGCAGAGTTCCACGGGTCATCATCCATGGCAGCATTGTGGCCGCCGAAGCCCTGGTTGTTCTGACCCTGATTACCCTGGCCACCCTGGTTGCCGGCATTACCGCCGAAGCCACCCTGGCCGCCATTACCATTACCCTGGCCACCAGCGTTACCGCCGAAGCCACCGCCCTGGCCACCCTGGCCGCCGAAGCCACCAGCGTTGCCGCCCTGGCCGCCCTGACCGTTGCCGCCCTGGCCACCGCGGAATGCCTTGTTGATATCCGCAGTTGCAAAGCGCAGCGAAGGTCCGACCTCTTCAACTTCAATTTCGAAGACGGTGCGGCGCTCGCCATTGCGATCCTCGTAGGAACGCTGGCGCAGTCGGCCGGTCACGATCACGCGGTCGCCCTTGTTCAGGCTGTTTGCCACGTTCTCGGCAGGTTGGCGCCACACGTTGCAGGTCAGGAACAGCGGCTCACCGTCGACGAACTGACCAGCCTGCTGGTCGTAGCGACGGGGCGTGGAGGCCACGCGGAAGTTCGCCACTGCGGCCCCGTTGGGGGTGTAGCGCAGCTCCGGATCCGCAACGATGTTGCCGACCACGGTGATTTGGGTATCTCCCTGTGCCATGTTTCTTTCCTAACGTTGTGTGGTGACGTGTGGGCGTCAAAAAGAACAGAAGCCCGAAATGGTTACAGTGCTTAGGTTAATGGTTTAAAGGTGCCTGTACAGTCCGATCGGAGCCTGCAGCTTTCGCCTTATATGGCGTGGTGAAAGCTACTGGTCCTTCCGCAGCACCTTGGTGCGCAGAATCTGGTCGTTGATGTTGAGCAGGCGGTCAATTTCCAGCACGGTAGCCGACTCACACTTCAGGTCGAGAACAACGTAGATGCCCTCGTCCTTCTTGTTGATCGGGTACTCAAGGCGACGCTTGCCCCAGACATCAACCTTTTCCACGGAACCGTTTTCCTTGCGGACAATCTCCAAGTACTTGTCCAGCGACGGGGCAACGGTGCGTTCATCCTGGGAAGGGTCGATGATGATCATCATCTCGTATTGACGCACGGACCTCATCACCTCCTATGGTCTTGTGTTTCGGCCATACCCCTTTTGGGCATGGCAGGAGGGTCGTTGCGTCAGCAACGTTCTCAGCCTACAGGTTGCCCCGCGTTTTAAGAAATGCTCCCTGCGCCCGCCCCGCGCAACCCTGCGCCTCTTTACGTCGCGGCGAATACCGCCAGGCTCACCGGCACGATCGTCAGGCACACGATGGCGATGCAGAAAAGCGTCCACACTTGTTTCTTCGATTTGCCGTACATGAAGCTGGCGAAGCTGCCGCCAAAGAAGAGGAACCCCACAAACACGCTGGCCATGGTGATGAGGAGTGTCGTGTTATTCATCGTTGCTCTCTTTCGCTGCCGTTGTTGTGGTTGTCTTCTTTATGACGCCCACTTTTCCGCCCGAGCCATTCCCGTGACGGTGGTGCTTTCCTGTCGGAACGTCTGCAGCCAGCACTCCGGCCAGCGGATCGCGACCGCCATGGGCCTCGCGGATCGGGTCGGCGCTGCGCCCCATGATTTGGCGGATGACTAGCACGGCCATGAATACCAGCAGCGCCAGGCGCACGACGGTCACGGTATCGACCAGCCAGTTCGGGGCCGCCTGGTTGGCTGGCAGGAACTGCCACATGCGCAGGTACCAGTACACGGCTTCCAGTGCTGCCCAGCTGAAGACCAGGCGCCAGCGGGGGAGAGCCAGCACCAGCAGTGGCACCAGCCAGATGGAGTACTGGGGGCTCCATACCTTGTTGGTGATCATGAAAGCCAACGTGGCCAGGAAGGCCACCTGGCCGACCCGCGGTGTGCGGGGGGCTGCGATAATGACCAGCCAGGCCAGGCCCAGCAGTGCGACGAGCAGCAAACCACTGGTCAGCAGGTTCAGCGTCTCTGCGCCGTCGACGGACTTGGAGGGGCTTACGCCGTTCCAGGAATCGTTACCCGTGATGTGGGCGATGACGGCGTAGATCGTGGAGCCTTCCCAGCCGCGCTCGGAGTTCAGTCTGAAGAACTCCCCCCAGCCTTCGGGCGCGGCGACCATGATGGGCACGTTAACGATCAGCCAGGTGCCGAGCGTCCCGCCGACCAGCTTGGCAAGTGGCCCCCACGCACGCTGGCGCAGGCACAGCAGGATCAGTGCGCCGCCGATGAACGCGGGCCACAGTTTCAGCGCCACGCCCACGCCGACCGCCACGCCCGCCCAGCCGGGACGCCGATTGGCCCAGAGGCTGAAGATGGCTACCGCCGCCGCGCACGCCAGAAGGTCGAAGTTGGTGAAGGCGTGGACGATGACTAGGGGAGAGGCCGCCATCAGCAGCGTGTCCCATACCCGGTTGCCGGTCAGTTTCGTCATCAACCCGGTGGCGACCAGCCAGAACAGGCCCAGGAAGAAGGCGTTAACGCCGAAGAAGATTGCCACGGGAGTTGCCTCTGGCAAGGGCAGGAAGTCCCACAGCACGCCGACCGGCCGGGCGATAGCCGCAATGATCCACTGGTACAGGCCCGTCAGCACGGGGTATTCCATGTAGTGCACGGAGCCGTCGCTGCCGGTTATGGACGTGAAGTAGGGGAAGTCGAGGTTATCTAGGCCTCGGCCAGAGTAGAGCGAGATTGTGTCTGAGTAGCAAGCGGAGGTGTATTGACGCTTACCGGACCAGTCCACATAAGCCTCACCTGCAGAGGTAAATCCAGTGCGGATGCACTGTGCTTTTTGCAACCAGCCGAAGGCCAGGAAGGTAGCGGCGGTTGCCAGCAGCACGCGGAGGGGAGTCCACCACTTTGCCCGCCCGATGAGGGCGTGCGCCCCCGGTGGACCGCCGATGAAGCGGACGAATCCGCGCGCCATCGGCTCGGTCCGGGAAGGCAGTACGCGCTGCTGAGAACTGGTCTTCTTATGGGTTGAGGATTCCATCGAGCAGGTTCTGTAGATCGTTGTTTGGCGGACGGTTACCACCCTGCGGAGCGGGCTGGCGCGGCGCCGGGGCCGGAGCTGGCGATGGCGGGGAAGCGGGGGAGGCCGGTGCCGGAGATTCCTGTTCCTGCTCCTCTGGCTGGTCGGCGCCTGCTGCGCCGCCTGCGTTTCCGCCGCCAGCGTACCCACCGGTGTAGCCGGAGCTGGCGGCTGCGCCGGTATTGAACTGCTCGATCTCCGTGTTCTCCAGCGAGCGATCCATCACGCCCTTCCAGATCTGGGCGGGCAGGCCGGAGCCGTACATAATGCCGCCGTAGCTGTTGTGAATCGGCTTGCCCTCGGCGGTACCAACCCACACTGCGGTGGACAGCTGCGGGGTGGAGCCGATCATCCAGGCGTCCTTATTTTCGCCGGTATCGCCCAGCTGCGCCGTACCGGTCTTTGCAGCCGAGGGACGGCCACCGGCCAGCGAGTTGCCGTTGGAATACGCCGCAATGGGCTGCATCGCCTGGATAACGCCGTTGGCAACTTCCTCAGAGACCACGCGGTCGCCGTCGTCGTTGGTGTTATCCAGCAGCACGTCTCCATTGGAGTTCTCCACCTTCTGCACGAAGTGCGGGCGGTGGTAGATGCCACCGTTGGTCAGGGTCGCCAGCGCGGTTGCCATGTCCAGCGGGCTGGACTGGTACATGCCCAGCGTGATGCCATCCGCCGGCTTGCCGTTCTTTTCCTGCAGGGTCTTGCCCACACCCGGCAGCGACTCGGCCACGCCCAGGCGGTGCGCCATGTCAGCCACGTCTTGCGGACCGCCCTTCAGCGCCTGGGTCAGGCGGATGAAGCTGGTGTTCAGCGACTGCTTCAACGCTTCGGCGATGCTGCATGTGCCGCAGCTTGCGCCGCCGTCGTTGTTCACCTGCGCGTCACCGGTCATGACGGGGGAGGAGTCGAACTGGTCGTAGAGGCTACCGCCCTGGTCCAGGTATGCGGCCAGCGTAAAAATCTTGAACGTAGAACCGCTCTGCAGGCCCGCACCGGCGAAGTCGAAACCAACTGGGTCGTCGCCGCCATACCAGGCGCGCACCCCGCCGGTCTTCGGATCCACCGAGGCCACGGCCGTACGCAGTCCCTGCTGCTGGCCTTCCATCTTCTTGTGGATCTCATCCACCGCGTCGGCCTGCATCTTCGGATCGATGGTGGTGGTGATCTTCAAGCCACCCGTGTTCACCTGTTCCTCGGTGATGCCCGCCTGCTCTAGCTCCTCGATAACCTTCGTCTTGATCAAGCCATTCGTACCGACGGCCTGGGTGTTCTCCGCGGTCTCCGCAGGGTCCTTCACCTTCGGGTACACGGCCTTCCGACGATCGGCTTCCTTCATGGCGCCGATCCCAACCATTCCGTCCAGAACGTAGTTCCAACGCGATTCTGCGCGCTCGCGGTTCGTCCACGGATCCAGGCTGGAAGGCGCCTGGATCGTCGCGGCCAGCACTGCGCCTTCCTCCGGGGTGAGGTCCTTGACGTCCTTGTCGAAGTACGCGTGCGACGCTGCGCTGATGCCGTACGAGTTACGCCCGAAATAAATGGTGTTCAGGTAGGCCTCCAGAATCTCGTCCTTCGACCATTCGCGCGCCATCTTCGCGGAGATCACCAGCTCCTTGGCCTTTCGGCTAAGGCTGAATTCGTCGCCGACCAGCGCGTTCTTCACGTACTGCTGGGTGATGGTCGAGCCACCGCCGGCGCCCTCGCGCCCCAGCACCTGGCCGACTGCCGCACGGGCGAAACCAGACACGGAGAATCCGGGGTTGCTGTAGAACTCGCGGTCCTCTGCTGCCAGAACAGCCTGGCGGACGGACATTGGAACCTCGTCCAGCTTGACGTTCTGACGGTTGCCCTCTGGCGGAACGATGCGTGCCAGTTCAGTGTTGTTGTCGCTGGCCATGATGTAGGAGATCTGGTTGTTCACCAGCTCTTCCGGCTCCGGCACCTTCGTCACCGAGTATGCGGTAAAAAACGCCACCAGCGGCACAATAATCATCACTGCCATGACGGCTGCTAGGCCCGCGAAGAAGTTGCGCAGGGTGCGCTTGTCGCGCCAGCTGCGCTTCTTGCGAGTTCTTGCCTTTAGTTTTCCATCTCCCACGGAGCGGCTTCCATTCTTCTTCACACGAGTCTGTGGCCCATTGTTTTGGGGCCTCTTTCTTTGTGACGCCGACACGCCCGCCGCACCAGCTCCAGCTCCAGCTGAGGCTCGTGCCCGGTGGGCACCACCGGATCTCACCGGCTTGCCGCCGCGCTGCACGGTTCCACGCTGTGGATTTCCACGCTGAGGATTTCCCCGCTGCGCAGCTCCCCGCTGAGGATTGCGCTGCTGTCCAGCACGCCGCTGGCCCGGCTTAGCGGGCTGTCCAGCACGCCGCTGGCCCGGCTTAGCGGGCTGCCCGGCGCGGCGCTGGCCCGGCTTAGCGGGCTGACCTTGTCCAGCACGCGGCTGACCGGCACGCGCCTGGCCCGCGCGGCGCTGGCCCGGCTGACCCTGACCTGCCCGGCCCTGCCCAGCGCGGCGCTGACCCGGCTGCCTGTGCCCACCACGGCCTGCACCGGAGTCACCAGCACCACCGCGGGAGAAAGGGTTCTTGGACGGCTTGTCGCTACTCAACTAGACGAGTCTCCTGATTGTCGATCGTGATCCCGATCAGCTCTTCTCGGATCAAGTGATTCCATCTGCATTTCATGCACACTTCAACAGTATGTATCGAAAACTCAGCATCCTGCTGTTCATTCACTAGCGTCTCAATCACACCATTGATCTCTCTTACACTACGCGCTGTACCCGACTTTTCGCCTAATACACCGCCATGAATCCACAGTGTTTCCCTTAATTCATGCCTCCCACACACCGGGCACGGACGGTCGACTGCCCGTCCTAGAACCTCCGCGGAGGAAAGGAGGCGCGGGGTGGCGTCCCCAACAAAACGCTTAACCCCACGCACCTCCAACAGGGAGCGACGGCGATCAAGCGACCTATCTATAACCCTTCGCGAAATCGACACACCCACATTCTAAACACCGCCCGGACAACCCCACCCCGCGCGAGCTTGATCGATAAACTCGCCGGGCTTAATCGGTTAACCAGCCAAAGAACAAGGGTTCTTAGCAGCCAGCGCCCTACGGTGATTCGCATGACATCTAAGACTTGCAACATCGCCATCGTGGGACTCGGCAACTGCGCGACTTCCCTGATCCAGGGCATTCACCTTTATTCCGACGCCGACGCGACCCAGAACGTCCCCGGCCTCATGCACACCAAGTTCGGCCCCTACTCGGTGGGCGACGTGCGCGTCACCGCCGCCTTTGATGTGGACGCCGACAAGGTCGGCAAGGACGTCTCCGAAGCCATCGACGCGGGCATGAACTGCACCATCAAAATCGCCGACGTGCCACACACCGGCGTGACGGTCCAGCGCGGCCACACCTTCGACGGCCTGGGCCGCCACTACCAGGAAAGCATCACCGAATCCGACGCAGAACCCGTCGACGTACCCCAGGCGCTGCGCGACGCAGAGGTGGACGTACTGGTCAGCTACCTGCCCGTCGGCTCCGAAGAGGCCGACCGCTTCTACGCACAATGCGCCATCGACGCAGGCTGCGCCTTCGTCAACGCGCTGCCGGTGTTCATTGCCTCCGACCCTGAATGGGCCGAGAAGTTCCGCGCGGCCGGCCTGCCGATCGTCGGCGACGACATCAAGTCCCAGGTCGGCGCGACCATCACCCACCGCGTGCTGGCCCGCCTGTTCGAGGAGCGCGGCGTGCGCCTGGAGCGCACCATGCAGCTGAACGTCGGCGGCAACATGGACTTCAAGAACATGCTGGACCGCGACCGACTGGAGTCCAAGAAGATTTCCAAGACTCAAGCCGTGACCTCCAACCTGAAGGAAAGCCCGCTGGCTGGCAAGGTGCACGACCGCAACGTCCACATCGGCCCGTCCGACTACGTGGAATGGCTGGACGACCGCAAGTGGGCATACGTCCGCCTGGAAGGCTCCGCCTTCGGCGAAGTGCCGCTGAACTTGGAGTACAAGCTGGAGGTCTGGGACTCCCCGAACTCCGCGGGCATCATCATCGACGCCGTGCGTGCCGCCAAGATCGCGCTGGATAGGGGAGTAGCCGGCCCCGTCGACGCGGCCTCGAGCTACCTGATGAAGTCCCCGCCCGTGCAACTGCCGGACGACGTCGCCCGCGCGCAGCTGGAAGAGTTCATCAACGGCGCATAGGGCGGAGGCGGTGGCGTCATTAATAAATTGCGTCACCGCGTAAACACCCAGAAACATCCCCACAAACGCCGGACGACGTGCCCGAAAACACCGGGCTAAGCACCCCGCGTGAGTATTTACAGCCAAAACTGTTGTATTTTAGTACCTATGGCTTCCACACCTTTAGAAATCGCCAAGGAACTGCGCCTCCCGTTGACGCGGTTGTACCTGCTGTACTTCCGCCAGACGGAGAACTCCCACATCAGCATGGCGCAGCTATCGATCCTGATGATCCTCGAAGAAAACGGCCCGATGCGCATCAGCCAGATTGCGGCCACCGAGACGATCCGCATGCCCACCGCCTCCAACGCGGTCAACCAGCTGGAGACGATGGAGCTGGTCACGCGCGTGCGCGACACGTCCGACCGCCGCGGCGTGAGCGTCACCCTCACCGACAAGGGTCGCGAGGAACTGCGCCGCCTGTCCGAAGAACGCGCCGAGCAGCTCGCCAGCATGCTGGATAGCCTCAGCGACGAAGAGCTCAAGGAAGTTGCAGAGGCCACCCCAGTTATCGAACTGGTCCTGCGCCGCTACACTGAAGCTATCGAGGCAAAGCTGAACAACGACCAGCAGTAGTGCTGGAGCTAGCGAGCATCTTTCTTGAGCAACACCCCTAAGTCCGACGTCCCCCGCACATCGGGCGCATCCCGCGCGCCCCTCCGCCTGCTTCTTACATGGCGCCCCGAATCGGCCGGTGACGAGGCCGCGCAGGTCGCCGCCTGGCTCGGCCGCACGGAGACCATCGCGGTGCGCACGGCGACGGTGATCTCGCGTTCCTGGACCGCGCAGCCGGAGCTTGAGTTCGACAACTACTCGGAGTGGATCGACAAGGAATCGCAGGCCGTGTCCTCCGCCGCGCAGAAGGCGCTGGCCCTGGCCAAGCTGCCCGAAGCGATGCTGGACGCCGACGAGCCCTCCACTGTCACTGTTGATCATTCGGAAACGAAGGCTCTTATCGACGCCGCCGCCGAGTTCAACGCCGACATGATGATCTTGGGCTCCCATCCCGCCGCGCCGCATTCTCGGTTCCGGATCGGCTCGACGGCGGATGCCCTGCTGCACTATGCCCCGCTGCCGCTACTGTTGGCTCCGCGGACGCCGAAGCTGTCGAAACGTGGCGTCACCAGGGTCAATTGCTGCTACATCGATACCGACCAGTCGCACGAGGCGCTGCGTCGGGCGGCGGACCTGGCGCACCGCTGGGGAGTGCCGCTGCGGCTGGTGGCGTTCAGCCCGCGCGGGGCGACGATGTATCCGACGGAGACGGAGTTCATCGACAACTCGGACATGATGGTCGAGTGGCGTGAGCAGGCTCTGGCGCTGCTGGACCGCGGACGGGACCGGGCTCTGAACAGGCACGGCGACCTGACAGTGCAGATGGAGGTCGGCAGCGGCTACGGCTGGTCCGGCGCGATTAACGCCCTGAAGTGGAAGAAGGGCGATCTGCTGGTGATGGGCTCCAGCACGCTGGGCGGTTTCCACCGCGTGTTCATCGGCCCGTCGACGAACCAGATTCTGCGGCACAGCCCGGTGCCGGTGCTGCTGAGCACCGTCTAAGCACTGTCTAGCGCGCCTTAGCGTGCCGCCCGGGGGTCGGCCGCGGGCGTCGGCGCTGGTCGTTCCGCAGGCTCGGCTCCCCGCCCACCGCGCGCCATTCCCCGCGCACCCCGCAGCCACCGCGCTCCAGGCTCGCGCGGGTTCTGATTACCCCCGGGGACGTGTAGATTTAAGGGCATTATGAGCACCGACGGTTTGAACAACGGCCCCTCACCTGCTGATAACCCGGATTCTGCCTCCGGTTCCGCGGACTCCCAGCCCTTTGGTCGCCCGTCCGCGGGCTCTCAGCCCGCCGGCTCCCCATCCGCGGGATCCCGGCCCGACGGCTCCCAATCCTATGCCTCCGAGCTGGACCGTCCCGGCGCGCCCTCCGAGCTGGACTACGAGGCCGACCCCTTGCTCCGCCTCGAGCGCAACAATAAGTCCACTCGCCAGGCCATTTGGTTCTTCGTCGGCGTGATCGTGTCCACCACTTTGTCCGCGATCCTGATCTGGATCGCCTCCAAGGTCATTGGCGGCCCCTACTGCGAGGCCGACTCCTCGGCACAACTGTGCAGCCGCACGTTCCAGCTTCTGTTCTCTATCGTTCCCACTTCGATTGCGTTCTTTGGCCTGTTCGGCTCGGCGTTTATCACCTACTACAAGTGGAAAAACCACCAGCGCTGGCGCCCGTGGGTAGCGGTGATCTGGTTCATCATGCCGTTCTGCATGGCTTGGATCACCTCGGTCGGTGCGTACCTGCTCATCGACCACAGCCTCTAGACCCGCCCGACGGTCCCGCTTCCGCTCAGGCTCCGCCCCTGCTGTCCCGCCTCCTCCAGCCCCGTCCGTCGGTCCCGATTCCGCTCAGGCTCCGCCGTACCCGCTGGAATGTCCCAAATCCTCGAGTTATTGAAAGTAGCGCGTTTGAAGCACGAAATCGCAGCTCTCTGACCTGCGAAAATAGAATAGTTATATTCTAAGAGCTGGAATTTGGGACAATCGCCCCGCAATTAGGTCATCGGAGCGCCGAAAATCGCCGAATTCGCGCCCGTCAGGAGCGTCACTGTGACGTTTCGAGGGCACACATTCGCACCGCTGTTCGATTCGGCGCCTTAGAATCCCTCAACACCGCGGGTAGAAAAAAGGGTCACCCCCGGGCACGCAGTAGCCGGGAAGCGAGGGACACACCCCAGGCCGCTACTTTGCGACGATGTTCACCATCTTGCCTGGCACGACGATGATCTTGGCCACCGTCTTGCCCTCGATGTGCGCAGCGACGTTTGGCTCCTCCAGCGCAGCAGCCTCGATCTCCTCCCGCGAAGCATCCGCCGCCACGTTAATGCGCCCGCGCAACTTGCCCATGACCTGCACGGGAAGCTCGATGGAGTCGTCGACCAGCCACTTCTCGTCCCACTCTGGGAACGGCTCGTAGGTGATGCCCTCGGAGTGCCCCAGGATCTCCCACATCTCCTCGGCAATGTGCGGCGCCACCGGCGCGAGCATCTGCACCAGCGGTTCAACGGCAGCCCGCGGAGCCGCCCCAGCGGAGTACGTCTTCGTCAGGTAGTTCACGTATTCGATCATCTTCGCCACGGCTGTGTTGTCGCGCAGCTCCGCATAGTTCTCGTGAACCCCCGCGATGGTCCTGTGCAGGGCCTTTAGGTCGTCATCCGTGAGGGCGTCATCACTCACAGAACCCTTACCCGTGCCCTCATCAACGGCGAGGCGCCACGCACGCTGCAGGAATCGCTGCGCGCCCACAACGTCCTTCGTCGCCCACGGCCGCGACGTGTCGAGTGGCCCCATCGCCATCTCGTACACGCGCAGGGTGTCCGCACCGTAGTCGTCGCAGATCTCGTCGGGCGAGACCGCGTTCTTGAGGGACTTACCCATCTTGCCGTATTCCTGAAATACTTCTTCTTCCTTTGTGACGCCCTCAGCATCATCCGCCTCACGAACCCAGAAGAACTTACCGTCGCGTTCGGTGACCTCCTCCGCGGGGACGTACACGCCGCGGGAGTCCGTGTACGCGTAGGCCTGGATGTAGCCCTGGTTGTAGAGGCGGTAGTAGGGCTCGAAGCTGGAGACTACGCCCAGGTCGAACAGCACCTTGTGCCAGAAGCGGGCGTACAGCAGGTGAAGCACGGCGTGCTCCACGCCGCCGACATACAGGTCCACGCCGCCGGAGGGGCGGCCTTCGCGCGGGCCGACCCAGTAGCGTTCGTTTTCGATATCTACCAGGGCGTTGTCGTTGTTCGGGTCGATATAGCGCAGCTGGTACCAGGAGGAACCCGCCCACTGCGGCATGACGTTCGTGTCGCGGTAGTAGGTCTTTTCCCCGTCGCCGAGGTCCAGGGTGACCTCGACCCACTCCTTGGCCTTGGCCAGCGGGGGCTGGGGTGCGGAGTTCTTGTCGTCGGGGTCGAAGCTGACGGGCTTGTAGTCCTCCACTTCGGGCAGCTCAACGGGGAGCATCTCCTCCGGCAGGCCGTGTGCCATACCGTTCTCGTCGTAGACGATGGGGAAGGGCTCGCCCCAGTAGCGCTGGCGGGCGAACAGCCAGTCGCGCAACTTGTACTGGATCTTGCCAGCGCCCTTGTCATG
This sequence comes from Corynebacterium sp. LK28, assembly GCF_014335105.1. NCBI lineage: Bacteria > Bacillati > Actinomycetota > Actinomycetes > Mycobacteriales > Corynebacteriaceae > Corynebacterium > Corynebacterium sp. LK28. The sequence continues at coordinate 125,720 of NZ_PDGZ01000009.1, read as the reverse complement.
GGATTCCAGCCATTCGATGGCCTTGTCGATGGCCTCTGCCTTGCCCAGACCGTTGAGCTCCAGGCCGTCGGAGTTGTTGGAGTTGATGTGCGGGCCGTCCTCGGTGAACGCCTCGGTGAGCTCGGCGCCCGCCGCAACCCCGGCGCCGCCCTGCTCGGCAGCACCAGCGGCGCCAGCTGCGCCTTCCGCCGCGCCCTCAGCTGCCAGCACCGGCACGATCGGCAGCCCGAACTCGGTGGCGAACTCGAAGTCGCGGGTATCGTGCGCCGGCACAGCCATAATCGCGCCGGTGCCGTAGCCCGTCAGCACATAGTCCGCGATGAAGACCGGCACCTGCGCCCCGTTCACCGGGTTGGTGGCATAAACGCCCAGGAAAACGCCCGTCTTCTCCTTGTTCTCCTGGCGCTCCAGGTCGGACTTGGCGGCGATTGCCGCGCGGTATGCCTCCACTGCCGCAGCCGGGTTTGCCTGGCCGTAGGTCCACCGTGGGTCGACATCCGTGTAGGCGTCCTTACCCGCAGAAGAACCACCGGCCTGCGCAACGAGCGTATCGACCAGCTCGTGCTCCGGGGCCAGCACCATGTAGGTCGCGCCGAACAGCGTGTCGGGGCGCGTGGTGAACACGTCAATGTCGTGACCCAGGCAGTCGAACGTGACCTCCGCGCCGCGCGAACGGCCGATCCAGTTGCGCTGCATGGACTTCACCTTTTCCGGCCAGTCCAGGAACTCCAGGTCGTCGATCAGGCGGTCGGAGTACGCGGTGATGCGCATCATCCACTGCTGCAGGTTCTTGCGGAAGACGGGGAAGTTGCCGCGCTCGGAGCGGCCCTCTGCCGTGACTTCCTCGTTCGCCAGTACCGTGCCCAGGCCCGGGCACCAGTTCACCGTGGAGTTCGAGCGGTAGACCAGGCGGTAGCTATCCAGCACCTCCTGCTTCTCGGCGGCGCTGAGATCCGCCCAGTCCGCGCGCTCGGCAGCGAGCTTTTCCTCCAGCTCTGCGATCGGGCGCGCCTTGCCCAGGGTGCCGTTGGCGTTCTTGGCCTCCGGGTCAAACCAGGAGTTGTAAATCTGCAGGAAGATCCACTGCGTCCAGCGGTAATAGTCCGTGTCCGTGGTGGCGAAGCTGCGGCGCTTGTCGTGGCCCAGGCCCAGGCGGCCCAACTGGCGCTCCATGTTCGCGATGTTGGCCATGGTCGTGGTGCGCGGGTGGGTGCCAGTCTGCACGGCGTACTGCTCGGCGGGCAGGCCAAACGCATCATAACCCAGCGTGTGCAGCACATTTGCGCCCTTCATGCGGTGGAAGCGCGCGAAGACGTCCGTGCCGATGTAGCCCAGCGGGTGGCCGACGTGCAGACCCACGCCGGACGGGTAGGGGAACATGTCCTGGATGAACTTGCGGTCTTCCGGCAGCTCCGCGCCCGGCTCCGCGAGGTCGCCCGTCGGGTTCGGGGCGTTAAACGTGCCGTTGTCCGCCCAGTGCTGCTGCCACTTGGCCTCGATCTTGGCCGCGAGTTCAGGGGTGTAGCGGTAGGAGGTTGCGCCCGCGGACGTGCCCGCGGAGGTGTCTTCAGTGCTGCCGTTCGTCATGGTTTAACAGTCTAGTAGGTGCCACGGACAGGGCAGGCTATTGCGTTTGGCTTGTTGACCACCTGCGGTAATAGACTGTTTCGCATGATCGTGTTGACCGTTGTGTTGGTAATTGTGGGGCTGGTGTTCTTTGTTGCGGGTCTGCTGGGGGCTGTGGGGAAGCTGCCGGGTAATCCGGTCGTTGGCCTGCGCGTTCCGGAAGTCCGCAAGTCCCAGGAGCTCTGGAACACCGCACACCGGATCGTCGGCCCGGCCTGGATGGGCGCCGGTGCGGCATTGCTCGGAGCGGCTCTGATCACCCTGAAGGTGAGCGGTTGGATGTGGCTGGTCTTTGCGTTGTTACTGGTCGGGGCTGTTTTCTTGATCGGTCTGGGCTCGGCTTTGGGCGCTCACACCGTCGCGCGCCTGGATTCCCGCGCCGCCCAACTCGAGGCCGCCGATTCTTCTTGCTGCTCTAGTGGTGACGCCACCTCGGCCTCCTGCTGCTCCGATTCCAGCGAGGCCACCGGCGCTTCCGACTCCGCTGGCGCTTGCTGTTCCGACGCCGGCGCTGGCGCCAACACTGGCACGGTGAGCGCGGAGGCGTGCGCAAGCGGCCAGGCCTGCGGCAGCTGCTCGCTGAATGGCTCCTGCGAGGGCGGTGGCGTGGACTGGGAGGCCGCCCGCCGGGCCGCTTCCGCCCAGGACTCCGCCCAGGACTCGGCGCAGAACCCCGCCCAAGACCCGGCACAGGCCTAGCCCCCGATCCTTAGGCCTTCAATCTTTGGCCCTTCGATCCTTGGACCCCGATTCCTTAAGCCCCCGACCCACGTCGGGGGCTTACTTTTGCCCACATTGAGGCGGCTAAAAGGGCAATGTCCCAAATCGTCGAGTTATTGAAAGTAGAGCGTTTGAAGCACAAAAGCGCAACTCCCTGACCTGCGGAAATAAAATAGTTATATTCTAAGAGCTGGAATTTGGGACATCGCCCCCTCGATTGGGACTTCGGCACTCCGGAATCCGCCTGATTCTTCCCTTTCCCTACCGTCACTGTGACGATCCAACGCATTCCCCCCTCCTGCCCGGCAACGCAGTACCCTGGGGAACCATGAGAGACTCCAACGCCACCGTCGTCGTATCAGGCACCACCAACGTCGACACCTTTGTCACCGTCCAGAATTTCCCGCAACCAGGGGAAACGACAATCGCAAAACCCGGCATAGAGGCCCTCGGTGGCAAGGGCGCTAATCAGGCGGCGGCGTGCGCACACATGGGCGTCAATACCGTCCTTCTGTCTGCGGTAGGCAACGACCCGCAGGGCGAGCTCGCGCTGAAGCAGCTGCGCGAACACGGCGTGAATACCGACTACATCGTGATTAGTCGGCAGCCGACGGGGCGCGCGTTCATCATGAACGACCCCAGCGGCGAGAACATCATCATCGTCACCTCGGGCGCAAACGAGCTGGTCAGCCCCGCCCAGCAGCGCGAAACCGTTGACGAACTGCGCCGTCAAGGGCCGGTTCCGATCGTTCTGGCACAAGGCGAACTGACCCCCGAGCACAGCGCGCAGCTGCCGAAGCTGGTGGCGAATTCGGACTCGCGGCTGGTGCTGAACCTCGCGCCGGTGACCACGCGCGACCCCGACCTGATGGCCGCCGCCGACCCGCTGGTGCTGAATGAGGGCGAGGCCGCCGCGGTGCTCGGCGAAGCCCCCGGCACGCCCGTTGAAGAGCTCACCGATCGCTTGCGCACCATTGCGCGCTCTGTGGTGATTACTTTGGGGCAGCGTGGCGCGCTGATCTTGGAAAAGGGCGCCGAACCGGTCCACATTCCAGCCGTTCACGTTGACCGCGTGGTCGACACCACCGGGGCAGGCGACGCATTCTGCGGCACCCTCGCGGCCGCGCTGGCGCAAGGGGAGACCCTGGTGGATGCCTGCACGCTAGGCGCAGCCGCAGGAGCCCTGGCCACTCAGAAGCGAGGGGCGGCGGTTAGCTACGCCAGCGAAAACGAAGTCCGCCGACTGGGAGAGGAATAGAGACATGACTGCCAACAGCCCACAGAAAATCATTCTGGACTGCGACCCGGGGCACGATGACGCGATCGCGATGCTCCTGGCCTGGGGAAACCCTGACCTGGATCTGCTGGCGGTCACGACGGTTGCGGGTAATCAAACGCTAGAGAAGGTCACCAAAAACGCCCTGGCGCTGGCGCGGGTCGGCAACATCACTGGCATTCCTTTCGCCGCCGGGGCGGATCGCCCGCTGGTCGCGCCGCAGATCATCCCGGAGGAAATCCACGGAGACAGCGGCCTGGACGGCCCCCAGCTGCCCGCCGCCGGCGCCACCCAGGATCCGCGCCACGCGGTGAACCTCATCGCGGACATCATCCGCGACAACGAACCTGGTGCCGTAACCATCGTCCCGACGGGCGCGCTGACCAATATCGCCCTGTTCGCCCGCATGTACCCGGAGCTTGTGGAACGCGTGGGTGGCGTCACTTTGATGGGCGGAGCGCACCACGCGGGCAACATGACCGCGAGCGCCGAGTTCAACATCCTGGCTGACCCGGAGGCCGCAAAGATCGTGTTCGGCGCGGGCTGGCCCGTCACGATGGTCGGGCTGGACGTCACGCACAAGGTGCTGGCCACGCCCGAGCGGATGGCGCAGCTGGCGGAAGTTGGCACCGACGTGGCTGCGTTCATCGCGGAACTAGTGGAGTTCTTCGGCGCGGCCTACATGAAGGAACGGCACTACCCCGGCCCGCCGATGCACGACCCGCTGGCCGTAGCGGCGGTGGCTGATCCGCAGGTCGTGCGCACGATTCTGGCGCCGATCGACGTGGAGACTCAGGGCGAGCTCACGCGCGGGGCGACCGTCGTTGACCTGCGGCGCACCTGGGGCAGCCAGGCAGGAGGGCAGGACCCGACTGCTCTGGGCACGGCGGATGATTCTGATTTCGACGCCCACACCTCAGCGGCCACAGCAGGCGCAGCCGAAACGGGCACAGGCGCGGTCGCCGCGGCCGATTCCTTGCGCACCCGCGTGGCGGTAGATGTGGATGCGGATCGCTTCTGGAACTTGCTGGTAGACGCACTGCAGCGCATCGACAACACCGGCTTCTAGTCAGGCGCGCCTTCATGGCTTAGAGTTCTAGCTGCAACTACTGAAAAATCCCAATTGACTTTCAATTGGCGCTGAATCGGAGCCGCTTATGAACTCCAGCAATCCTTCCTCTACGCCAAAGCCCGGCCCGACCGCTGCCGCTTCGCCGGATCCGGTCGATTCCCGCCCGGGCGGCATCGGCCTGCTGATGACGGTGCTCATCACCGCAGCAGTCGCCTTCCAGCTCAACGCCTCCATGCTCTCCCCGGTGCTGGCCACCATGGCCCGCGAGCTGAACACCGACGAGGCCGCCACAGGCCTCACCCAGACCGCATTCTTCACCGGCGGCGCGATGTGCGGCCTGTTCCTGCCCCGCCTGTCGGATATTGTCGGTCGCCGCAAGATCCTAGTTATCATGCTGGGCGTGATGTCCCTCGGCGGCCTTATCGCCGCGCTGGCGCCCAACATTGGCGTGCTGATGGTCGCCCGCGCCATGCAGGGTATCGCGGGTCCGACGATCCCCATGACTTTGATTATCCTGCGTAGCCAGGTGAAGGAAGAGGTCCGCCTGGGCACCCTCATGGGCCTGCTGGCCGCCATCAACGGTGGTGTGGCAGGCATCGACGTGATCCTCGCCGGCTGGCTGGCAGAGAACCACGGCTTCCGCTCCGTGTTCTGGCTGATCGCCATCATCGGCATCATCGCCACCGTGGTGGTCGCGTTCGGCGCGCCGGAATCCAAGCCCTCAGACAACGTGAAGATGGACTGGGTTGGCGCTGCTCTGCTGGTGGTATCGGTGCTGTGCATCACGCTGGGCGTCAACGAGGCCGGCAAGGCCGGGGCAGCGAACTGGCTGTACGTCATCGCCATGTTCATCATCGGCCCGGCGGTCTTCGTGGCCTTCTGGAAGTACGAGAGCCGCCATGACCAGCCGCTGGTCGCCCCGAAGTACCTGGCCCGCCGCCACACGTGGGCGCTGCTGGCCACTACGGTGCTGACCATGACTGGCGTGTTCGCGGCAGTCAACGGCGTGGCTATCTCCTTGGCACAGAACCCGGACGCAGGCTTCGGCCTGGAGGCAGACAAGGCCTCCCTGTGGCTGCTGACCCCCTACGCGCTGATCGGCTGGGCCGTCGGCCCCTTCGCAGGCCGCTGGGCACCTAGGATCGGCTACGGCCGTTTGGTCATCATCGCCAACCTCGCCAGCGCAGTGCTCATGCTGGGGCTCGCCTTCGTTGGTGTGAAGTCCCTGGCCGTACTGATCATCGCCGTCATCCTGCTGGGCATCACCTACGCGGGCATCGGCAACATCGTCATCAACAACCTGGGCGTGGTGAACTCCCCGAAGGACAACGAGGGCTTCCTGCCGGGCATGAACTCCGCGGGCTTCAACCTCGGCGCAGGCGTGTCCTTCGCTATCCTGCCGGTATTCCAGGTCGCTGGTTCGCCCCAGGGTTCGGATTCAGTCGCGGGTTATGTCACCGCATTCATCGCCGCCGCGGTCATCCTGGGCATCGCTGCCGCCGTGGCCTCGCTGATCCCCAAGCAGACCGTCGCGGAGCTCGACCGCGCCATCGTCTAGCCGCCACCCAGGCGCACCCAGGCGCCACGCTCAGGCGCGCCACCCCACCCCGCCTGCGACTTTTTGAACGGTTGCGGTTTGCGGGGACGGGGGCGTCAATAAAATAGAGACACATGGCAGAAAAACAGTCGCTGTGGCAGCGCGTGATCAACTACCGCCCGGACTTCCTCATCGTCCTGATCGTCATCGCGGTCGTGGCAGCGGTGGTCGTGCCCGTGCGCGGCGAGGCGGCGGATGTCGCTGGCATCATCACGAAGGTCGCCATCGCGTTCCTGTTTTTCCTCTACGGCGCGCGCCTGTCGCCGCAAGAGGCGCTCAAAGGCCTGATGCACTGGCGGCTGCACCTGCTGATCATGGCGTTTACCTTCGTGGTGTTCCCGCTGATCGGCGTGGCGATGATGCCGCTGAAGGCGGTCGTCGGAAATGAGCTCTACCTGGGCATTCTCTTCTGCACCCTCGTGCCGTCGACGGTGCAATCGTCGGTCGCGTTCACCAGCATCGCACGCGGCCACGTCGCCGCCTCGATTGTCGCGGCTAGCGTCTCTAGCCTGCTGGGAGTGCTTTTCACGCCGCTGTTGGTGCTGTTGCTGATGTCTTCTTCGGAAGGCTTTCATATTGACGCCACCACCTTCCTCGACATCGGTATCCAACTGCTGTTGCCGTTCGCCATCGGCCAGCTTCTGCGCAGGTGGGTATATAAATTTGCGGCCACACCTGCGACCAAGAAGGTGGACCAGATTTCGATCGGGTTGGTGGTGTACGTCAGTTTCTCGGAAGGCATCGTCTCTGGCGTGTGGAGTTCCGTCAGCTGGCTGACGATTCTGGGCCTGGTGCTGGGCTCCATCGCGGTGGTGTACTTGATGCTCTCGGTAACGAGTGTGACCTCGCGGAAGCTGGGCTTCGCCTACGCAGATCAGGTGGCGATCCAGTTCGCGGGCACGAAGAAGTCCCTGGCCTCGGGTCTGCCGATGGCGGCGGTGATGTTCGGCGGGGCGAGCCTCGGCATGATGATTCTGCCGCTGATGATCTTCCACCAGGTGCAACTGGTGATCTGCTCCATGCGCGCCAGCTCCTACGCCGCGCGCTTCCCGGAGGGCGGGACGACCGTGGGCGCGCGCACCTGGTAGGCACGCGCTAGCTGGCTACTCCGGCTGCTGCAGGCGCTTGACGTAACCCATGCGCGGGCGGAAACCCGCCGGGTGTTTCAGCTGCGCCACCGCGTCGGCAATCACCAGGCGGAAGCGCGGCTGCATCGGCGGCATCTGGGAAATCGAATACCAACCCACCTGCGTAGACTCGTCGTCGCCGATCACCGGCTCATCGTTGAACTCGCCGGTCTCCGGATCCGGGATCACGGTGCAGCGGACGGTCGTATCGACGTAGCTGGTGACGTCCCCGTTCGGGTACTCGACCGGGCCGACCTGCCCCACTCCCAGCAGCGCATCCACTTGCACGTGCAGGCCGGTTTCCTCCCGTACCTCGCGGATCGCCGCCAGGTGCGGCTCCTCCCGCGGGTCGACAATGCCCGTGACGGGGGTCCACTGCCCGTCGTCGGCGCGCTTGACCAGCAGCACCTCTGGAACAGCCCAGATGGGCGCATCCTCCGGTACGTCCCGGATGACGATAGCTGTCACGCCGGGAAGCCACAGCTCGTCGTGGCCAATCTTCTTGCGCAGTTCAACGATGAAATCTGGGGTCGGCATGGGCGCCATTCTACGGTGCTGAGGCTGCGGGTGGCGGGGGAGGGGGCGTCAAAGAATAAGGTTCACCAGCACCAGATACAGCACCGTGCCCAACAAGATCGACAACGTGGCCGAGCGGCGCCAAAGGTGCAGCGCGACGGTGAAGGCGAGCGCGATGCCGACCGCAGTGAAACCACCCGGCGCGTCGGCCTGACCGGAGACGGTGTAGACAACCAGAAGGGTCATCACTCCGACGGGCATGGCCAGGCCGAGCCACGCGACCAGGTCGGATTCGCGGACGAAACGCAGAGCAGCAAAAGGCAAGCCACGCAGGGCGAGGGTGACCAGGAAAACCGCGCCGAGGATCGCCAGGGTGGGGCCAAGCTGCACGCCCTCGGGGAGGCCGGCGGCGGCGTGCAGGTGAACGGCGGGCGCAGCAGGCGCAGAGAACCCGGTGGCAGGCGCAGCCATCTACTCCACCTCCCGGGAGGCAGCGTTATCCGCGCCAACCTTCAGGCGCAGCGCGCGATCCAGCGGCGGGCACAGGAAGCGGACGATGAGGCTGAGGAAGTAGAGGCTCATGCCGATCATCAGCATGTTGTCCGGAGAGACCAGCAGGCCGACCGCACCGCACAGCGCAGCCGCAATCGGCAGGGAAAGGTCCTTGAAGCTCACGAACGCCTCGATCGCCAGCACCGCGAACAGGGCGATCAGTGCGAACTCCATGCCCTGGATCTCGAAGGGCAGGGCACTGCCACACCACGCACCGATCAGGCCACCGCCGACCCAGCCGGCCTGCTGCAGAATCTGCACCGCCATCACGCGGGCTGTCGACCACTTCGCGTCGCGCCGGGCGGCGAGGATCGCATACGTCTCATCCGTCAGCGCATAGATGCCATAAGCCCTGGCCAGCCAGCCGCGGACCTGGGCGATGGGGTAGTTCAGGGCGTAGAAGGCGTGGCGGAAGTTCACCAGGAATCCGTACAGCGCGGCACTCAGTGGCCCCACGCCACCGGTGACCAAGGAGACCGCCAGGAACTCCATCGACCCTGCGTAGATGACAAAAGAGAAGATCGGCGCCCACCACCACGTGAAGCCGACCTGGCTGATCAGCAGGCCAAAGGCCAGACCCAGCGGCACCATGCCCAGGGCCACGGGCCAGGCGTCGGCGATTCCGGCGCGCCAGGCGCGGTTGCTGTGCTGGCTCACCTAGTTGCGCTCCGGGTGGCTCGCCCAGGTCACGAACAGGTTGTCGGGGAAGGGGCGCTTCTTCATTAATTGACGCCACGTCTCCGCCGGCCGGTCTGTGAACACATCCTCGGCGGTTGCGGCCTGCACACCGACTAGCCCGGTCTCCACCCAGGTGCGGAGGTCCTCTACCTCCAGGCGGACGTAACTGTGGAAAAGTCGCAGGCCCCGCAGCATGGAAGGATCCACGTGACCGACAACCTCCGCGACCTGCTCATCCACGCTGGGTGCGCTTTCGGCAGTGCTGATCAGCAGAAATTGGCCACGCTTGCCGAAGCGTGTGGGGGCGGGGGTTGAGGTGGCGTCCAGCTCCAAACGATCAGAGTCTAGAAGGCCGACGGCGAGCACGACGGGTTCCTGGTTGCCGCCGATGAAGAAAACCTTCGGCTTGGTGAGCCGATCCGCGAGGGCGGGCATGTGGTTGGCGGCGGCCTCGCTGCTCATGAGGCCGAGCTGGACCGCGATGATCGTGGCGCCGTCCGCGCTGGATTCAGCGCTGTCCCTGCCTGGTTCCGTGCCGTCCGTGCCGTCCGTGCCGTCGACGCCAGCGCCGTCCTGCACCTCCAGCACCAGTAGCGCATCCGCGCCGGGCAACCCCGGCTCGGCCAGCACGCCCGGCGCGTTGCCGAAGACAGACATGAATTTCTGCAGGTCATCGACGGTAACATCGGCGGAATCGACAAAGCCGGCCGGGTCGACGACCGCGGCTGGGGATTGGAATATCACGTCGCCGGGCTGCACGTCGAACGGCAGCTGCTGGTCCCGGCTCTGGTCTTGGCTCTGGTCCCAGCCGTCGCTTAGCTGATCCGCGGTCACTTCTGCGTTCCACCTTCCTGCTCGGCCCACCATTGCTTCAGCGCGGTGATGGCGTCGTCGCGCTCCATCGGCCCGCGATCCAGCCGCAGTTCCTTCAGATAGGCCCACGCCTTGCCCACATCGGGGCCGGGCTTCAGATCCAGGATCTGCATGATCTCATTGCCGTCCAGGTCGGGGCGGACGGCGGCGAGGTCCTCCTGCTCCTGCAGCTGTTCAATACGCTTTTCCAAGTTATCGTAAGTACGCTGCAGCCTCTGGGCTTTTCGCTGGTTGCGGGTGGTGCAGTCCGCGCGGACCAGTAGGTGCAGCAGTGGCAGCAGCTCGCCCGCGTCGTTGACGTAGCGGCGCACCGCGGAGTCGGTCCAGGTGGATTCGTTGTTGTCCTTCTCGCCGGCGCCGCGCGGAGCATCCTGCCTCGGGCCTCTGCCCTGAGTGTCCGCGTAGCCGTGGAAGCGCATGTGCAAGAACACCAGCTGGCCAATGTCTTGGACGTGCTGCTTGGAGTACTTGAGCTTCCGCAGGCGGCGGCGGGTAATGCGCGCGCCGACGACCTCGTGCTGGTGGAAGGTCACCGCGCCGGATTCGGTAAAAGCCCTGGTGTCGGGCTTTCCGATGTCGTGCAGCAGCGCGGCCATGCGCAGTTCCAGCGAGGGCTCCAGGCCGCGTTCGGCCTCCAGGTTCACGGCGTTGCGCAGCACCATCAGCGAGTGCCAGTACACGTCCTTGTGCTGTCGGTGCTCGTCCTGCGTGAGTTTCAGCGCCGGCAGCTCCGGCAGCACGTGGTCGGCCAGCCCGGTCTCGACCATCAGGTCCAGCCCCACCCACGGCGCCGCGCCGAGCATCAGCTTGTTCAGCTCAACGGCCACGCGCTCGACGGTGATGCGGCTGATCTGCTCGCTCATCGCCGCCATTGCTTCCTTGACTCTTTTTGTGACGCCGAACTCCAGCTGCGAAACGAACCGGCAAGCGCGGAGCATGCGCAGCGGATCGTCGTTGAAGCTGATCTGCGGGCTGTCCGGGGTATCGAGCACTCCGGCCTGCAGGTCTTCGAGGCCGTTAAGGGGGTCGCGGAGCTGGTGGTTTCCGTCAGGGGACAGTTCCAGCGCGATGGCGTTGGCGCGGAAGTCGCGGCGGATGAGGTCCCCGTCGAGGCTGTCGCCGAAGGAGACCTCGGGGTTGCGGGACTGGCCGTCATATTGGTCGGCGCGGAAGGTGGTGATCTCCAGGATCTGACCCTTGACCAGGGCAGATACGGTACCGTATTCAATGCCCGTGTCCCACACTGTTTCTGCCAGGGGCGTGACGATGTCGACGATGGCCTGCGGCCGGGCGTCGGTAGTGAAGTCCAGGTCGTGGGAGAGGCGCCCGAGCAGGGCGTCGCGCACAGACCCGCCGACGAGGTAGAGGCTGTGCCCAGCGTCGTGGAAGGCCTGCGTGAGCGGCAGAAGGTCGCGGTCGAGCGCGCGCAGGGAGGTGAAGGCCTCCTGCAGCATGCCGTCGATGGTGCGCGGCTGTTCCGGGGCTTGGGCCTGCTGTGCTTGGGTGGCAGGCGCGGCCTGCTTAGCCTGCACGGCTTGCGCCTTGAGCTTCTGTGCGGCCTGCGCCTCGGGCTGCGCGGCCTGCGCCTTGAGCTTCTGTGCCTTGGGCTTCTGTGCCTTGGCGGATTCCTGGTTTGCGGGGGAGTGGGCGGCGTTTGTCACGCTGCCAGATTCTACTAGCCCGGGGTTTCGAGCCAACCAGCCCCATCTGTCCCGCTCCTACTCACCCAGATTCTCACCCGCCCCACTTGCCCCGCTCCTACTCACCCAGATTCTCACCCGCCCCACCATTAACATCCATCTCTTGAGTATTGGATGAGCAGTGCAACAAGAACGATAGATGTCGGAAAAGTTGCAGTTTGTAATTCTGAGCCTCCCAACGACTGCGCCAAAAACTCTCTGACCTGCACGTTTACATACTTGCAAATTGTGTTCATTAACGTTTTGCAGTTTTTCCGACATTTAGCCCTGCCGAGTCCCCCCAAGCCTGCTCGACCCCTCCCTCAACCCCACCCTAGAACCTGCCCCAGACCCTGCCCAAACCCCTCTCCCCGCCCGAAATGTCGTTAGATCGGGAATGTGGCCCCGCAACAACTCCCGATCCAACCGCAAATGTCGCTAGATCGGGAATCTGCAGAGCGAATCCTAAAGGACCGCAATTCCACAACGCTCTGACCAGGCATTTTGCAAAATCGACATTAATTGTCAACAACCAATTCCCGTTCTAACGACATTTGGGACAGCTGGGAGGGGTGCAGAGGGGAAGAGGTTGCTATATCGAGGCTCTCTTCCGCACTCACAGCTCCATCGGCACCTAACGTCCCGGCCGAAACGTCGGCCGCACACTGGTTAGTTACAAATTCAGTTCCACATTGTGCAAGGAACCGGCTATCGTTATCAGAATGAATGGAAACGACAGCACCGGAAACGGCACGCCCCGCCGCCGGCGCCGCCGTCCCAGAAGAAGGCACCGCTCTGGCCACAATCAGCAGCAAAAAAATAGCCAGAACAACAGCCAAAATGGTAGCCAGAGCAGCGATAACCAGGGTAATAGTCAGGGCAAAAGCCAGTCCCGCCGCGGCAAGGGCGGAAATGAAAGCAGCAACGGAAACCACAACAACAAAAACCACAACAGTGGAAACCGTGGCAAGGGAGCCAAGGGAGCCAACGGCGGCAAGAGCTCCGACTCTGGCAACCGCCAAAACCCCCGCAACCAAAACTCCCGAAACCAAAACCCTCGCAACCAGCGCAGCCGCAACCAGCGGAATCGGAACCGCAACCGCCAGAACCCGCGCCGCAACTCCTTCGACGAGCACTCGAACCTCCCGACCTCCGTGGAGACTTCCGCGGGCGGCCTTGTGCTATCTGGCCTGGCGGAGGCCGTGCAACCCAACGGCGACGTGGACTTTTCCTCGATTTACGTGGCGCTGATCGGCCGCCTGGACCGCCGCGGCAGGCTGCTGTGGTCCATGCCGAAGGGTCACATCGAACCGGATGAATCCCAGCATGCCACCGCCGAGCGTGAGGTGTGGGAGGAAACGGGCGTGGCCGGCGAAGTCATCGCAGACCTCGGCACCATTGACTATTGGTTTGTCTCGGAGGGCATCCGCATCCACAAAACCGTCCACCACCACCTGCTTCGCTATGTCGATGGCGATCTGAACGACGAAGATCCAGAGGTCACCGAGGTCCGCTGGCTGCCCGTCAACCGCTTAATCGAGCATCTTGCCTACGCCGACGAGCGCCGCCTTGCCCGCCAGGCGTTCGACAGTCTCGCGGATCTGGCTCGCGCGGAGGCCGATGCAGGCCGAGCCACGCCACGCTAGGGATCGCTAACCGATCGTCAGGTCGGGCTGCTAAAACTAGTAGGGCTGTCAAGCTGCCAGCACGGCCAGCAGTTCTAGTACTGCTAGAACTAGTAGAACTTAGGTAAGCATGTAGTTGTGCATAAAGGTGAGCGCCATGTCTAGATTCCCCCGCGCCTTCGCGGCGTTTGGTGTGTCTACTGCGCTCTGCGCTCTTTCTGCCCTTCCAGTCGCTCCGGTTGTTGCTGCTCCTCTTTCGGACGCCAACTCAACCCCCGCCGCCCAAGCGGAGAAGTCGCGGCCAATCACAACGCCTGACCCCTCCGGACCCGATGCGCACGAGGATTCCACCTGGGCGAACCCTCTGGCCCGCTCGACGGATCCGAAGCAGGATGTCCGCCTGGAGATCACCGACATCGCGCCCGCCGAAGCGCCCGCCGAAGCCCACGGCGCACAGGTTCAAGACCCCGCAGCGTCCCAGACCTATACCCTCCGCATCCGCAACGATCGCCCGCGCGCGCTGAGCAACCTCTCTCTCACTCTGTACTATCGCACCGCCGCAACGTCGGCCGAGGTGCGTGTCGCGCAGATCGCTAACCAGGGGGAGTACGCCCTCCGCAGCGAGCCTTTGCAGCTCGACGGCATCCTCGGCCCAGGCGAATCGCGCGAGGTGCAGGTCACGCTCCCGCTCGGTGCGGACTCTCATGACGCCCCTTCGGCTCAATCCCTAACCATTCCCGCCAATGCCTTTAAAGAACCCGGCGCTTATCCCCTGTTGTTTAGCCTGAGCGGCCAGGATACGAACCCGGAGGATGCGGGGCAGTCCGGCGTGCAGTACCTGGCGGTAACGCGAACTACGTTGACCGTGGGGGCGTCCGAAAGAAAAGAAGAACAACCCAGCACCCCAGTAACGGTGCTTTATCCGCTGGCTGGGCAGACCTATATGGCTCCTGGGCAGACGGGCGATGCGCCCAAGCGGCGACCCGCCTTCCTGACGAAGGACCAGCTGGCGAAAGAAGTTGCCGACGGCGGCAGGCTGCGCGGACTGCTGGACGCGTACCGCGAGGCCAAATCGAAGAAGCTGAAGCAGGCAACGTGCATTGCGATCGACCCAGAGCTGCTGGATACCGTCAATAGGCTGGCCGAGGGCTACTTCGTGGGGGACAAGGCCCCCGACCCGGTCGAGGAACCCAAACGGCTGCGCGACTCGTGGGACGAGATCCTCGGTGGCAAGGAACCCGACGCGCAGCACAAGCCGGGCAACGCGGACGCCAAGCGATGGGTCGATGACCTGCGGGAAGTCGTGCAGAACAACTGCTCGGTGGCGCTGCCGTACGCGGGTGCGGATATCAACGCGCTGGCGCAAGTCGACTCTGATTGGCTGCGGGTGCGCGCGCTGGGGATGGGACCCAGCGTGATCCAACGGATCCTCGGCGTGGTGCCGATGCAGAACGTCGTGGTGCCCGATTCCGGCTATGTTTCCCCGGAGGCGCAGAAGGTTCTGGCGGCGGGGATCACCAAATCTCCGGACAAGGTGCAGCCGGTGGAAGCCGACGCATCGCAGCGCTTCGAGCAGACTGTGCAGGGCGAACCGGCGATTCCGCAGGCTGGACATGTGACGGCTCTGGTGGCGGACAACACCGTGACCGTAGAACGCCCGGCCGCTTCCCCGACCGACGCGCAGCACGGCGCGACCCCCAACCCCAGCCCCAGCCCGAGCGATGAAGAGTGGAACCAGCGCCTGGTGAACCTGCCGACCTCACCCGGCGCACAGGGCACCACCGCGACAGCACTGCAGTATTCCGCGGACCTCGGCACCGTGCTCAAGGCTACCGGTGAGGACCCGGAAGTGTCCGCATATTCCAACCCTGAGCTGCGCTTTAACCTCGAAGAGGATAGTTCGGCAGCGCGTATGGCCACCGCGCAGGCAGTGCTGAACCTAGAGCTCGATTCCGGCCGACCCACCCTGGCCGTCCCGCCCGCGGCGTGGTCTGTCAACAAGTCCCAGGCCGCCAGCTTCCTGCAGACCATCAGCCAGCGCCTGGATGACAGCTCTGCCCGGCCCGCCCCACTGTCCGAGGCTGTGCAGCCCCGCGGGATCGACCTCCCCGACGCGGCTGCCGGCACCACCCAGTTGCCATATTCAGACCCTGGGGCGTATTCCACCCCGTACCTCGGCGCACTGACCGACACTGCGCGTGACCTGCGGCAACTCACCTTGTTCATGCACAACGATGCCACCATCGCGCTGACCCGCGAGGGCTTCACTAGCCCTTTGTTCGCCGACCTCCTGCGTGGCGTATCGTCCTATCGCAAGCGCGACCACGGCCATTCCAGCATCCTTCGTGAGGAACTCCGCAACAGGGTCTCCCGGGTGGAGCAGGTCACCACGCAACTGCGCCGCTCTATCAGTCTGTTGCCGCCCGGCAATGTCTTCACGCGCACCTCCGATTCTTCGCCGTTGTTGGTCGTCGCCCGCAACGGTCTCCCCCTGCCGGTGACTGCGGTTGTTGGTTATTCTTCTGACGCCGACACCGACGTCACCGTCCACACGGACTCCGCGGACTCGTCGACGATCCCGGCGAAGGGCTCCATCACCTGGTCTTTGACTACAGACATCGCGGAT
Organism: Corynebacterium sp. LK28; assembly: GCF_014335105.1. Lineage (NCBI taxonomy): Bacteria > Bacillati > Actinomycetota > Actinomycetes > Mycobacteriales > Corynebacteriaceae > Corynebacterium > Corynebacterium sp. LK28. Next base: position 109,753 of record NZ_PDGZ01000009.1, on the reverse strand, counting down.
ACGTCTAAGCAGGTCAACCTGTCTTTGTGGTTGGCCACCGCCAACCACGATGGTGCGGGGGATCTGCAGGACGGAACTCGCATCTCCGACCCCGTGGAGCTGCGCGTGCAGTCCGTACCGGGACTGTCGGCGCGAGGGTTGGCGATCATCGCGGCGGTCCTGCTGGGCATCGGCGCGGCGGGCAAGATGTTGTGGGATCGCCGCGGTGGGCGTAGCTCGCAGAGCGCCAAGGCTAAGCCCCTGAAGGCCGAGCCCCTGAAGGCCGTTCCACGGCCAGTGGACGAGGATCAAAACTAGACACGCCCGGTTCTCCGTTAGGCAATGCACGCCTGGTGAACAAAGATGGAGTGGTGACTTCTGAGCAAGAGAGGGAAGACCTACCGGCTAGCCCTTCGGTCGGGCAGCGCGGACGTTTCCGCGCCACCCAACCGCCCGCGCTAGCGCCGAAGAAAGACCGCGCCACGGCTGGAATGCCGACGGACGGGGACGGGGCGTCCCAAAGCTCTCCGGAGGTACCCCCGACCTCCCGCGACGGTGTGCACGGCGCTGCAGCGCCCGGCACGGCCAACGCGACAGCAGCCAGCACAGCGGTGGCCAACAGTGCGAGCGCCGACACGAGCGGCGCCGGCAACTCCAACAACAACAGCGCCAACGAGAGCAACGACGGCAAGCAGAGCGACGAGCAGATCGTGCGCGCCGGCGGCTCCATGGCGATTGCCACCCTGATCAGCCGCATCACGGGCTTCCTGCGCACGGTGTTCATCGCCTCCGCGCTGGGTGGCGCGGTGGCCAGTGCGTTCAACACTGCCAATACACTGCCGAACCTGGTGACGGAGCTGGTGCTCGGCGCCGTGCTGACCTCCCTGGTGGTGCCCGTGCTGGTGCGCGCCGAGAAGGAAGACGCGGACCGGGGCGAGGCCTTCATACGAAGACTTTTGACGCTCACGTTCTCGCTGACCGTCGTCATCACCCTGGTCTCCGTGGCGTGTGCCCCGCTGCTGGTGCGCATGAGCCTGGATTCCGAGGGTCACGTGAACATCGGCATGTCCACGGCCTTCGCCTACCTGGTGCTGCCGCAGATCATGTTCTACGCGATGTTTGCGGTGTTCATGGCGATCCTCAACACCAAGGGAGTGTTCAAGCCCGGCGCGTGGGCGCCCGTGGCCAACAACGTGGTCACGCTCGGAGTGTTGGGGCTGTACATGTTCCTGCCACGGGATACGAAGCTGCAGCCCACCGACAACGTGACGATCACCGACCCGCACGTGCTGCTGCTTGGCCTGGGCACCACCGCGGGCGTGGTGATGCAGGCGTTGATCATGGTTCCCTACCTGCGCAAGGCCGGCATTAACCTGCGCCCGCTGTGGGGTATCGACGAGCGCCTGAAATCCTTCGGCGGCATGGCCATCGCCATCGTCGTGTACGTGGCTATCTCCCAGGTCGGTTGGCTGCTGAACAACCGCATCGCCTCCGACACGTGGGAGGTCGCGCCGACTATCTACATGCAGGCCTGGCAGTTGCTGCAGATGCCTTATGGCGTGATCGGCGTGACGTTGCTGACGGCCGTCATGCCCCGCCTGTCCCGCAACGCCGCGGAGGGCGACGACAAGGCTGTGGTGCGCGACCTGACCGTCGCCTCGAAGCTGACGATGCTGGCGATGGTGCCGATCATCGTGTTCTTCACCTGCTTCGGCACCCTGATTTCCGCTGCACTGTTTGCCTACAAGGAGTTCTCCCTGGAGGACGCGAACGTGCTGGGCTGGACCATCAGCTTCTCCGCGTTCACCCTGATTCCCTATGCACTGGTTCTGCTGCACCTGCGCGTGTTCTACGCCCGCGAGGAAGTCTGGACCCCCACCTTCATCATTGCCGGCATTACCGCCACGAAGCTGACCTTCGCCTACATCGCCCCGCTGATCGCCACCGAGCCGCGCCTGGTTGTGGTGCTGCTGGGTGCGGCGAATGGTCTGGGTTTTATGGCTGGCGCGATTATCGGCGACCGGCTGCTGCGGCGTTCCCTGGGTGACCTGCAGTTCCGCAAGGTGACGATGACGGTGCTGTGGGCGCTGGGTTCTTCGCTGATCGGCGCGCTGATCGCGTGGCGAGTGGATGTGCTGCTGGTGAAGTTCGCTTTCCAGACCCCTGCCAACCCGTGGTTCGTCGTTCGCCTGTTGATCTCCGGTGTACTGTTCCTGGCTGTCACGGGGCTGATTCTGGTGCGCGCACCGTTGCCGGAGATCCAGACCTTGGTGGGCGCCCTGTCGCGCATTCCGGGTCTGTCGCGGGTTCTTCCTTCTCGACGCCCACTTCCCAGCGACGAACTTCCCAGCGAAGACGACCAGCCCCGTCGCCTGTCCGCCCAGGAGCTGGCTGCCCGCGAGGCAATTGCTCTGGACCACATGATGGCTGGTGTGGCGCTGCCGCCTTTGGCGGCGGGCGGGGTGCGCGGTCCGCGCTTGGTGCCGGGAGCTCCGCTGCTGGAAGGCCGCTATCGCCTGTTGGCCGACCACGGCGGTTGGTCCGCTGCCCGCTTCTGGCAGGGCCGCGAGCTGGCCACGGGCGACATTGTGGGTCTGACCATTATGGATCCGGTGGCCTACGCCCGCTCGCAGGTCGATCCGGGAGTTTCGGTACCCGTGAATGGTGCGTTGGTGGCGCGTGCGAAGGACGAGATGCTGCGCCGCTCGGCGAAGCTGAAGCAATTTGATATCGCCGGTATGGCGCAGGTCAACCGCGTGATTGATTACGGCAACCTGGTCATCATCGTCTCCCGCTGGGTGCAAGGTTCGCCGCTGACGAAGGTCGCGGAGGGGCAGCCGGAGCCGTTGGCTGCGGCGTTTGCCGTGGCTTCCCTGGCAGACGCTGCCGCGACGGCGGAGGATAACGGCACCGCGCTGGGTCTGGATCACCGCGACCGTGTGCGCATCGGCACTGATGGCGCGGCCGTGCTGGCGTTCCCGGGCGTGCTGCCCAGCGATAGTACGGCCAAGGACGCGCGCGGCGTGGCCGTCGCGCTGCGACTGCTGCTGGAACACGTCCCCTACGAGGAGGTCCCGGAGGACCTCACCCGGATCTACAAGAAGATTCACGAGCTGGATGGCGAGAAGGTCGAGCCGGAGGGCCTGCGACTGGCAGCCCAGCGCCTGCGCGAGCTGAAGTCCGGCAAGCTGTCGATCCAGGAGGACGATACTCCGGATCCGAGCGCACGCTCCGGCTTTGGTGCCCAGGGCAACCGTCCGATCGGCATGGCGGCTGCGGCAGCAATCGCTTTCATCTCTGTCGTGATCGTGGCGGCACTTGTGGCGGCTGTGATCAGTGTGGTCGGCGGCGACCGGAAGGATTCTCCTCTGTCCCCGGATTCGCTGCGTCAGGGTGCCCAGGCGGTGCGCGGGGTGGATCCGGCGAACGTGCCGATGGTCAAGCCTGCCGAGTGGCTGCCCGCGGACGTGGACTGGCCGCTGGATAGGCCGGATCTTGCACGGCTAATTACCGATGGGGATCCGCAGACCTTCTGGCAATCCAACCCGACAGAGGTTCAGCTGGGTGGCGAGCCCGGCACCACGAAGCCCGGCATTGGCCTTTTGATGACGCTGCCTCAAGGCACCGCCCTGTCGCAGGTTCAGCTCCGCGGTCTGACCCGTGGAACCACCCTGGAACTGCGCTTGGCGAAGGCCGATAACAACGGCCGACTGACCTCACTGGACCAGACTCAGCTGCTGAAGGAGGTCAAGGCAGATTCCGAGGACATGACCGTGGATCTTGCGGGCACCGGAAACTCTGGCTGGGGTGCTCCGGCGGCGCCCCGTGGTGGGGAAGCGGGCTCTGCTAACCCGGAGGCCAACGGGGAGGATGCAGAAAGCGCCAGGGAAAAGGGCATTTACGATACCGACAAGGTCAGCGCTGCCAAGGGCGATCGACTTCTGATCTGGATCACCGGTTTGCCGGTGCCCAAGTCCGCCACGCTGGCTGAGGTCTCCGCAACCGGCAACTGGGCCTCCCGGGTGGATAGTGGTGAAGGAAGCACGGATGCCACCGACACCGACGCCCCAGACACGAATGCCCCAGACACGAATGCCACCGGCTCAAACACCACCACGAAACCGGAAAATTCCAGCAACGCTCCGTCCCCGCAGCGCAACCAGCCGGGCCAACCTGGCCAGCGCATTCAGCCGGGCCAGCCCGCGCAACCCGCACAGCCTGCACAACCCGGCCAGCCGGGCCAGCAGCTGCAGCCCATCCGCTAGCTCCCGGAGCTCATAGCGCATCACGGCGCCTGCCTCAACTGTGAAGTTCACATTGAGGCAGGCGCCGTTGCCAGTTATCCACAGCCTCAGACTTTCGAACCCCCAAGTCACCCCGCAGTGAATAGAGTGTTGGACACGGGGGCGCAACCGCCCCGGCTGAAAGATTTTGGGGGAAGAGGATGCAGGGGGCGTCAAGAACAAAAATGGGTAAGACACCAGCAACAATGCAGTCGGACCACGAGCTACTCCAGGGCCACAACGAGGGGCAACCCGGCGCGTTTCGGGAGCTGATCGATAGGCACCAGCGGACTCTGTGGTGGGCCCTGCGGCGCGTGAATGTGCCGGAGGCGCACCAGATGGATGTCTACCAAGAAGGTTTGCTGCGGGTGCATCGCTTCGCCGCGCGCTTCAACGGCGATCGCTCAGCCAGCGTGGGCACGTGGATGGCGGTGATTATGCGCAACGCCGCGATCTCTTACATGCAGCGCTATAGCCGCGAAGCGCAGCCGGGGCGCGAGGATTTCAGCGAACGCACTCGCACCCTGCCGGCCGTGGGGATGCGCGAGGAGGCAACGGTCGCGCGGCTCGATGTGCACCGTAGCCTGCGGCAACTTACGCCCGAGATGCGGGACGTGATGGTGCTGACCGAGATCCGAGGGATGAGCGAGGCCGCGGTCGCCGAACAGTTGGGCATTCCAGTGGGCACCGTGAAGTCACGGAAGAACCGAGCCAGGCGAATCATGTGCCAGCATCTCGGCGGGGCAGAGGAATACGGCGTGGCCGTAGCCGGTTAGACTGGGGTGAACTACATCCTCGACCTCAAAGGACAGACATGAACCAACCATTCCTGCAGGCCAGTGGCATTCTCAATAGCAATTCGGAGAATTCTCCCGGTGCGGAGGGCAACCAGGGCAATAGCGAAGCTGGCAAGGTTCACGATGTCATCATCATCGGCTCTGGCCCGGCCGGCTACACCGCTGCCGTCTACGCGGCACGCGCCGAGCTAAACCCGCTGGTCTTTGAGGGTATCGAATATGGCGGACTGCTGATGCAGACCACCGAGGTAGAGAACTTCCCCGGTTTCCAAAAGGGCATCATGGGCCCGGACCTGATGGAGGAGATGCGGGCCCAGGCAGAGCGCTTTGGCGCTGACCTGCGCCAGGAGGAAGTGGAAAAGGTCGACCTCTCCGGCGAGATCAAGAAGGTGTGGGTTTACGGTGAGGAATACCAGGCCCGGGCAGTGATCCTGGCCACCGGTGCTGCCCCCCGTTATCTGCACGTCCCCGGCGAGCAGGAGATGCTGGGCCGCGGCGTATCCGCCTGTGCGACGTGTGATGGGTTCTTCTTCAAGGAGAAGCAGATCGCCGTCGTCGGTGGTGGCGATTCCGCGATGGAGGAGGCCGACTTCCTAACGAAGTTCGGCGAGACCGTCACCATCATTCACCGTCGCGACGAATTCCGCGCCTCCAAGATCATGGAGGAGCGCGCCCGTAACAACCCGAAGATCAAGTTCCTGACCAACGCAAAGGTCGTCGAGGTCAAGGGCGACAAGTCCGTGGAGACCCTGGTGGTCGAAGACACGCAGACCGGCGAGCGCAAAGATGTCCCGATGGATGCAATGTTCGTAGCCATCGGCCATGACCCGCGCACTGCCATCTTTGAGGGGCAGGTTGAACTACAGGACAATGGGTATGTGAAGGTCGACGAGCCCTCCACCCGCACCAGCCTGCCCGGCGTATTTGCCGCGGGCGACCTGGTTGACTCTCACTACCAGCAGGCCATCACCGCCGCCGGCTCTGGCTGCCGCGCTGCGCTGGACGCCGAGGCTTACCTCGCCGCCCTGTAGCTGGTCGCGCTGCGCCCATTTGATCACCTTTAGGTAACTTTCGCCGTTCGGTCATAAGATATCTACCTGTTGCAGGGTAACCTCCAACCTAAGGAAAATAGCGCTCTAACCAGGAGGTTTATCTCCATCATGTCCGAGATCCTAAACGTTACCGAGGCAACCTTTAAGTCCGATGTCGTGGAATCCGCGCAGCCGGTTCTTGTCGACTTTTGGGCCGACTGGTGCCGCCCTTGCCTAGCTATGACGCCCATTCTCGACGAACTGGCAGCGGAATTCGATGGCAAGGCGACAATCGCCAAAGTGAACATCGATGACGAGCGCGTGCTGGGCGCCATGTTCCAAGTGATGTCTATCCCCGCCCTTATGGTTTTCAAGGACGGTAAGAAGGTCGCGGAGTTTAGCGGTGCACATAGTAAGGACACGCTGAAGGCGGCCATCGAGCAGCAGCTGTAGAACACGCTTGACCAGCATCTAAAGCGGATTGGCGCAATTATCCCTAGAATTGCACCTATGGTTGACCCCCGTTGGCGTTAAGGGCGCCGGCGGTTCTGTGTCACCGCAAGACTTTGAAGAATTGGAGTGTTGAACCCAGTGGATCGTTTGTTTCTCCACGCCGGCGACCGTAGCCCGCGCGTCGCTGAGGTCCGCGGCACCTTGGCGCGCCTCGGGCTGCTCGAAGGGTACGAGGGAGACACCACCGGCAGTAAAGCGCAACGCTGGACCAGCGCCGAGGAGTTCTTCGATGACGAGCTGGTCGAGGCGCTGAAAGCTTTTCAGCAGCAGCGTGGCATCATCGCCGACGGAACCATCACTCCGGGCACGCTGCGAGCGCTGCGAGAGGCCTCCTACACGCTGGGGGCCCGTGTGTTGTCGCTGCAGAGCAATCAGTTCGTGGGGGATGACGTCGCGCAGCTGCAGACTCAGCTACACGACCTTGGCTTCTACACCAGCCGCGTGGACGGCCACTTCGGTCCCCGTACACACTCCGCTGTCGTTAACTACCAGCTGAACTACGGGCTGACGAACGACGGAGTTGTGGGTCCAGATACTCTGCGGGCGCTTTCTTACCTCGGTCGTCGGATTACTGGGGGATCCCCACAATCTATTCGTGAGAAGGAACAGATCCGTTCCGCGGGCCCACAGCTCACGGGTAAGCGAGTTGTCATCGACCCCGGCCTTGGCGGTTCGAGCAAGGGATACATCGTTGATGGACCCTACGGTCAAATCTCCGAGGAGGAGATTCTCTGGGATTTGGCTGGTCGCGTAGAGGGTCGCATGATTTCCGCGGGAATGGAAACTATCCTTTCCCGCCCACGATCGGCAAACCCCACTAATCAGGATCGCGCGAATATTGCGAATGCTTTCGGCGCAGACGTGATGATCTCCCTGCGCACTGACATTTATCCGAACGCGAAAGCCAATGGCGCGGCCACCTTCTACTTCGGTTCTTTGACGGGGTACTCGTCCATGGTGGGTGAGAAGCTGTCCGGCTTCATTCAGCGTGAAATCGTCGCCCGAACCCCGCTACAGAACTGCTATAACCACGGCCAAACCTGGGATATTCTGCGGCTAACGAGCATGCCGACCGTCCAGGTTGTACCGGGTTACCTCACCAGCCCAAAGGATGTGCAGATCCTCAGCGATCCTGCGATGCGTGACACCATCGCCGAAGCGATCGTCGTAGCTGTGAAGCGCCTCTACCTGCTGGATAAGGATGTCCACGCGACCGGCACATTCAGCTTTGTGGAGCTGCTACAGGAAGAGCTTCCGCATAAGTAGGTTCCCAACAGGTCTGGAGGCCTGCTTTCCACCGATTACCGTGGATAGGCGCTCTGGACCATTAACCTGGACGTGGTCTTCCTCCGCAAAATCTCCAAAGAGGGAATGCGAGCCGCCGATTTCCAAGCGGTAACGGGGGAACGTGCTGTGATTCCTGACTACCTTGAATCCCTCCGCCTCGAGGATGTCCTCCGAGAGCATCGGGGCGTAATCTAGAACATCCTCATCTGGATCGGGCGTCTCCGTACCTGCTTCCCATCCCCGGTAAGACTCGGGTACGTACTTCAGCGACTCCAAGGCGCTGTACTCTTTGGGAGCCTTTTCTACTGCAGTATCGTCCACGGGATTGCTGGCGCTTAGGTCACGCGCCTCAAACGCGCCCGCGCCCTCCAGCTGGTGCATCAGTTCCTCATCAAGCTCCTCAACCCGCGCAAAGGACTCGATCGCCTTGATTCCGCGACGATGCGCCTCCGTAATTACCGTATCGATGAGCTGATGCTCCAGGTAGAGACCCATATACGGCAGCGCCACGTGAACGGTACTGAGAAGGATCGCGTCTGGCGAGATAGGAGCCGTCGGCAACTTCTCGATTCCCTGCATATATCTAGCGGGTGCAAAGAATACCGTCGCGGCCGGCACTTGGCGCGTACCTGCATCTCCAGTCCCAACAAAAGCGGTGTAGCCACAAATACCCCACTCCATGAGGACCTTCTGCAACCAAATCTGCTTATCGAAACTTGGATCATCGCAACTTTGGTGCCCATTCCCGTATCCCGCCGGAAACTCCCAGAATGTCGAAGTAGAGGCGCTGGCTTCAATGTCCGCGGAGCACTGTGGGGTAATAGCCCGAATGCTTATATCCATAGTGCTCCTTTCTCTTTGTCTTCCTCGGTGAGTTAGTGGTGCTCTTCCTAGAGGGCCGCATCGCGGAACCGTTTACAAGCAGGAAACACCCTGTTCAACGGCGAGTCGTCACGGTGCGTCACCACTGGGCAGGGGAAAAGCTATTAGCGAAGTGGTATACGAGGTCAATGGTTCTGAAGCGGGCTCATCTACGGAAATCCTATAGGGCGGCGCTGTGCTCCGTGGCAAAACGGAGTAGTTCGAAAAAACAGACCCGATGTTTCACGTGAAACATCGGGCTCTTTAGCAGGTTCAGGGGACTCTAGTACTTGTCATCCACTCGACGGCTAATTGCACGGCCCGGGTGCTCCGGATCTTCGTCGGCGTAACCAGCAGCAATTACTAGCGCAATCGAGCGGTCGTCACGCCCCTCCAAGCCGATTGCTTTCTTAACCCCGTCCTCGTTCCAACCCGTGGTTGGGGAGGTAGAGAGCCCTTGCTCCTGGGCAGCGAGAAGAAGGAAGCCCGCCACCAACATCGCATCGCGGATGCCGATTTCTCGTAGCTTCGCAGCAGACGCCGAACCATTAAAGCCACGTACCTTCTCCGTTAGTTCAGCACCGAGGATTTCCTCTGCATCCTCGGGTACCACCTCCGAACGGCCGACAACGACGAAGACTACCGGCGCATCGAGGAACTGTTGCTGTCCGGAAGCATCGAAGATTGCCTGTTTAACGGCTTGATCACGTACAACGACCAGGTCGCGCATCTGCGCATTGAATGCACTCGGAGCCTCTAATGCGTTGTTCACTATAAGATCCAGAGTTTCATCTGGGATCGGGGCATCTTTGTACTGGCGCGTGGCGCGTCGCTGGGCAATAGCCTCACTTACCGTCAAAGCCATGCTGGGTTATCTCCTCTATTTCTTCTTGACCTTTAGTAGCTCAATGATTCTGTCGAAATCATCGGGCCCGCCAAACTCAACAACGATCTTGCCCTTCTTCTTCCCCATCTGGACAGTTACCTTGGTATCCAGAGCGTCCGAAACCTTATCGACCCAGGTATTGACTTCGTCCGAAAGGGGATTGGAACCACGTTTAGGTGTTCTAGCAGCTGCGGAAGCTTCCTCACCGCGGTTCAAAAGGGTGACAGCTTCCTCCGTCGCACGAACGCTAAGCCCTTCGCTTACGATGCGCTGTGCCAATTTCTCCTGCGTGTCAGCTCCAAGCCTCAAGCCAAGAAGCGCACGAGCGTGGCCGGCGCTCAGCACACCTGCGCCGACCCTACGCTGTACGGAAACAGGCAGCTGAAGCAAGCGAATCATGTTGGTGATTAGAGGGCGAGAACGGCCGATCTTCTTCGCCAGCTGTTCCTGGGTAACACCGAATTCCTCCATCAACTGCTGGTAGGCAGCAGCTTCTTCCAAAGGATTCAGCTGAACTCGGTGGATATTCTCCAGCAATGCATCCCGCAACATTTCATCATCTGCTGTTTCGCGGACGATGGCAGGAATAGCCTCGAACCCAGCGCGGCCGGCCGCACGTAGACGCCTTTCACCCATGATGAGCTCGAAGGTAGATTCCTCATTCGGAGCACGACGCACAACGATAGGTTGCATGAGGCCGAACTCCTTGATGGAGTGAACCAGCTCTTCCAGGGCTTCCTCGTCAAACACTTCACGCGGCTGCTTAGCGTTTGTGCGAATGGCCTTGAGCGGGATCTCTTGATACGAAGCTCCGAAATCCGCGCCGTATGTTTCACGTGAAACATTCGAGTCAGTACTAGCATCAACGGGTTCGCGTCCGGCACTCTCGACAGATGACTCAGTTGCCGCCGAGAATTTCGAATCAGAATCTGAAACGTCACTGTGACGTTTCGCGCCTATACCTGAGGTACCCCCCAAATTTTCGGATGTAACGCTATTTTTCGATTCCGCGGCCACTTTGACGCTGTCGCGAGAGGAACCTACGCCACCGACTGTCGATCGGCTACCGAGAACTATGTCGGCTGCACCATCGCCGAGCGACGGACGAGCCGGCCCCGTAGGAATCAGTGAAGCTAAGCCACGTCCCAAGCCTCCACGGCGCGCATTACCCACCGCGCTAGGGGAGGGCATCTGTGGCTTTCGCGTTGTGGTGGGCATTCGGGTGGGACTCAGAGCCTTTTGAGCGTCAGAGGACTTATCAATCTTCTCCGACGTCTTGCTGCGATTTTTGTTTGCCTTACCCACTATGAGGCACCTCCATTGTGTAACTCAGGGGCGATTCCAATAGGTGCTGTTTCGGCGCTTGGCAGATAGTCCCCGCGCGCGGCGAACTCCTTAGCCGCGTCGTAGTACGCCAGGGCACCAGGGGCACCACCGTCGTATTGCAGAACCGTCATGTTATAGCTCGGGGCCTCGGATACCTTCACGTTGCGGGGGATGTGATTATCCAGCACGACAGAACCGAAGTGAGTGCGAACGTCATCACTCACATTCTGGGAAAGACGGGTGCGACCGTCGTACATGGTGAGCAGCACGCCGGAGATATGCAGATTCGGGTTCAAGTTCTCGCGGATCATTGCAATGTTGTCGATTAGCTGACTCACGCCTTCTAGTGCGTAATACTCACACTGGATAGGGATGAGGACCTCGTCCACTGCCGCCATGGCATTGATCGTGAGCAGTCCCAGCGACGGCGGACAATCAATAAAGATGTAGTCGAAACCGTGTTCCTCAATCCATTCATCGCTAATGGCTTGTGATAGTCGGTACTCGCGACGAACTTCGCTGACCAGGTTGATCTCAGCCCCAGCAAGATCGATCGTCGCAGGGACGCAGAAGATATTGTCGTTCTTGTCGTTTGGTTGCATGACTTCATCCACGGTCATCTCCTTGAGTAAAACCTCGTAGGAGGATGGGGTACCCGCATGATGAACCGCGTTAAGCGCCGTCGATGCGTTACCTTGCGGATCCAGGTCGATGACTAGAACCTTCATGCCCAGCAACGACAGCGACCAAGCCAGGTTGACGGTAGAAGTCGTCTTACCTACGCCGCCCTTTTGGTTGGCAATAGTGATCTTCCTGCACTTTTTCGGCTTTGGAAGCTTGTCCCGGTTGGGGTTTTGCAAGCGGGCGGCCTGCTGTGCTGCACGGGCAATCGGTGTATCATCCATGTCGAATTTCGACATCTAAGTCCAATCTTGAGGTCGAAGTCCGATGTTTCACGTGAAACATCGGGGTGTACGTAAAGAATAATGCAGCGGGTCAGTGCCCACAACGAGAGCCAGAGTCACCCCTAACACCCGCGTAAGACCACTCACTTAATGCGCGGAATGATAATGACGTGGGTTGGCTCTGCCACCTTAGACTCACCGACCATCTCGATGGTTCCATTCCCACCGCCGGCCTTTCGAATCTCCCTAGCATCCCGCTCGAGCTCTTCGGCCACAGAACCGCCCTTGAGCGCCTTCATCGAACCACCTACGCGCACGAGTGGAAGTGACCACTTCGCAAGCTTTCCCAGCGGCGCAACTGCACGGGAGGTAACCACATCAGCTCCACCCAATTGCTTAACGACTGCCGGTTCCTCAGCCCGTCCCCGTACCACCTCACAACCGAGTTCTAGTTGGTCATTGATCTCCGCCAAGAAGTTAGAGCGACGGAGGAGGGGCTCCAATAGTTGGACATGCAAGTCAGGACGGGCTATTGCCAAAGGAATGCCCGGCAAACCTGCGCCGGAACCCACGTCGATCACTCGAGCGCCATCCTCGATCACTTCCCCAAGTACTGCAGAATTGAGTACGTGGCGCTCCCAAATGCGTGGCACTTCGCGCGGACCAAGGAGACCCCTTTCGATACCGGCAGTGGCTAGGAACTCTGCATATGCTCGCGCTAGTGGAAGACGGTCACCAAAGACTGCCTCGGCAGCAGCTGGCGGTTCACCCAGTTCGGAGCTCTGAAGGTTTGCATCATCCTGATCTGGCATCTAGAAACTCCTCCAATAGCCTCGGAATCAAGCAATGTTTCACGTGAAACATTCGTAACCGTTTCACGTGAAACATCCAACGCTTATTACTCGACCCATTCTATAGGCACCGCAGCGGAACCCCGTACCCAGGAGCTCTCTTCTAGCACCTGCGAACATGGAGGCTCTAGACCGCTGCGGCATCCGAAGAAAAACGACGATAGAAGATATAGGTACCGGGGGAGGGGAGGGCGTCAATAAAACAAAAAGACCGCCACCACAACGGTGACGGTCCTTGGAATGCAAGACAGCTATTCGCCTGAGACGGCTAATGCTGCTACTGCTACTTCCGTTTCTTGCCCTTCTTCTTAGGGTTGTCCGGGCGGGCACCAACCTTCGGTGCCGAAGTGCGCTTGGACGCGGCGATTGCTTCCTTGTCGGCCTCTTCCTCAGCGTCCATCTTCTTGTACAGGAAGTACTGCTGGAGGTAGGACCAGGTCATGTTAGTGACCATGTATAGCGCCAGACCAACCTGCCAAGCGAAGCCACCCAGCAGGTACAGAACAGGCATGAACCACAGCATCAGCTTTTGCATCATGTCCATCTGCATCTGCATCTGCTGGGCCTTCGGATCGTTCGCCTTAGCCGGGTTCGCCTTACGGCGCTGCGCCGCGCGATCCATCGACATGCGAGCAGAGAAGTGCATCAGAACAGATGCGACAAGCATCATCGGCACGACGACCAGGATGATGTTCGTACGCGTGAAATCAACAGATCCATCGGCGGAGAACGCGCGATAGTTGTTCGGATCCATAGAAATGAAGCCGGAAAGGGGAGTGCCGAAGATACGGGCGTCCAGGAAAGACTGAACCTCGTGCACCCCGAAGAAGTAGTTCGGGGTGTTTCGAGTCTCCTCAACCGACATCCCCAGCTGGCCGATGCCTTCACCAGTGCGGTTGAAGGAACGCAACACGTGGAACAGGCCCAGGAAGATCGGCATCTGGACCAACATCGGCAAGCAGGAAGCCAGTGGGTTTACACCCATCTCCTTCTGCAGCTTGCGCATCTCGATGGCCAGCGTTTGGCGATCATTCTTGTATTTGCGTTGCAGCTCCTGCATCTTCGGCTGCATTTCTTGCATCTTGCGGCTGGAACGCAGCTGATTAGCCATCGGCTTCACCAACAGAATACGGATGGTGAACACGAGGAACATGATCGCTAGCGCCCACGTGATACCCGAATCCGGGCTAAGGACGTAGCTGAACAGCTTATGCCAGAACCACAAAACGCCCGACACTGGATAATAAATAAAATCCATGGCGACTCGAGGTTTCTCCTGAACTTGGTCTATATAAGCCAGCGAGACAGGCATTGCCTGACCCACAAGCGTAGGGAACGACGAGGCGGGACAGGATCCCAACCTCCCGGATGCCACGGCCCACAGCGGGCCAATCGACCCAACGTAAGCACTGTGCCCTTCACCAGACCATGGCGGCCCAGCGCGATAAGGGCATAGTTGCTGCACGTAGGTTCAAAACGGCACGTTGGCCCCATTTTAAGGGGTGACAGATAACTTTGGTAACCAAGGACTGCACGGCGCGCCAGCTGAGTTCCCCAACCCCCCTGAGATTCATCTTTAGCGGAGTGCTCGTCGGATGCAGCTTCGCACATCAGCGACCAACTCCTCGTTACTTGCGCGGGCGATGGCTGGCAGGGCACGGATCACCACGCAGGTGCCCGCGGGGAACTCGATTTCCCCTTCGTCCAGCACCGTGCGAAACGCATTCCGCAGCTTTCGAGATGTATCGTGCCTGGTCACAGCATTTCCCACAGCCTTCGAGACGACCAGCCCCATACGTGGTCCCGCTGTTGAAGCTTCTTGTAGCGGCAACGGCAACTCTTCCGCCCGCGCGCCCCCGCCCACAAAAATATGAACCACCACAGTGCGGCTGCCCTTTTTCCGACCTTTCCGAATCGTTCGCCCGAACAGGGCGGTTGATCGAAGCCGGTGCTGGGGAGCTAGCACTGTGGTGGCACTTTCTTTATGACGCCTCTACGCCCCCGCCCCTTAAAAGAATGGGGAAAGGAAAGGCGCCGCTGCCTTAGTTAGGCAGTCAGGGACTTGCGACCCTTGTTGCGGCGTGCGGAAACGATGGCACGGCCGGCGCGGGTACGCATGCGGGTACGGAAACCGTGTACGCGTGCACGACGACGGTTGTTGGGCTGGAAAGTACGCTTGCCCTTGGCCACGGTACTTCACTCCTTAACGTTTTAGGCGTAAGCGCACTACAGGCATAACAGCAAACATCCCAGCACGTAGAGGCCGGGATCATCGCTATGCCAGCGGTACGCCCACGAATTTAAGTGGACAGTTGTACCAACAACATCCGAGAGGACTTTCGTCGGTACCAGAGGCACCCGATAGGCAGCGTGGTGATCCACTGCCATGTATGAGTTGCCATAGACGTTTCAAGGATACGTGGCGTTATGGAAGTTAGCCAAATTTTCGGGATTCTATCTCTTGTTATGTGGTGCCCACCTCGGGGTTGGGTGGCTTGTACGAGGGAAAATGAGCTGGTCACGGTGGGGTCAAGTGCGGGTGTGTAGAGAAGATTCTCTGGTTCGTCAAATATTTCCATAACTTGTGGAAAACTCCTCCACCCCCAAAGGTTAAACCTTTACTTTACACCTAGTTATGCCAGGTCAGACCGCTTTTTTGATTTCAATTAGAGTTATCCACAAGGAGCCTGTACCTTGGGGATAACATGTGGAAAGAAGTTATCCACAGGTGTGCATAACTGTGTGGAAACGCAGGACAGAGGATATTTCCTTCTGTGTACTAGGCAGTGAACAGAACGATCTTCGAGCCCGGGTTCAATCACGCTTTTGTTCGCCACCCGAACACCCCCATATTCTTTTGGATAGCCCAAAAGTTAACTCCTGCTATCCGATAGTGATAACCACGCACGCACAATCACACCCACGACAGAACAACTGAGCCGGAAACCTTATGAGTAATTCGAACTTCTCCATCGAGGAGCACTTCCCCGACATGTGGGATGCCATCATGCACGACTGGCTTGCTGATAGCTCCTCGGAATCCCCCGACCCGGATCTACCAGCGATTTCACCAAAGCAGCGTTCGCTGTTGCGCAAGGTTAAACCGGTGGGGCTCATGGGTCGCATTGTTGTTCTGGAGACCCCCAATAGGTGGACCAAGGAATCGATCGAGCAAGACCTCATCGATCCCATCAAACACGTCCTAAAAACCCGGCTAGATCTGTCCGTCAGCCTTGCCATCACCAGCACCAATGGTGATTCTGCGGACAGCGATGCAGAGGAAACTACCCACGGCACTGGTGAAACTGGGCGCGGTACCCACGAAGGGGCGTCCACACCACAGTCCGTAGCAACCGCAGAGGACCTTTCGAATACAGAGGTCGAACAACTCGTCACACAGGCCGAGGAAAAGAACAAGACAACCACGGAGGAAGCACAACAGCGCCGCGAGCACGACGCGGATGAGTTAGCGGGGCAGTACTCGGCGAGCGAGAACCGAATCGACCCCAACCCTTCGCCCACGCCGCGGCATTGGACACACAAAGAGCAGGCAACCTCGGAGCAAACCTACAGGTCAGCTGCGCGCCACAGTTCGCCGACGCAACCTTCGTCGAACTTCAATGACGGCCTTGATGGCGACTCCCTGCTGAACAAGAACTACACGTTCGACAGTTTCGTCGTCGGCTCCTCCAACAACTTCGCCGCCGCCGCCTGCCGCGCAGTCGCTGAAGCTCCGGCCAAGGCGTATAACCCGCTGTTTATCTGGGGCGAATCCGGATTGGGCAAAACGCACTTGTTGCACGCCATCGGGCACTACGCCAAAGAGCTACAGCCAAACATGCGGGTGCAGTATGTGAGCTCGGAGGAACTGACCAACGACTTCATTAACTCCATTGCGAATGACACCCGCGAATCCTTCAAACGCCGCTACCGCAACCTGGATATGTTGATCGTCGACGACATCCAGTTCCTGCAGAACAAGGAATCCACGCAGGAGGAGTTCTTCCACACCTTCAACGCATTGCACCAAGCCAACAAGCAGATTGTGCTGAGCTCCGACCGGCCGCCGCGGCAGCTGACCACCCTGGAGGATCGCCTGCGCACCCGCTTCGAAGGCGGGTTGATTACAGATGTTCAGACCCCGGATCTGGAGACGCGCATTGCGATTCTGACGAAGAAGGCGGAATCGGACAATGTGCAGCTTCCGGAAGACGTGAAGGTCCTCATTGCCAGCCGCTACGAGAAATCTATTCGTGAGCTGGACGGTGCTCTTATCCGCGTGACTGCTTATTGCGCCCTGAGCCACGAACCGCTGACCGTGGAGACGGCCGAGATTGCGCTGCGTGACATTTCGCCGGCGGATCAGGACGTGGAGATCGTGCCTCAGCACGTTATCGAAGTTGTGGCGAACTACTTCAACCTCACCACCGACGAACTTGTCGGTAAGGGAAGAGCCAAGAAGTTCGTGCAGGCCCGGCAGATCGCCATGTACCTGTGCCGCGAATTGACGGATCTGTCGCTGCCGAAGCTGGGAAGTTCCTTCGGTGGGCGCGACCACACCACCGTCATGTATGCCGAGCGACGGGTGCGGGAATCCCTGTCGGAGAACAAGAAGGTATTCGATCAGGTGCAAGAGCTCACCCAAAAGATCAAGTCTCATGCCCGGGATTAATCCCACAATGTGGCTTTGTACCCCCTAGCCGCTGTTGCTATCCGGGTGTGAGCCCCAAGTTACTCACAGTTATCCCCAGTTTTGCTTAGTTATCCACAGCCAGGCTGGGGATTACTCGTTGTGCCCTGACCTTGGACAGCACCCGACTCGGGCGAGTTATCCACAATTCCACAGGGTTTTCCACAGGTGTAATTTCAATTTTGTAATTTAGGGGGTAAGGCGAACATGGCTTCGCAGCGAACCGGAAAAGCAGTGAAGGTTAGACACGTCACAAGACGTTCCCTGAACCGTTGGGGAAAACCGCACCTAAACTGGGGATATAGCAGTGGATGACATGTGTACAACCCGCCTGCCTTCCAAGTTATCCACAGGCGAGAAGCGTTATTCACAGTTTGTCCACCGAGACATCAACATCCCGACACGGCCTGCGAACTGCATGGATTAGGCTTTGTGCACAGGATCCACAACACCTACTACGACTGCTATCTCTTTAAATAAAAGGGAATAAACAGAAATAGAGCTTGTGGGTTAATCTTGATCAGACGAACCTCAACATGCGCTTCGCGCGTATGAGCAACGAGAGCAGCCACGAAAGCACGGGAGTTAAATTGAGCATGGATAGCCAGACAGTGAGTTTCATTGTTCCCAAGGATGACTTCGCATCCGCCCTTGGTTGGGTAGCCCGCTCCCTGCCCAGCAAGCCGACCCAGCCCATCCTTCGCGGTGTGATGATCGTTGCGGATGACGATGGATTGGAACTATCCGGATTCGATCGCGAAGTCTCCACCCGCGTACGCATCAATGCAGAGGTCAACGAACCAGGCAAGATTCTCGTCGCCGGCAAGCTGGCCTCCGATATCGTCGGTTCCCTTCCGAATAAACCGATCAATATCGAGTTCGACGGCACCACCGTGACCCTCAAGACTGGCAAGTCTAAGTTCGAACTCCCAGCAATGACGATCGAGGACTACCCGGTTCTACCTGAACTCCCGGACGTCACTGGCACCATCGATCCAAACCTGTTTGCAGAATCGATTGCGCAGGTCGCAGTGGCTGCAGGTCGTGACGATACCCTGCCGATGCTCACCGGCGTTCATGTCGAAATCGACGGCGAAAATGTCATTATGGTCGCCACCGACCGCTTCCGTCTGGCAGTCCGCAGCTTCCAGTGGAATCCTGCGCAGGCTGATGCGCAGGCGAAGCTCCTCATCCCGGCCCGTACCTTGGCTGACACAGCGCGTTCCATGGATCCCGCAAACACCGATCCGATCGAGATCGCTGTGGGTACGGGCGAGGACATCGGTGCGGACGGCCTGCTCGGCATCTCCACGGAATCCCGCCACACCACCACCCGCCTGCTCGACGCGGAATTCCCGAAGTTCCGCCCCCTGCTGCCGAAGACCCACACGGCTCTAGCCAGCGTAGAAATCGCCCCACTGCAAGAGGCCATCAAGCGCGTATCCATCGTCGCCGAGCGCAATTCGCAGATCCGCATGGACTTCAAGGACAACACCGTCACCCTGTCCGCGGGCGGTAGCGATGTTGGTTCCGCGACGGAAACCCTGGACTGCGCTTTTGCCGGCGAACCGCTGGTCATTGCCTTCAACCCGAGTTACCTCAAGGAAGGCCTGGCGGCTATCCACACGCCGCGCGTTGTTTTTGGCTTCACCATGGCCTCCCGCCCGGCGATTCTGCTGCCAGATCCGGGTGACCTGCCGGAAGCCGATGCAGAAGGCAACTTCGCTACCCCGGAAACCGACTTCACTTACCTGCTGATGCCGGTTCGCCTTCCGGGCTAAACGACGTTAAACGACGCGTTACCGTTGACTCACCGTGTATGTCTCGAATCTTCGTCTGAGTAATTACAGGTCGTGGAAGGAACTCGACCTGCAACTGAAGCCTGGCATCACGATCTTTTCCGGCCCCAACGGCCACGGTAAAACCAATATTGTCGAGGCTCTCGGATATCTGGCCCACCTCAGCTCCCATCGCGTCAACACTGATGCGGCCCTGGTGCGGCGTGGCGCGGATCTAGCCAACGTATCCGCCACTGCTGTCAACAACGGTCGCGAACTCACTGCTCATCTGGCTATTCGGGCGCGGGGGGCCAACCGTGCGCACATCAATCGGGCAGCCATGAACTCTCCGCGCGAAATCCTTGGCGTGGTTCGTACAACGTTGTTCTCCCCGGAAGACCTCGCTTTGATCCGGGGTGAGCCGGAGCAGCGCCGCCATTTCCTGGATACGATCATGATCGCCCGCTACCCGCGCCTAGCTGCGGTGAAAGCGGACTACGACAAGGCCCTGCGCCAGCGCAACGCCCTGCTTCGTCAGTCGGCCTTTGCCCTGCGCCTTGTTGTCGGCGCGCCGAAGGGGGCTAGCCACAACCTCTCGGAGGAAATCAAAACTGATGCCGAGTCGGCTCTTGCCACCCTCGACGTGTGGGATACGCAATTGGCCGCGCTCGGCGCGCAGATCATGTCAGCCCGTGTGCAGATCGTCCATGATCTGGCTCCTCATCTGCAGCAGACCTACCAGTCGTTGGCTCCGCAGTCGCGTCCGGCGCACATGGCTTACACCTCGACCATTGATCCGGAACTGGCTGATCTGGGCATTTACCTTGGCACCAGCGAACCCGACCAGCCAACGGCACTGCTCAGCCCCGAGATCGCTGAGGCCACGCTCTTGCAGGCCTTCGCCGCTAAGCGCTCCCAGGAGGTCGAACGCGGAACTACGCTGCTCGGCCCCCACCGCGATGATCTGAAATTGATGCTCGGTCAGCAACCCGCCAAGGGTTATGCCTCCCACGGCGAGTCTTGGTCTTTCGCCCTGTCGCTGCGCCTCGCTGCCTTCTTTATGCAGCGCGGGGACGGGGTTGAGCCCGTCGTTATCCTCGACGATGTCTTCGCGGAGCTTGATTCTTCTCGACGCCACCACCTCATCGACCTCATCTCCAGCGCCGAGCAAGTCCTCATCACGGCTGCGGTGGACGAAGACATCCCAGAGGCACTGCGGGATGCGGCGAAGATTTACACTATTGACGAGCTCAAGGCTTCTGCCACCGACGGCACGGGAGCTACTGAGGTTGAGGATGTCGCGGAGCGCAGCGTGAAGGGTGGCGAGAACGATGGCGATTGATCCGGTAGCCCAGGCCCTCGCCGCTATGAAGAAGGCTGGCGGTTTCCCGCAGGCCGAGTTGCCGACGGTGGCGTCACCAAGAAAGGACAAGAAGAAAACACCTGGTAGATCCACCAGATACAAGACACGTTTGGATGGGCGCCTTGACCGCAGCTATCGCGATCCGAAGCGTTTCGGTGCGCTAATCGGGCGGGAGATCAAGCGCCAGGGCTGGCAGCAGCGCGTCAGTGTCGCCCGGATCATGAACGCCTGGCCGGAGCTGGTGGGCGACAAGATTGCTGAACACACCCGGCCGGTGCGTTACGAGGAAGAGGCGCAGATTCTGGTGGTGGAGTGCGATTCCACTCCGTGGACTACGCAACTGCGGTACATGCAGACCGTGATTCTGCAGGCCATCGCCAAGCGTGCCGGGGAGGACGTGGTGGCGCAGTTGCGGATCGAGGGACCGAACATCCGGCGACCGAAGTATGGCAAGCTCCGCGTGAAGGGTCGTGGCCCACGGGATGACTTCGGATAAAGGTTTCCAGCACATCGATCGGCCCAAACGGCCTGTCCAATGGCGCCTTTAGGGCTCCGACGCGGTAGAATGGGGTGGTTATTTACGCGCGCGAGAAAAGGAGTTTGACCCACCGTGGCTGAACCACAGAAGCAAAGCAACTACGGCGCGAGCTCGATTACAATCCTGGAAGGCCTGGAGGCTGTCCGCAAGCGTCCAGGTATGTACATCGGATCCACCGGTGAGCGCGGCCTGCACCACCTGGTGTGGGAAGTTGTGGACAACTCGATTGATGAGGCTATGGCGGGCTACGCCAAGGAGGTCAGCGTTACGCTGCTGGCCGACGGTGGCGTGCAGGTTGTCGATGACGGTCGTGGCATCCCGGTGGAGGATCACCCGACTGGCCCGCCGACCGTGCAGGTTGTCATGACGCAGCTGCACGCCGGCGGTAAGTTCGACTCGGACTCCTACGCAGTATCCGGTGGTCTGCACGGTGTGGGTATTTCGGTGGTTAACGCCCTGTCCACCCGCATGGAAACTGAGATTAAGCGCGATGGGTACCTGTGGCGTCAAAACTTCGAGATGGCGGTGCCCGAGGAGCTGCAGCAGGTCAAGAAGGCCCGTGGCACCGGCACGACACAGCGTTTTTGGCCGGACCCGGAGATCTTTGAGACCGTCGAGTTTAACTTCGACACGGTGGCAAAGCGCCTGCAAGAGATGGCTTTCCTGAACAAGGGTCTGACCATCAAGCTGATCGATGAGCGCGAGCACCTCGAGGACGACGAGGAGCTGGAGAGCGCAGCCGAGGATGCGGCAGCTCCGAAGTCCGCGGAGGAAAAGGCCGCTGAGGCGGAGAAGAAAAAGGGCCCGCGCACGCGCGTATTCCACTACCCGGAGGGCCTCAAGGATTACGTCGCCTACATCAACCGCAAGCGCACCGCGATCCACCCGACCATCGTCTCCTTCGACGTGGCCGAGGAAGATCACGAGGTAGAGGTTGCCCTGCAATGGAACAGTGGCTTTAGCCAGTCCGTTCACACCTTTGCGAACACCATTAATACCTTCGAAGGTGGCACGCACGAGGAAGGCTTCCGTGCGGCGCTGACCTCCCTGATGAACCGCTACGCCCGCGACCACAAGCTGCTGAAGGCCAAGGATCCAAAGCTCAGCGGCGATGACGTGCGTGAGGGCCTGGCGGCCGTCATTTCCGTGCGCGTCGGTGATCCGCAGTTCGAGGGTCAGACGAAGACCAAGCTCGGAAACACCGAGATCAAGGGCTTCGTGCAAAGGGCAGTGAATGAACACCTGGCGGATTGGCTGGATGCCAACCCGGCCGAGGCGAAGGCCATCGTCGAAAAGGCAGTGGCCTCCGCGCACGCACGCGATGCTGCCCGAAAGGCGCGCGACATGGTGCGCCGCAAATCGGCCTCCGACATCGGTGGCCTGCCGGGTAAGTTGGCGGACTGCCGTTCCCGCGACCCGAAGCTCAGCGAACTGTACATCGTGGAGGGTGACTCCGCAGGTGGCTCCGCAAAGTCCGGTCGCGATTCCATGTACCAGGCCATCCTGCCGCTGCGTGGCAAGATCCTGAACGTCGAGAAGGCGCGCATGGATAAGGTGCTGAAGAATAACGAGGTCCAGGCAATCATTACTGCCCTGGGCACCGGCATCCACGACGAGTTTGACATTAAGAAGCTGCGTTACCACAAGATCGTGCTGATGGCCGACGCTGATGTTGACGGCCAGCACATCGCCACGCTGCTGCTGACCCTGCTGTTCCGCTTCATGCGCCCACTGGTGGAGGAAGGCTATGTCTACCTGGCCCAACCGCCGCTGTACAAGCTGAAGTGGGCCAAGGGCGAGCCGGGCTTTGCCTTCAGCGACCGCGAGCGCGACCAGCAGCTGGAAGAGGGCCTGGCGCAGGGCCGCAAGATCAACAAGGACGACGGCATCCAGCGCTACAAGGGTCTGGGCGAGATGAACGCCAAGGAGTTGTGGGAGACCACCATGGATCCGACGGTGCGCACCCTGCGCCGCGTGGACCTGGAGGATGCGGCCGCTGCCGATGAGATCTTCAGCGTCCTCATGGGCGACGACGTTGTGGCCCGCCGCAGCTTCATCACCAAGAACGCCCGCGACGTTCGCTTCCTTGATGTTTAATCAAGTGTTGTGAGCGATTCGAAACACCAAGCGAAAACCACTCGAACTCCGCAGCGCCGCGAGCCTGCTTTGCTGCCGGTCACGATGGCGGACGGCACCACCTCGCAGGTGCGCCTGTTTCTACCCGGTACGCCGAAGGTAGGGGAGGGTAGTGACGCCACCGCCCCCGGCCACGCCACAATCCCAGCACACAGCCCAGTGGATGCTGCGTGGGATCATGCGCGACCCGTGATTGTGGTGTGGCCCGGCTTTGGAATGGGTGCCCGCTATTATGACCCCATTGCATGGGAGTTGGCCGACCGCGGATTCCCGGTGATTACCGGCGAATTGCGTGGCCAGGGTTCGTCCACGGCGCGAGCCAGCCGAAAGCACAAGTGGGGTTACCACCATCTGGCTTCTGGGGATTATCCGCGAACGATTCGGGCGGCGAAGGAGGCGTTGGGCGTCAATAGAAATCACCCCACGTTAATGCTGTGCCATTCGATGGGCGGACAGATCGGCTCGCTATTTCTTGCCCGACCCGAGGCCGAGGAGCTGGGCATTCGCGGAATGATGGGCGTGGGTTCCGGCACGCCATACTACAAGGGGTTTAAGGGGAAGCAGCGCATGCGGTTGCAATGGGGTACTTACCAGATCATGCTGAATATTCTGTTGTTCGGATATCAACCCGCCGGTGCGCTGGATTTGGCGGGGTATGGCCGGCAATCGGGGGTTCAACTTCGAGAGTGGTTCCGCTACGGGCAGACGAACCGGCTGCATAAGCTGCGGGATCAGGACATGGACTACGAAGAGGCGAAGAAGTCCGTGCGTTTGCCGGTGCTGTTTACGCGTTGTGCCAATGATGAGGATTGTCCCTTGGCTTCGGCGCAGCACTTGGCGGACGAGCTTCCGGCGGCGCAGGTGAAGGTGGAGGAGCTGGATTCGCAGCTAGGCCACAACCGGTGGGCGCGGGAGCCGAAGCTGGTTTCCGATCGGCTGGAGGAATTCTGGCGAGAGATCGCCAAGTAGCCAGGGTGGCGGCTAAAGAACGCAAATACCCGCGCCCCTTCGGGTTGTGAAGGGGCGCGGGTTAGTGCTTAAGCGAACGTTGTCGCTGGTGCCTTGAGAAGCGTGCCTTATGCTTCGCGGCGAGCGAACATCATCCAAGCGCCGGCGATCATGGAGATCAGAGCCAGGCCAGCCAGGATGGAGATCTCCGGCTTAACGCCGGTGTTAGCCAGCTGAACCTTGCGCTCTGCCGGAGCCTCAGCCTTCGGAGCTGCGGGCATAGCCTCGCCCTTTGCCTCAGCGGCAGGTGCCTCAGGCATAGCCTCGCCCTTAGCGTCAGCCTTCTCGCCGCCCTTTGCGTCAGCCTTCGGAGCCTCAGCCTTGGCATCGTCCTTCTTCTTGTCGTCCTTCTTCTCTTCAGACTTAGCCTTATCCTCAGCCTTGTCGCCGGAGTTACCCAGGACTGCACCCAGAACGCCCAGGGCAGTGATGCCACCTGCAACGCCGGCAGCGATCTTCTTCTGCTTTTCGGTCAGCTCGACTTCCTTCTTGCCCTTGTCCTTGTCCGGTGCCGGGGTGGTGGTGGACGGTGCCGGGGTGGTGGTGGACGGTGCCGGGGTGGTGGTGGACGGTGCCGGGGTGGTGGTGGCGGTGGTCGGCTGGGTGGCGGTGTCGGTCGGCTGGGTGGCGGTGTCGGTGGTGGAGGTCGGCTCGGCGTTAGCGACCGGGGTCAGCAGGGCTGCGGAAGCCAGAGCGGTAGCAGCGGCGGTAGCGGTGATCTTCTTAGACAGCTTCATGTTTTTCTCCTGTGTTCTCGTGTGTAGCCAAACCATTTGGCTTCGAGGTGAAACGTCGGACATTCTTAAAGCTAATCTCTGCTTTTTGGTTTGTCAGCGTTAGAAATTACAAAAACGCCTGTCCAGGGCATTTATTGGGTACTTATTGATAAATCAAGAGGTCAAAGCCATTTTTCAGCTGTGCGCAAGATTCACATCAGCCCCAGAGGGATACCCACATATAGGGGTGCAGCGGTTGTGACCTGCGAATTCATGCGAAGAAAAATGGATCGAGCGGTGCCGAGTTTCGCGTTTCGAATTCCCTTAGAGGGGCGGGAAAGGTGGCGTCCCAAAGCCTTCAAAGCACGGTAAACCCGCAACAAGGGGGTAGAATGGATAGGTCTGAAGGCTAAACAGAAAGGCTTCTCAAAACAGTGAGCGACGACAACAACGGTAGCGACAACCTCTTTGATCGGGTTACCCCCATCGATCTGCAGGAGGAAATGAAGTCCAGCTACATCGATTACGCCATGAGCGTGATCGTCGGACGCGCCCTGCCCGAAGTCCGTGACGGTCTGAAGCCCGTGCACCGGCGCATCCTCTACGCGATGTTCGACAACGGCTACCGCCCCGAGCGCAGCTACGTGAAGTCCGCCAAGCCCGTCGCCGACACGATGGGTAACTACCACCCGCACGGCGACATCGCGATTTACGACACCCTCGTGCGCCTGGCACAGCCATGGTCGATGCGATACCCGCTGGTCGACGGCCAGGGTAACTTCGGTTCCCGTGGCAACGACGGCGCGGCCGCCATGCGTTACACCGAGTGCCGCATGACGCCCCTGGCGATGGAGATGGTGCGCGACATCCGCGAAAACACCGTCGAGTTCCAGCCTAACTATGACGGCAAGACCACCGAGCCGACCGTGCTTCCGTCCCGCGTGCCGAACCTTCTGATGAACGGCTCCGGCGGCATCGCCGTGGGTATGGCCACGAACATCCCGCCGCACAACCTGAACGAGCTGGCGGCGGCCATCTACTGGCTGCTCGACAACCCGGAGGCCGAAGAGGCCGACGCGTTGGAAGCCTGCATGGAGCGCGTGAAGGGACCGGACTTCCCGACCGCCGGCCTGATCGTCGGCGACAAGGGTATTCAGGACACCTACCGCACCGGCCGTGGCTCCATCCGCATGCGTGGCGTGACCAGCATCGAGGAAGAGGGCAACCGCCAGATCATCGTCATCACCGAGCTGCCGTACCAGGTCAACCCGGACAACCTGGTGGCCTCGATCGCAGAGCAGATCCGCGATGGCAAGATCGCCGGCATCTCCAAGATCGACGACGAATCCTCCGACCGCGTGGGTATGCGCATCGTCATTACCCTGAAGCGCGACGCTGTGCCGCGCGTGGTGCTGAACAACCTGTACAAGCATTCCCAGCTGCAGACCAGCTTCGGATCCAACATGCTGTCCATCGTCGACGGCGTGCCGCGCACCCTGCGCCTGGACCAGATGCTGCGCCATTACGTGGACCACCAGATCGACGTAATCGTGCGCCGTACCCAGTACCGCCTGGATGAGGCCGAGAAGCGCGCCCACATCCTGCGTGGCCTGGTGAAGGCACTGGACATGCTGGATGAGGTCATCGCCCTAATCCGCCGTTCCCCGACGGTGGATGAGGCCCGCACCGGCCTGATCGACCTGCTGGATGTCGACGAGGTTCAGGCCGACCATATCCTGGCCATGCAGCTGCGCCGCCTGGCCGCCATGGAGCGCCAGAAGATCATCGACGAGTTGGCAGAGCTGGAGGAGACCATCGCTGATCTGAAGGCGATCCTGGAATCCCCGCAGCGCCAGCGCGACATAGTCCGCGCCGAGCTGGCAGAGATCGTGGATAAGTACGGTGACGAGCGCCGTACCCAGATCATCGCCGCTTCCGGCGACGTATCCGAGGAAGACCTGATCGCCCGCGAGAACGTGGTCGTGACGATCACTTCCACGGGCTACGCGAAGCGCACGAAGGTGGATAGTTACCGCAGCCAGCGCCGTGGCGGCAAGGGCGTGCGCGGCGCCGAGCTGAAGCAGGACGATGTGGTGCGCCACTTCTTCGTCTGCTCTACGCACGACACCATCATGTTCTTCACCAACTTCGGTCGCGTGTACCGCTTGCGTGCCTTCGAGTTGCCGGAGGCCACCCGCACGGCCCGTGGCCAGCACGTGGCTAACCTGCTGGAGTTCCAGCCGGGCGAGCAGATCGCACAGGTCATCCAGATCCAGTCTTACGAGGATGCCCCGTACCTGGTGCTGGCTACCGCGCATGGCCGCGTGAAGAAGTCCCGCCTGACGGATTACGATACGGCCCGTTCCGGTGGCCTGATCGCCATCAACCTCAACGAAGGCGACCGCCTGGTCGGTGCGCAGCTCTGCACCGCCGAGGACGACCTGCTGCTGGTCTCCGAGGAGGGTCAGGCCATGCGCTTCACCGCTGACGATGAAACGCTGCGCCCGATGGGCCGCGCCACCGCTGGTGTGAAGGGCATGCGCTTCCGCGAGGAAGACCAGTTGCTGGCCCTGACGGTCGTGTCGGAAGGTTCGTCCCTGTTCGTGGCTACCTCTGGTGGTTACGGCAAGCGCACCCCGATGGAGGAGTACCCGACGAAGGGGCGCGGTGGCCTGGGAGTGGTTGCGTTCAAGTACGACAAGAAGCGTGGCAAGCTGATCGGCGCGCTGACGGTTAACAACGACGACGAGATCCTGGCCATGACCTCCAACGGCGGTGTGATCCGCACCGAAGTCAGCCAGATCCGAAACAGTGGCCGCGCGACCATGGGCGTGCGTCTGGTGGATCTAGCTAAGGGCAACGAGCTGGTTGCCGTGGACCGCAACGTGGAGGAAGAGGCTGAAGAGTCCGCCGAGGCCACCGCGAAGGCAGAGGCAGATTCCAAGTAGTCCAGGTAGGCCCAGCAGGCGGAACGAGCCGAGTAAGCCTGTTGGGTAATCCCTAACTCTAAGTAGCCTGGCGGTCGATACCGCTAGGCTACTGTCGTATAAGGCACAAAAAAGCACCGACGAGTACGAACAAGTACGGAGATGCGATGACGCACAAAACGCCCCCGCCGACCGGCAAGCCCAATACCGGTAAGAATGGCAATACCAAGAACTCCGGTAACGCCAAGAATGCCGGTAAGCCCGCGGATAAAGCAGCGACCGAGCAGACTGCCAAGGCTCAGCAGGTCGCTCAGCCTGCACAGCCCGCACAGTCTCAGCCCGCGCAACCCCAGCCGTCGCAGCCCCAGGCTGACACCGCCGACACCTCCGGCACCGCAAGCAACGCCGCTAACACAGCGAACGCCGCTCAGGACAAGAGCACCACGGACAAGCCCTCCAAGTCCGGCAACCCGGCCAAGCGAGGCGTACAGCGCACCGTCACGTACATCGAGCCAATCAGTGCCCTCAAGATGGCCCTGATCTTCAATCTGGCGCTGTTTGCGGTGTGGTTTGTGGCGATGGCGTTGATCTACATCATCCTCGGCGCTGCGGGCACGTGGGATCGCCTGGATTCGCTTGTCGGTGACCTCACGAACTCCTCCGGGTTCTCTGCCGGTATGTACTTCGGTGGTGTTGTTGCCTTGGGTCTTTTCGAGGTCGTTCTCTTCACCCTTCTTGCGCCCATTGCCGCGCTGATCTACAACGCGTCGTCCAGCATTCTTGGCGGTGTGCGCATCCAGCTGGATCGCTAGTCTTTCTAGTATTTCTGACGCCCACTTTCCAACCACAAAAACCGCATCTAACCAGGCGATTTGGTGATTGGCTGGAATGGTGGGTAATGTTTCTACTCGTTCGAGGGCCTATAGCTCAGGCGGTTAGAGCGCTTCGCTGATAACGAAGAGGTCGGAGGTTCAAGTCCTCCTAGGCCCACCATCGAACACTTTTCACTAGAGACTTGAGCGTCTGATATAGTTTCGGAAGCTTGGTTCGATAGTCAAGGGGCATTAGCTCAATTGGTAGAGCATCTGCTTTGCAAGCAGAAGGTCAGGAGTTCGATTCTCCTATGCTCCACAACTAAAAACGCAGGTCAGGGTTTTGCCGGGAACAGTCCTAGCAAAGCCCTGACTGTTTTGTTTCACACTGGTTTTACACGGGGATTCTCTTACGCCGCTTTCTCCGGTCTGATTGAAAGACCCGATCTCCTGGTGCTTTGTTCTTCGTCAACTCTCGAAGCTCCGGTACGAGAGTGCTCGGAAAAGGTACAGTACGCCGTTTGTGGTTTTCTTGGAGTGCCGTCCTTGTACTTTCCACCATCGTGTTCATCCGTGCGGTGAATATCGAAGCGGCGAGTATCGAAATCAATGGAAT
This sequence comes from Corynebacterium sp. LK28, assembly GCF_014335105.1. Lineage (NCBI taxonomy): Bacteria > Bacillati > Actinomycetota > Actinomycetes > Mycobacteriales > Corynebacteriaceae > Corynebacterium > Corynebacterium sp. LK28. The sequence goes on along the minus strand of NZ_PDGZ01000009.1, from coordinate 80,450 downwards.
CAATGCGCAAGGCGGTCATTTCGGCCCATCGAATGCCCGACGAGCTACGTGAGGATAATCTTTTTGAGGACCTCACCCACGCCAGGGTCATGCTTGACTGGTGATCGCGTCGGTACAATTCTGAACATCCGCACTCGGTGTTGGGCTATCTCAGCCCGGGCAGGTATGCGGAGAATTGGAAGAAAAAGCAGCAGGCAGTCGCTTAAGCCTACTGAACCTAATTCTCAGACCACCCCAGCATGGGTATCAATCCTCGGGTGATAGCGATCAAGAATTTGGTGCATAGCCGGTGTTGAGGTGTTCAAGCTGAATATATGCAGGCAGGAAACCAGTGACGGGATGGTACCCAGCCGCCGTGACCCATGTTGAAACGTCGGTTATTTGGTTAGCATCGATAACCTCGCACGTGACATGTGGGCCGATAGAGTTTTCGGCAAAAACCGCATTCAGTGCGAGGGTCAATTCCTGATTGACGGCCACTTTGTCTGCGTATTCAGACTCGAACGCGACCGCCACCCTAATCAGATGCCTCTCACTGGCAGAGGTTTTTCTAGCATGAGCTACCCCGATCCATGACAGGCCTTTGGTGCAACAGTGGCGCAGAGCACGGCGAACGGCGGCGAGCGCGAGTGCCTGATTTGTGACAGCTATTGATCGTGCCCCTAACGCACGGGGCCATAAGATGGGGAGTTCCAGCGACGTGGCTTGTGGGGGTGCAGCGTTGGGAGAGGAGGTGCTGACGCCGGCCTCTTTCGGTGGATCGAGCCACAGTAACTCAATCGGGAAGTCCGTAAAGGAATCGATGCCCAGGTCACCGAGAACATCACACACGTCATGTGCCACGGTGCCGAGTGGCGCCTGCTCATCGACCTCAACTGTCAGCAGTGGTTGATGAATGGAACCTTCCACAGCGGAAGTGCTATTGGCACGCACGCTAAGCACGGAACACACTGAACCTGCGGTGCTGTCGGATGCGAGACCCCAAGTGCTGAGAGATTCCCAGATCAGCATCGGTGTTACAGCTGCGGCGAGACAATCAGGATCAGCCATCGCCTTTTCCTGTTGTAATCTAGAAACAAGCTCCGAGGATGCGAGATAGCCGCCGCGGTGAATTGCACGATCGACGATGCTTGTTCCTGGGATGAAGCTGTGTACCCGTATGATGCCGCTATCTGGGAGTCGACGAATACTTAGCAAACTCCGTTGGGGAGGCTCTCTCAGTGCGTTATCGGCTGTGCGGGCGGCGCTGTCACCCAACACCTGCGTTAAGGATTGGACAGGGAGAAGCTCAGCGCTGAGCGGGATTCGGTACAGAATGATTGGTGTTTCTTCAGCATCCGGTTCATGGACGGTGCTAGGGAACGCCTGGTGGAAAATGATGTTGTGGAATACCGACTCGCAATGAACGCTACTTCCACATGCGCTAGCGAAAGCCTGTGCCCGGTCAACGATGTGCCTCAACACAGATGCTGTGAAAAGAGGATCATCTTCCTGAACGTGCAGGGTGATCACCGGAGCGGTGGTTGCAGAGTCATCATTAACTTTAAACGCCACACTATAGGCGAGGCGGCCACAACCGAGAACTTCCTGGGTGTTCAGAGAATCCGAACGAAGATCCTTTACATATTTCCGAGTAAGTTTCCGTACTACCGCGCCCGTGAAGTATTCACGAACAGCAAGAGCTAGCAGCCCTAATGACTCGGCCAAATTCCAGGCAGGAATATGTTCTGAAAGAGCCGATCCTATCGCGGAGTTGCTGAGGCGTTGAGCTGCAGCTAATGCTTCCTTGGGACTGTAGTCGGGGCGGCGATCAGCTGCAGACGACTGCCTGAAGGAGTAGTTTTTGCTCCCGCACGCGCTATCGCTGACATCCAGGATGGCGAAGTCATGGTCGATGAGGCCATAATGCGTTAAACAGAGCTGCTGGTGGTTCACATAATCCAGCACAGATTCATCACTAGGAGCTCCAGCTAGCAACCACTGGATATGTGTGTACTCACGCTCAATGTCCTCGAATGTTGTGGCGCGTCCCCCGGCGCTCTGGATTAAGATTCTTCTGGGAGAATCCCCCGGAAGAACAGCCAACGCCTGGCAGTTTCGTGGGATGGCTAAACCACTGGTCCACGCTGCAATTCCAATCCAGCGCACATAGTCAATTGACATGGTCATTTCGCCAGTTTAACCTTTTGGTTTGCAGTGGAGTGTTTTAATATTCTCTTGCTTTCCAGGCCAGTCTCGTTCGTCAATAACATCTACATCGACTAGATTCCGCCAGCTCACGGGATGAGCAGATTTATGGCAATATGTACGTGCTGTAACCCTCCGTCCGCATCCCTTTTTGTCTATTAACCCTTCTTGTATCTGTGGTGTCCAGAGCGCTTTCGGGTTAAGGGTTAAAGTCCAAACTCATAAATCAAAGTGTGAAACTGCTAGTTGTTTAACACTTTGATTCGCACTTTGAGGTTCAAACTGTGAATGAGCAGGTAGTGAAAGTGTGAAAAGTGATCTAGACTGATCATCATGAGCTGGAATGCCGAACGTCTTGCAGAAATGATCAGGGAGCTCCGTGCCTTCGGGGATGACACGACTCTTGTTGAATGTAAAACCGCGGCAGGAGGTGTTCCGGAGAACATCGGCGAGACGCTATGCGCATTTGCCAATATGCCGCAAGCTGGCGCGATCATTCTTGGCGTTAGCGAGCGAAAAGGTTTTGAAGTCACGGGTATTGAAAACCCAGCGGAAATGCAGAAGGCGATCGCATCGGTCAGCCGGTCTTCAGTGAAGCCGGCCCCGCAGCTTGAGTTCTTTCACCACATTATTGACGGAAAACACGTTTTGGTGGTGGAAGTCACACCGTTGACACCGACAGAGAAACCGGCAAGGTTCAAGAACAAGGCGTACCTGCGTCAAGCTGACGGCGATTATCAGATGAACTCTAACGATCTAAAGATGCTAGAGCTCTCTGCGCTAACGGCTAGCCAACAAACGCACTTCGATTTTCAGATTGTTCATGGAACCGATACTGGTGTGCTCGATGGCGAGGTGCTAAGGAGCTTTATCGAATCGGTGCGCCAGTCTAGAACTCGCCTATCCAGGATTGACGATGACTCACAGTTGCTCCAAATTTCTAACGTAACTGATAACCAGGGCAATCTTCGTTTGGGAGGTCTGTATGCGCTCGGTTATCTGCCTCAGTCAGTTGAACCTGCTCTTGGCGCAACTGTCGCGGTGAGGTTGGCTCGAGGTGATGGAATGGGGCGCCATAAAAATCTCAAGGAGATTGAAGGTCCACTGCCGGTGATGCTTGTGGAGATTATGAACTGGATTAGGCAAAACTCGGACACGGTGAGCAGGTATACGGAAATTGGCCATCTTGTCGATGAACCGGAGTTTCCGCCTTCGGCTATCCGAGAGGTGCTGGCGAATGCCCTGGTTCACCGGGATCTGGGGCCATCCGTGGAGGTGGGCAATAAAGTAGAGGTTCGAATTACGGAGAAGATGCTTGTAGTGGTCAGCCCGGGTGGTTTGCGTGGATTATCCGCATCCCAGCTGGAAAGCCCGGAGCTGACCAAAGCCCCTGTAAACAAGCGGCTTTATGAGATTGCACGCTATCTAAGGACGCCGGATGGTGAGCGCGTCATCGAGGGTGAAGGTGGTGGAATTCAAGAGATTCTCACTGCTACGAGGGAGGCTCGTTTGCCAAAGCCGCAGTTCATCGATACCGGTGTCACGTTTAAAGTGTTATTTCCCCGCGGTTCACGTTTCAGTGAGATCGAGGATAAATGGCTCGAGGATCTGCAACGACAAGGAAAGCGGCGTCTCGTTCCGATTGAAGAAGATCTACTGGTGAATCTACGTAGTCAGGGCGGGGCGACGCGGCAGCGCATCGTGCAGATGTACGCCCCGTTGGGCGAGAGAGCATGTCGACGGATGCTTGATCAGCTCTCGGATAATGGGTTCCTTAATTACGAAGACGGCGTCTATTACGCCGTCGGAGAGGAGACCGGTTCTGGCGATAAGGCGCGTCGTAAGAGCACGGACGAGCAGATTCTACGATCCTTGGGAAAAAACGTTCCTAAAGTTTATGAAGCCATTGGCTTGAACGGATCAGCGACAATGAAGGAGTTGCAGGATAGGACGAGTCTGTCTCCTGCGCAGGTCCGCTACGCACTTGATCCACTCCTCGCACAGGGATACGTGTCCATGGTCGGGGGTCAGGGACGAAAAGCGACGGTTTACAGCCGCGAGTAGCGGTTGGAGTCTAAGTGTGAATGAAACTATGAAACGATTCGTTGAAAGTCGCACTTTCGTTCAGAGTTTGACACTTTGATTCTCAGTTTGATGCAAAGTCGGAATCCTTGAGGAGACGGCTAGGCACTTGGCACGCTCGCGGTCACCGTAGCCGCTGGATTCGATAACTTCTAGCGCAGCCTCGTCGCCGGTGATTTCGCATGGTGTTGCCTTTTGAATTCGACAGTGATGTCATCTAGATCAGACAGAAGTCATTCGGATTTTGTAGATTCTTTCGCAGCCTCCATGCAGTCCTGAATGGTTAATTCGGGTCGCTTTCCAGCTGCCTGGTCGGCGAGCGCTTGGACATCTTCGGCAGTAGGCTTCCACCCCTCATGAACTCCGAGCGCTAGGGCTTCCGCAAGGTCGGCGCGCTGAGCAGAATCAAGTGGTTGGAGTTGCTCAGGGAAGGCATCAACCCACTGATCGACGCCTCGGATGGTGTTGAAATTGACGGCCACGTCCTAGTCCTCCATTCCGGTGGGTGTAGAGCTCAGTTTAGTGACGGGGTGCGACATCCCAGTTGGTATGCCATTCGATAATCGAACGCTTGTCTGCCGGACTGCCTTGTAGCGAAAGGTCTGTGGGATACCGCAAATTCCGCCAGCACTACCCAAACGTCAGCGAGTAGAGCTCCACGCCCTTACCAGCGCGCACGCTCAGCTCGCCCTGTTGCTGCTCGGGTTTGCGCAGGATGTCCACCGTGCCATCCGAGTTGATGGGGAAGCGGCGGGTAGTGCCGTCGCCGTAGGCCACGGAGATTTCACCCCGGCCAGAGACCACCAGCTGCACGCGCTTGGCCTGGTAGTTCAGGTGCAACACCGCTGGTTCATCTACCGGGCGGATGGACTGTTCCGCCAACTTCCACTTGCCCTCCAAGCTGTAGTGCAGAGCCTCCGGCTGCACCTTCGCAAACTCGTGAGTCCCGTTCTTGTACTCACCCGCGGGATTAGAAAAATACTCCGCGCGCCGCGTGCCCAAGTACGTTTCGGGGTTCCGCTGGCGGGAACTGGTGGCGTCATGAGAAGAATCCCCACCTTCCTCTACCGGCGAAGGCAGCTCGATGCCCGGATTGGCCGCCGACAACAGCTCGCGAACCAGGCGTTCGGTCTCTGCATAAGAGCCTTCGCCCTCGTGGATCTGGCGAACCTTGCCCGTGTGATCCACCAGGTAATGCGCAGGCCAGTAGCGGTTATTGAAGGCACGCCAGGTGGCGAAGTTATTGTCCTGCGCGACGGGGTAGTGGATGCCCTGGTCGCGGATGGCGGCGGCGACGTTGGAGGCCTCGTGTTCGAAGGCGTACTCCGGGGCGTGCACGCCCACCACCTGCAGTCCACTATCCCGGTATCGGTCGAAAAGCTTGGTTATGTGCTCGTTGGCGCGCTGGCAGTTGATGCAGGCATAAGCCCAGAAGTCCACCAGGGTGATGCTCTGCTTGCCGTTCACCTTCGCCGGATGGCGCGGGTCCACAGGCGTTTCGGTATTCTGCCAACCCTCCAGGCCGGCGAAAGCCGGCACCGGTCCGCAGTCCTGCAACCTATCGGGTGCGGCGGTCCGGCAAGATTCCAGACTGCCCGCTCCACCGCCGTTGGCCTGCTGCAACGCGTTCCGGGTGCGGTCGGAAGCGTTGAACTTCTCCTGGGCACTTGAAGTCCAATCCGGCAGCGCCCGCTGCAGTGCCGCCGGAGCGTTGAACGCAATAGCCACTGCTAGCACGATCACCAGCGCGCCCGCGCCATAAGAGATGCCCTTGCGGTGGGAACGCACGAAGTCCGCCCGTGTGCCGATCTGCTTGCCAGCCAGGGCGAAGAAGAACAGTGGAGTACACGCGCCGACCGCGAAGCTGACCGCCAGCACCACGTTGCCCCAGCTGATCTGCCCCGTAGCGCCCGCCACGGTCACCGCCGCCAGCACCGGCCCTGCGCAGGGCGAATACACCGCACCCAGCGCCAAACCGATGCCGAACCCGGAGCCGCCGCCCGTCGTAATCCGCTGGATCCACCCTGGAATCCGGATCCGCGCGAAGGGCCGTTCCAGCTGGTCACCCAGCGCGGGCCACAGCATGCTCAGACCCACGAGCACCAGCAGCACCACGCCCGCCCAGCGCAGCAGGTCCTTCGGCAACCCCAGTGCGCTGAGGATCAGTGTTCCCAGCAGCGTGACCAGCGTAAAGCTCAGTCCAATACCTGTCGCCACCAGCCACGGCTTACGTCGCGTATCCGCGCTGATCGCCAGCACGATCGGCAGCACCGGCAGGATGCACGGCGAAATGCCCGTCACCAACCCGCCGATCAACCCAATCAGGACGATGTCCCATCCCATGTTCTTGTGCTCCTTCTTCTTCTTTCTTATTGACGCCCACCGCGTGCATCGCCGGGGCGCTCCTACAAACGAGTTATGTGAATGACTACGGAGCACATGCGGGAAATGGATTGGAGAAAAATTTCTTTAGAAACTTCCAATCCGATGTTGGTGTTGGCTTCGTATGTACTCATGAAGCTGCCTTAGAAAGGGGCAGCGTGAACCATGCACGTTGCATAGAAAGTGCACTCTGACCATTCCGAAGGAGTAATTAAGAATGAACACTCGCAAGACCAACCGTGGAAACAACACCCGTGCAACCGGACTCTCCGTCGGGCGCGCTGCCGTTGCAGTGGCTTTGACCGGTGTGATGGGCCTGGGTCTGGTTGCGTGCAACGAGGACAACAAGGATGCCGATAAGTCCGAAACGTCTTCCTCTTCCGAGATGACCAGCGAAAGCAAGATGACTGAAGAGAAGATGAGCGACGACAAGATGACCGGCGAAAATATGACTGAGGAAAAGATGGGCGGGGACAAGATGGAAGAGTCCGGCGCCATGATGTCCGAGAAGATGGATCACAAGATGGACGAGAAGATGTCCGACAAGATGGACGGCAAAATGGAAGACAAGGTGGAAAACATGATGGAGACCGACGAAAGCATGATGCCGGACCTGCAGGGTAAGCACAATCACTAGGTCTAATCACTGGACGGAACAAAAGTAGTCTGCGCGACGCACTACGATGAGACCGGTGGCAGTAGTCGATAGAGAAACACTCGAGAGCTTGATGCTGCTCACCCAACAGGGTGATGCGGCAGCTTTCGCGCGTCTCTACGACGACATTGCCCCGCAGGTACTAGGCCTCGCGGTACACATCCTCAAGGACCAAGCCCAGGCGGAGGAAGTCGCCCAAGAGGTATTCATCGAAGTGTGGCAACACGCGGGCGACTTCGACCCAGAAAAAGGGTCGGCGAAAGCCTGGATTCTGCGCCGGACGAGGCTCCGCGCCATTGATCGCGTTCGAAGTGCCATTTCCACGCTGAAAAGGGATGACCGAGAGGCGTTCCTGGTGGCGTCCATAAAGAAAGAAAGCGTGGAAGACGAAGCGTTACGGAACGTGCAGCGCCACGCCGTGCGGACCGCGCTGGAGATCATGGGCGAGCCGCACAAAACCGCGATTCTGCTGGCGTATTTCGGCGATATGACGCACGCGGAACTGGCGGAAACCACCGGCGTACCGCTGGGAACTGCGAAGACGCGCGTGCGCGATGGGCTTCGGAAGCTAGAGAAGATCCTTAAAGAACAACGCGACGCACTGGCGGAAGGGGGTGCCTCATGAAAGACGAAAAGCCGGACTTTGGCGAACTAGAAGCCGACCTGGCCGGGCTGGCGGAACCCGTAGAGCCTTCGCCGAAGCTGAAATCAGACATTATGGATGCGATCGCCTCGGGCAAGTTTCCGCAGTTCGCGCCGGGTGAAGGTAGCGCTGAAAAGAGCGAAGAAAACAACGAGGAAAGCAACGTTGTGCCGTTGGCCAAGGCGGCTGCGGATTCCAGCGCCGCCGAGGACGAGTCGATCAAGCCCCGCGGCGGATTTGCGCGCGTTGGGTTCGCCGCAGCCGCAGCGGTCGTGCTGCTGGCCGGAGTAGGAATCGTAGGCACCACCACTGGATTGTGGGGGAGCTCCGGCGAGGATTCCAGCTTGGCGGAGAACGGTGCGAAGCAGCCTGCCGAAGGCGGCGAGGGAGACTCCCCGGAGGCATTGTCGGACGGCAGGGGCGCCGAAACGTTCATGCAGGGCGCGGAAGCGGAAGACCACATGCACTCCATCATGGCGATGGGGGATGTGCGCAGCATTTCGCTGAAGGCGGATGGATCCACGCTGGACGTGGTGATATCTGAGCAGATGGATTCCGGCGGCGCGATGGTTAACGGTGCGCCAGTGCTAAAGAACGGCATGGGCGCTCAGGTCTGGTCGATCGACAAACACGGTGCCGCCCGGTCGGCCGGCGTGATCGACCAGGACCCGCACGACAACGTGTGGATGCCGCTGCCAGCGGACACGATGATGGTGCGCGTCACCGAGGAACCAATGGCGGGCAGCAAGTCGCCGGGCGGGACGGTCTTGGCCGAGGGGAAGCTCTAGCGACGCACCGTGAACAGGCACGGAGCACTCTAGGGAGGCAGGAACAGTGCGACTTTTTCGTGTGGAGTTCTGGCAACAGCATTTAAAAGTGTTACCCCTGCTCATCCTTGGCGTGCTGGTATTAATGGTTAGCGGTGTTGCCTGGATGGTTATTCAAGACCCTCTGGAGGAGCCCTCGTACCTAGGGGAGAAGGAAGAACGTGGCTACATTACTTATGTGGTGGAAGGGGACGTAACCAACGCCTCGGTCAGCTACTTGGATACGCAAGAGGACCGCATCCAGGTTGATGGCGTTTCCGCTGGATGGAAACAACAAGTGTATCTGAATGAAGGTTTCTTAAGGGCGGATCTTACTGCCACCAACGGGCCTCAAGTTCGTGGGGCCATCACCTGCAAGCTCATGCAGGATGGGAAAATCGTGATACAGAAGACCTCGACTGGCGTGGGCGTCAGCGTCAGGTGCGCGACGACCTGGTACCCCCTTCATAGAACCAACACTGATGACCCAGAAATTCTTTATGCTCCGCGTGGTAGCACCCTGTCCGCTGCAAGTACTGTGGATTCAAGAAATCTGATTTAGCCTCGTCGATGAACCCACACCCCAACCAATGGAGCGCCACGACTCATGAGCAGCATGACTACCACGTATCGCTACACCGACCCCTTCACTGGCACGCCGCAGACAATCGACGGCCCTGACGGTAAGGCGTACCTGCTAGTGGAACGTGGCGAGGAAGTTCGCGTCGGCGACCCACTGGAGTTCTACAACGACCACGACAGCGCCCGCGAGGCCGTGATGGCTCGTCTCACCGAGAAAGCCCGTTCGTTACAGGACTACGAAGAGTACTACGTCACCCACGCCACCCTGCGCGGTGCGTAATACTAGAAATCTTCATGCGAAAAACACGGCAAAGGATTATCCCGGTTATACGGCGCCGGGCGAAGTGGGCTTCTTTAACAGCGCTTTCCTTGTCCTTTAATGCGGCCGCGAATGCGGTCGAGCTTTATGCGAATCTTTTCCCCGGTGTGCGCCTGAACAGGCGCCATGCCCTGGATCCCCGCCGTGGCTTCGCCATCATCGGCGCGGAAATTGGCATGTGGAACGCCTTTTCACCTTCGCTTCTACCGCACCCGTGGTGGGCCGTCGCCGGCAACGCAGCAACGTCCCAGGCAGTGGGGCACCTCAACGGAACCATCGTCGCCAGCGCAGCCCTGCCGGCCTTCCGCGCCTTCGGCCTGGATCTAAGGGAACTGGTGAACAAGCCCGGCTACCGCGAGGCCTACCGCGGTGTCCACGGAGCCTTCACCCTGGCCACCGCCGCTGCGGCCTATCGCTTCTACAAGCGCCAAGGTGAATCTGCGGCACTGGTGAAAAGCCAGCGCCTCGGCGCACCCTCCGCCTTCGTCGGGGTCGCCGTCAGTACGCTTGGCTACGGCGCATTCCTGCTGCTCGGCGAGTTGCTGCAGTCCAGCTTCGACCTCACCAGGCATTCGCTTCGCCGGTTCGTCCCCGCCCCCGTGGCTGTGCCTGTGGCTGCTGTGGCGGTGGGCGTCATCACCTACCTCATCTCCGAAAAAATCCTGCTACGGCAGTTCCTAGAAAGATTTAACGAGAAGGCCGAGCTTGTAAACCGGCGCGTTTACTGGGGTTATCAGCAACCATGGGAGCCTGAGCGGTCGGGTTCCGTCTGGTCCCATGAACGGTGGATCGCGCTGGGTGCGCAGGGGCGCGTGCTGGTCGGCGGCGGTCCGCGGGCGCGCGACATCACCGAGGTCACGGGCCTGGATGACGTGCATGAGCCGATCCGTATCTACGGCGGCCTGGCCCCCGGACGCACCCTCGAAAGTATTGTTGACCTGGTTAAAAGCGAGCTGCTGCGGACGGGCGCGCTGCACCGTTCGACGATCGTCATTCACACGTCTACCGGCACGGGTTGGGTGCCGGACTGGCAGCTGGATACCGTCGAGTTCCTCACCGGCGGTAACTGCGCGAATGTGACGATGCAGTACTCCTATGTGCAGTCGCCCGTCGCCTATGCGCTCGACCGCGATACCCCGGTGCGCGCTGCGAAGTTACTTATTGACGCCGTGTTTGAGCTGCTAGAAGGCATGCCCAACCCACCAAAGGTGTTTGTGACCGGCGAATCCCTGGGGGCATATGGCACGGCCGCAGCTTTCGACGGGCTGGAGGACATGCTGGCGAAAGTAGACGGGGCGGTGCTGTCCGGCGCGCCACGCTTCACCACAATTGTCCGCGACCTCACAGAGAAGCGCAGCGAGGGTTCGCCGGAACGGCTTCCGCTGTACGACCAGGGGCGCCACGTGCGCTTTATCAGCCATGCCGACCACCTGGACCGGGACTGGCGCGGCCAAGAATACGGCCAACCCTGGCAACACCCGCGGGTGGCGGTGGTGCAGCACGCGTCCGACGCGATCGTGTGGTGGGATGCCGAACTGTTCTGGAAGGAACCCGACTGGCTGCGCGAACCTGGCGCCCGGGGAGTGCCCGCGCCACCGACGCAACACAGCGATGTGGTGGATAAGCTGCGCTGGATTCCCTTCACCACTGGCTGGCAGGTCGCCATGGACATGCTGAACTCGAAGCGCGCGCCGGAAGGCCATGGCCATAACTACCGTGGGATCATGGTGCCGACCTGGGAGAGGATCCTCGGACCCGACCTGGTGCGCGTGCCGCTGACCCCAGAGCTGCAGGAGCAAATCACCGCTTGGATCACCAAGCACTCGCGGGACACGCGCCGGGAGGAAGACCGTTTCCTCGACCGCTTCGGCTTCGGCGTGGCGCGGGAGGACTAGCTGCCTCGGGGCCGCGACAAGCTTCCGGGGCTTGCTGCCAGAATCCTATTGCGGCGGGATGAGGTAATCGTCGATCGGCCGCGCAATCGCCTGCTTGGCGCGCTGCTCCGGAACCCCCAGCATGCGCAGCAGATCCAGCGCGAGATCATCCCCGGCGATCCGGCTATTCAACTCAGGGTCCTCGTGCAGGCGCTGACCCAGCATGGCGGAGGCGCCGAAAATGACGGCCGCTGCGGATTCGGTGCTGGCAACGTGGAAAGAGCCGTCTTCCACGCCCGCACTGATTCGCTCGCGCAGCTGCCGCACCAGCTCGTTCGGCATTGTGTAGAAATTGGGGGAGCGCCGCACGATGGATTTCGACAGGGTCGGTACCAGTCGGTGCGCGAAGGCTAGGATGCGGATGTTCGTCGCCGCCGCGTCGATGGAGTCCAGGTCTGGGGCATCGGCCAGGTCAAAGATGATTGCCAGGTGGTTCACCGCGTATTCGGCCACCGCGTCGAAGAACTGGTTGCGGTCTTTGAAGAAGTTGTAGAAGCTGCCGTTGGAAACCCCGGCCTTTTGGGTGATCGCCAGGATGGAAAGGTCGGTTCGCTCTTCGGCGATCAGCTCGATTCCTGCGCGCAGCAGCGCTAGCCGCGTGCGTTCCCTCCGCGTGCCGCCCTGTTCGCTGCGGTTGAAGATGGCCTGCATCCACGCGGCGGTATCGATGTGCTGTTCGCTTGTTCGCACGCGCGGATTCACCCCGTTTTTTCTTATTGACGCCTATCGTTCCACCCACGCCCCGTACCAGCGCCGATGCCGTTATGGGGTGTGCATAGCTTCCTTTCAGATTAACTTACCGCCACTGTCGGCTACCCGAAACGTGCTCGAAAGCTACTCGAAACGTACTCGAAACGTACTCGAAACGTACTCGAAACAAATTTCGAGCCTCTGACCTGCGATAAACAACGTACTCGAAAATCTTTCAAGTAGAATGTCGAGTTGTGACTGTGCAGCGAAACTTCCACAAGGAACCAAGCCAGCTTCTGGAACTCCCGGAAGATCAGTGGTTCGAGCGTAAATCGTTCCGCATTAAGCCCAAGGACTTGGCTAAAACAATTGTCGGCATGGCCAATGCCGAAGGTGGGGTTATCGCAGTTGGAATCACGGATCGTCGATTCGACGGAAGACCAACTGCCGGCCAAGATAATGCTCTGCGGCAGACTTCGCTGGATCATACCGATCCGACGGTTCGCGTCCAGATCGAGTTGTGCGATGTGGATGACCGTGCGCAGGTGTATCTTTTCCGCGTCTTGCCCAGTGAACGGGTCCATTACCTGAAGTCGGGGGACTGCTTCCTGCGGGTCGGTGATGAAACAAAGCAGTTAAGAGCCGATGACATCCTGGAGCTTCGCTACACCAAGGGTGAGCAGCAATACGATGCGACAGTGCCGATGGGCTCCAATCCGAGTGACCTGGATATGGAATTGGTTGTGGCTTATGCCAAAGCTATTGGATCCTCTAGCGCCGACGATGCCTTAAAGGCGCGAAACCTGGTTGATCGAGAAGGCAATCCACGCGCAGCTGCGATCTTGCTTTTTGGCAAGAATCCCCAGGAGTTCTTTCCCAATGCACACATCAGGGTCCTGCGCTTCGGTGAGGATGAACGGTTGCCGGGAGAATTGCAGCAACTAATGGAAGACCAGCGTTTTGGTGGTCCGATTCCGCAACAGATTCAAGCAGCGCAGGATGCAATTGGTGAAATGCTGCCCAACGCTCGAAGGCTTACAAATGCCGGGCTTTTCGAGGACGAGAATCTGATCCCGCACGACGTTTGGCTAGAGGGTCTGGTCAATGCAGTGGTGCATCGCTCGTACAGCATGATCGGCGACCACATTCGCTTCGAGATCTATCCGAGCCGTATTGAGGTCTCTAGCCCGGGTCGATTCCCCGGCCTTGTAGATCCGACGAGGCCAGAATCCATTGCCCGGTTCGCACGTAATCCTCTGGTCGCACGCGTGACAGCAGAGCTTCGCATTGGTCAGGAGTTAGGTGAGGGGATTCGTCGTATGTTCGCAAGCATGCGTCGGGTTGGATTTGCCGACCCGGTTTACGCGCAAACCAGCGGAAGCGTAGTACTGACTTTGAATGCAATGCAGCGCTTGGATGCCCACGTTCTGGGTGATCTTCCTCGTCACTCCGCAGACGTGTTAACTGCTTTGGAAACGGGGGGTCGCCCTATGTCCACGGGAGAGGTGGCGGAAGCGTTGGGATTGTCGGCTCCTCCCGTGCGCCGCTCTTTGCAGGCTATGCGGGACGCGGGGCTAGTCCGATGGCGGGGGAATGGCCCACGGGATCCTCGCGCGGTGTGGTCTGTAACGGGGCCGCTGAGGTAGCTTCATGGCGTACTCGAAAGCTACTCGAAACGTACTCGAAACAAATTTCGAGCCTCTGACCTGCGATAAACAACGTACTCGAAAATGTTTCGAGTAGAATGCTAGGCGATGTGGCCCCCGAGTGTATCGAGTAGCGCGGCGGCTTTCACGAGCGTTTCCTCGTACTCCGCCAGCGGATCCGAGTCCGCGACGATCGCGCCGCCGACCCCGAAGGAACACTCCGCACCGTCGTCAATGAGCGTGCGGATCGTGATGTTTAGCTCCGCCGCGGAATGAGGAGAGATCCAGCCGATCGCCCCGGAATAGAACCCGCGCGGCTGCGGCTCCAGCTCCTCGATGATCTGCATCGTCCGGATCTTCGGCGCGCCCGTCATCGAACCGCCGGGGTAGCTGGCCTCAATCGCGTCGACGGCGCCGAGCCCCGCGCGGAGCCGGCCGGTAATCGTGCTAACCAGCTGGTGGACGTGCGAGAAGCTCTCCACCGAAAAGATTTTTGGGACCTCCACACTGCCCGGATCGCACACCCGTCCAAGGTCGTTGCGCAGCAGGTCGACAATCATCAGGTTCTCCGCCCGGTCCTTCGGGTTGCTCTGTAATTCTTGACGCCCCCTGGCGTCAGCCGCTTGATCCTTCCCACGGGGGCGGGTGCCCTTGATCGGCTTGGCGGAGACTGCACCGGCCGGTGAGATTTTCAGGAACCTTTCCGGTGAGGCGCTGAGGATGTGCAGCGGTGCCTGGCCAGGGCGGTCGAAGCGCAGGAATGCGCCATAGGGAACCGGGCTGACCTCGCGGAGGCGAAGGTAGGCCTGCAATTCTGGGGAGGCGGAGCCGGTGGCGGCCGCAGGGGACTGCCGGGAGGAGTGTTCGCTGACCCCAAGGGCAGCGAGGTTACGCAGAGCCGGCCCGCGGGCAGTGTTCGTCAGGCAGACCTCGTAGCTATCGCCCGCGGCGATGTAATCCAGGCAGCGTTGAATGCTCGCCAAGTACTGCTGCTTCGGTTGGTCGAAGTGGAAGGTTGCTGCGTAGTCGGTGGGCGCGCAGTCGGTTGAAAGAGTGCCGCCCAGAGTAGCGACTGGGGCAGAGCCCAGGACAGGCCCGGAGACTTCATTCGCGATGTCCTGAACCGCCACGACGGTGGCATCCAGCCATTCCAGCTGCTTGGCGTGCACCTCGCGAGCCTTCTGCGGGGGCCCGTCAACACCCGGAAGTAGCGCCATCGCGTGGGCCACCGCGCGCTCGTGGTCGACAACAACCGCCCGGTCGGCGAAGAGCAATGCTGCATCAGGGTGGTCTTCCCGAGAACGGGCAATGTCCTCGATCCCGTAGCCCAGCGCACCCACCCAGCCGAGGGCGAAGTCGCATGGCCATTCCGCGGGGATCTCCACCGGCTCGGCGAAAGCGCTTCTGAGCTGCGCGAAGAACTCAGCCGAGCTAGCAACCTGCGGTAGCCACGTCCGCGCGAGGGGGCCAGCGCTGTTCGCCAGCACGCTGATCCTGCCGCCGTTACCGGAAGAGTCCAGCCAGGTGGCGGTGGGGGCGTCATTAAATAAAGACAAAAAGACCCGCGACGCGACACTTCCGGTGATGTCCCGAGAGTCTGCCGACGGCAGCGGGATCGTGCGGAAAGTGAGGCGGCGCGGGGTCATGTACGCCATTATCGCGCGCCGGGTTCAGCGCGCGAGCGGAGGGCTGGGGTTAGAGGCGGTGCTTGCCGCCCTCGTCCGGATCCTCGCCCGGCCCCTCGGCCAGCGGGAAGTCGGCCTCGGCAGCGTCGGCGGCCTCTGTTGCCTCCTCGACGTCGGCGGCACCCTGGGCGCTACCTGTCTGCGGGGCAGCCGGTGCGCCCGGAACAGCTACGCCAGCACCCGGGGCGCCAGGAGCGCTCGGAGCACCCGGAGCCTTGTTTTCAGCCTTAGCGTCGGCCTTCTGCTCGGCCTTCTCCTTCACCTCGGCGGCCTTTGCCTTTGCCTGATCGGCAGTGTCAGCGGCCTTCGCCTTGGCCTTCTCGGCAGCGCCGGTGGCCTTGTCGGCGAAGTCCTGCACTTTCGGGGTGTTCTTCGGCGCGGCCTGATCGCCGCGCAGGAACTTGAATGCAGCGGCACCAGCGGCTACGAGCACGGCCAGCAGCAGGAACTTGCCGAACAGGCCGCCCTTCTTCTCGCTCTTCGCGCGCTTCGCAGCGGCCTTGCGCTCGGCCTTCGCCAGAGCCTTGCTCTGCGCCTTGTTGGTGGTACGGGCGACCTTCTTGTCCAGCTTCGCTGCACGCTTCCGGGCATCCTTCTCTGCGCCCTTGGCCTGCTTCTTCGCGCGCTTGGCGGCCTTCTTCTTGGTGGCCTCCAGCTTCTTGCTCAGCTGCTTGCGGTTCTTCTCGGTGGTTTTCGCCAGCTCCTCACCGCGTGCGACGGCATCCTCGCGCAGCTTGGAGGTGGCCTCTAGGCCGCGTTCCTGCAGATCCTGAGCGTTATCCTTCAGCGCTGCGGACAGCTGCGCGATCTTCTTCTCGCGCTTGGCAGCCTGCTTGCCCGCCTTCTTCGTAGCCTTTTCCTGTGCATTGTCGAAACGGTCGCGCAGCTTCTGAGTGCGCTTCTCTATCTTCTTGCGCAGCTTCTCGGCATCCACGCCGAGCTTGTCGTTCAGGTCAATGTTGTTCAAGTCTTTGCCCTTCTTCTTTAGTGACGCCACCAGGCCAGCAGCCTTGGCCTGTGCCTTCTCTGACTTATCTGCAGCCTTGTCAGCAGCTTTGTCGGCGGTGTTGTTGAAACCGGTGGAAGCCATGTCAGCCACATCCTCGACGGTGGCATCCGGCGAATTGTGCACGCGGTGGCGCTTACGAGCAGCGGCGGCCGCCCGAGCCTGCTCCAAAGCAGCCGCGGCGCCCTCTTCCTTGCGCATGAGCTCCGCTACAGCCTTGACGTGGGCGGGGGAACCGGCGATGATGCCCTCGCGCTCGCCCTCGGAAGCGAGGTTCTCGCGGAGCTGCTGCAGCGCGTCGAACTCCTGACGGCGCTTGAACTCCTTGCGGTTATTGAGCATCGTGCGGCCTTGCTTAGCGCCGCGCAGCGCCAACTTCAGCGTGGTGGGATTCATCGTGGGGAAGGCTCCTTGGGGATCTTCTGAGTGTTTTTGTGTATGTATTTAATTCGGACTGCTACCCATCCTAAAGAAAAATTCTCACCGGGGATGGGCAATACCTCATTATTAAGAACCCGGGTATCCGATGTGTTTTTCAGTTTCCAGTACAATGGAGCACCGTGACTAACAAGACTGCAACCGCAATTCTGCACACCAACCATGGCGACATTGCCATCGACCTGTTCGGCAATCACGCGCCGGAGACCGTGGCTAACTTCGTCGGCCTGGCTAAGGGCACCAAGGAGTACTTCAAGCCCAACGCCTCCGGCACCAACGAAGGCCCGTTCTATGACGGTGCGATCTTCCACCGCATCATCGATGGCTTCATGATCCAGGGCGGCGACCCGGAGGGTAGCGGCAAGGGCGGCCCGGGCTACCAGTTCGGCGACGAGTTCCACCCGGAGCTCCAGTTCGATCGCCCGTTCCTGCTGGCCATGGCCAACGCTGGCCCCGGCACCAACGGCTCCCAGTTCTTCATCACCGTGACCGCCACCCCGCACCTGAACAACCGCCACACCATCTTCGGCGAGGTCACGGACAAGGAGTCCCAGAAGGTCGTCGCTAAGATCTCCCGCGTGGTTACCGACCGCATGGATCGCCCGAAGGACGATGTCGTCATCGAATCTGTAGAGATCCAGGAGTGATCACTCGGCGCCCTTACCGGCGCTATACCGTCACCAACGTCTTCCTCGCAGCGTGCTGCGTGGTTTACGGGGTGACGGTTTTTCAGTCTGGCAACATTGCCAGCCCACTCGACGGCCAATCGACCTTCGCCTTCGGCGGCGAAAACCTGGGGCTGAAGATGATCTTCAGCGCCGCCAACGTCTCTTTCTACGGCGAATGGTGGCGCATCCTAACCGCCGCGCTGGTGCACCTAAGCCCGGTGCACCTGGGCTTCAATACCCTGCTGATCTTCCTGATCGGCAGGGAGGTCGAGCGCCACTACGGGGCGATCGTCATGCTCTGCCTCATCGTCGCCAGCGCCGCCGGTGGTGCCTTGGCTTGCATGTATTTCCAACCCGAGGTGCCAGTCGGAGGGGCCTCCACCGTCGGCTATGGTCTCCTCGCCATGCTCATCGCCCTCTCCCGCGTAGAGCACCGCGACCTGCGCGGACCCATCGCCCTGCTGCTGGTGAACCTCGGATACTCCATGCTGCTCTCCAACGTCTCCTTGTGGGGACACATCGGCGGGCTCGTGGGAGGCACCGTCATTGCGTTCGCTACCACGTCCACTGAGGCGGGCAGTAGCGGGGGCGAAGGGGCGTCCATAAGAAAAAAGACCATCGCAGCAACAGCCGCGACGGTCATTCTGGCCTTCACAATATGGACAGGCCTGGGGTGGCACTACTAGCTAGGCAGCTACTTCCAACCCATCGTCATCAACAGACCCACGATAAGCAGAGCGAAGCCGATCAGGTAGTTCCACGCGTTCAGGTCGCGCATGAACGGGATCTGCGGACCAGCGATGTAGTTAACAACCAGCCACGCCAGACCCAGGATCATCAGCGCGAGCATCAGAACGATGTACCAGCGCGGAGTACCGGTGGAATTCAGCTTCACGGGCGTGCGACGATCCGTGGAAGAGGAACTAGAGAAGTTCTCCTCAGCGGAATTGACCTTGGACTTTGGCATTTTAAGAAACCTCGAAAGGGTTGACTGCGAAGCGGACGGTTGGCGGGCAACGAGCAGCACATCACAAGCACAGCCCGGGTGTGTGAGCGCCAGCCGAACGCCCATGGGCAAAAATTACGTACCCAACGATACTAGCAGCACATATCGCTAAAGCAGCATACTCAGCGCGCTAGACTCATTGCTATGCGGATTCTGGTGATCGACAACTACGACAGCTTCGTCTACAACCTCGTGCAATACATCGGGCAGTTGGGGTTCAGCGGGGATGACTGCGTGGTGCTGCGTAATGACGCCCCAGAGCTGCAGGGCAATGGGCTGGCCACAACGCTGCAGGACTTCGACGCGATCCTGGTCTCCCCAGGACCGGGCGAACCCAGCGCAGCCGGGCGCACCCTGGACGTCCTGAAGATCGCGGTTGATCAGCAGATTCCCCTGTTGGGCGTGTGCCTGGGGCACCAGGCGATCGGTATGCACTTTGGGGCACACGTCGTGCGGGCGGACGAGCTTTTCCACGGCAAGACCTCGCCCGTGACCCACGACGGGACGGGCGTGCTGGCCGGGGTGCCAAGCCCATTCCGCGTGACGCGCTACCACTCCCTGACCGTCGACCCGGCAAGCGTGCCGGAAGAACTGCTGGTTACGGCAACGTCGGATTCCGGGATGATTATGGCGATGCGCCACCGGAGCCTGCCGATCCACTCTGTGCAGTTCCACCCGGAGTCCGTGATGACTCAATACGGCCACCTGATGTTGGCCAACTGGCTGAACGAGGCCGGGCAGAGTGCTGGCTTGGGGGAGGTTGTGCCCGGCGAGCTGGTCGATCGCTTAGTGCAGGAGCAGCTGGAGGTCACAGGCGCGATCAGCGCCGAGGCGTCGATGCTTTAGTTTGCACCGGGCGTGCTGGGGCGGAGGCGAACTTGCGCCGAACCAGCTTGCGTCGAACCTAGGGCAGCAGGTTGAAGACGTAGACGGTCACCGTGATGTCTTCGTCGCGCTTGACAACCTCGCCCGCGCGGATGGACTGCTGCGCCACCTCGTCGACGCGGCCCAGATCCGGGGTGTTCTTGTTATCCCGGTGCAGCTGATCAGGGTTGCCACGCCAGCCGGCGGCCTGTAGCTCCCGGAAGACATCGCCGAACTTCTTGCCTTGCAGGGAAGGCATCTCGAACTGGTTGCCCAGGGAGACCTCCAGGGTGATCTCGCTACCCTTCGGCAGCTTCTCGCCCTCGCTCGATGCGGACAGCACCTTGCCCTTCGGCTCGGTCGAATCGACCTGCTCCACGACTACCTTGAAGCCGGAGGATTCAAGGTTCTCGCGTGCATCCTCCACCTGCTGGCCGGTGACCACAGGCACGCGCACGTCCTCGGGGCCAGTGGAGACGGTAATCGTCACCTTGGTGCCGACCGAAACCTGCGAGCCCTGGGGCGGCGTCTGCGTGATGATCTTGCCCTTGGGTACGTCGTTGCTGGCTTCTTCCTTCACCTCATTGTTGAGGGCCAGCTTCGCTTGCTTCAGTAGCTTCGAGGCTTCTTCGGTGGTCTTGCCCGTCAGGTCGGGCACGTCGGTGATCTCGCGACCGCTGGAAACCAGCAGCTTAATCTCGGTACCTCGCGCCACGGAGGCATTGGCCGCGGGGTCGGTGCCGATAGCCTTGCCACGCGCGATCTTGTCGTGGGTTTGTTCCGCTACGCTGACCTTAAAGCCCGCTTCCTCCAGCTGCTTCTGCGCCTCAGCACGGTCCTTGTTCTGGACGTTAGGAATCTTCACTTGTTCAGCTTCGACGGGCTTGTCGCCACCGTCGTCGGTTACCGCCTGGTACGCGAAGTAACCACCCGCCAGGACCGCGGCGATGCCCGCCACCCAGGCAATTGGCGCCCACCAGCGGCGTTTCGGCTTGTCCTCGTAGTAATCCTCGCCGTAGTACGCGCCGTCATCGTAGTCGTCGCCGTACTCGTCATCGCCGTAATATTCGCCGTCGAGGTCTTCGTCGTAGTTGTAGGACGCCCCGTTGTCCGCCCCGGCAGCGCCAGCCGCACTCGCCGCACCCGCCGCTCCGGCGGCACCGGCAGCACCCGGGAAGTTGGCATTCTGGCTGGCGGGGATAACGGAAGTCTGAGGATCGTCGTCCCAGTGGGAACCGGATCCCGCAGCTCCAGCCCCGGCGGCACCTGCCGCTACGCCGGCGGCGCCCGCGGCCAACGTTCCAGCACCGGAGCCTGCCTGGTGGGAACCCGCTGCTTCCGAATCGGCGTCATTGGTATAAGCCTGCGCAACCAGGGGCAGCTGATCCTTCGAAAGGCGCTTAAGATCTGTCGCCATCTCCTGCGCATCGTCGTAACGATCGGACGGCGATTTAGCCATCGCGGTCAGGGTGATGGAATCCAGGCTCAGCGCCTCGCGCTTCGAAAGGTGCATGCCGGGCACCTGGGACGGGGGCTCCGGGTTCTCCTGCACGTGCTGGAAGGCAACGGACAGCGGCGATTCGCCGTGGAAGGGCGCCTGGCCGGTCGCCAGTTCGTAGAAGACACAGCCGGCGGCGTAGATATCAGAACGGGCGTCGGCGGACTGTCCGCGCGCCTGCTCTGGCGAGAGGTACTGGGCAGTGCCAATGACGGCGGCGGTCTGCGTCATCGCCGACGAGCTATCGCTCAGCGCGCGGGCGATACCGAAGTCCATGACCTTCACCGCGCCGGTATTCGTGATCATCACGTTCGCCGGCTTGATATCGCGGTGAATAATGCCCGCTTCGTGGGAAAAGTACAGGGCATCGCATACCTGCGACATCACCGCGGCGGCGTCGTTAAGGCTCATCTTGCCGGAGTGCTGGACGATGTCGCGCAGCGTCTCTCCGTGTACGCGCTCCATCACGATGTACGGCACGGCGCCTTCCTCGTCGGGAGTTTGGCCAGTGTCGTACACAGCAACGATCGCCGGGTGGTTCAGCTTCGCTGCGTTCTGCGCCTCGCGGCGGAAGCGCTCCAGGAAGGTCTTGTCGCGCGCCAGGTCGGGGCGCATCATCTTCACAGCGACATCGCGACCTAGCAGCTCATCGGTAGCAGCGTAGACGTCGGACATACCGCCGGTGCCGATGGTGGCGCCAAGGCGGTATCGGCCGCCTAGGGTTGTGCCATTTCGGTCCACGCCGTTGCTCCTTTGTCTTTATTCTCTACGCTACTTGTTACTTGTTGGTGCTTGCCGATGGTTGTCTTTGCCCAGCTATCTAGGCCTCAAATTGGCTCTCTTGTCACTTTGATTAACAAATCCTAGTCGAACTTGTTGTAGGGACATAGTTGTATGGGCTGTGTTCCTGGTTCCTCGGCCTTAGTTTTCCTACAGAATCGGCTGGTTGTTGGTCTCTAGATTCGGTTCGCGGAGCTCCCCGGGCAGGTCGTTATCCGCCGACGTGGCGTTGTCGTTGGTGTTCGGGCGGTTAGGGTTATTTGGTCGGTTGGGGTTATTCGGCCCATTCTGCTCGTCCGGCGAATTAGGTGCGGCGGTGGGCTCGCCGCCGCCCCGGCCGTTGGGGAAGGTCGGGAATGTCGGGAAAGAGGGGCTGGACGACTCGGACGTCTCCGTACTTTCTTCAGAGGTCTCGGGTCGGCGGGTCTCCCGGCTATTAGCTGTGTTCGTCGGGCCAGGGTTAACTGTTGCTCGTGGCACCGTTCCACCCTGACCTGTCGTTCCTTCTTCTTCGGTCGGGCTCGTCGTGACCTCGTTGGTCACGGTCATGGTTTCGGGGTTGGGAGCTTCGTCGTCGCCGCCCTTGGTCAGCAGGTACGCTGCAACCAGCAGCGCGGCGATGCTGACCAGCGCTAACACGGCGATGATCAAGCCGTTCTTTTTTTGTGACGCCCCCTGTGTCCCCCTAGCCCCTTGCGCCAGTGCGGGGTTGCCGGTTCCCGTGGCGGGCGCGTGCGAGGACGGGTATGCCGCGTTGGAGTAACCCGAGCTGGGGTAGTTCGAGCTGGTGTGGTTCGAGCTGGGGTAAGGCGAACCAGGGCGCCCGGTGCCTTCCGTGGAAGGCACGCGGGTCCCCGGACCGGTGGCTACGTTCCCCAATTGCTCGGTCAGCGGGTGCGGTTCCGTGCTTACTTCCGGAACATTGTGCGGCGGTGGCGGCTGCTTCCCTTCGGCGACCAGCACTGTGGCGGCCGCGAGCTCCGCGCCATCGGCGTAGCGGGTTCGTGGGTTCTTACGCAGGCATACCTTGATAAGTTCCCGCAGGTTCGGGCTGATGTTGTCCGGCAGGTCTGGAGGTGTTTCGGAGATGTGCTTGATGGCCACAGAGACAGTTGAATCGCCGGAAAATGGGCGGTACCCGGCCAACATCTCAAAACCAACCACGCCGAGGGAGTAGACGTCACTGGCTGGGCCGACCTGATCACCCTGGGCCTGTTCCGGGGAGACGTACTGGGCTGTGCCGACGACCATGCCGGTGCGCGTCAGTGGCACTGCGGCAGCTGCCTTGGCGATGCCGAAGTCGGTGATTTTCACCATTCCGTCGGAGGTAATCAGCAGGTTCCCCGGCTTGATGTCGCGGTGCACCAGGCCGGCGGCGTGGATGGCCTGCAGCCCCGCAGCGGTCTGAGCCAACACGTCCAACGCCAGGTTCTGTGGCAGCGCGGATTCGCGCGACAACACATCGGCCAGGGATTCCCCGCGGATGTATTCCATGATGATGTAGCAGAACACCGTCCCGTTATCGGGGTCCTCGACCTCGCCGGAATCGTAGGTGATCACCACGTTGGGGCTGGATAGATCCTGCGCTGCCTCGGCCTCGTTGCGGAAGCGCGCGCGGAACTCTTCATTTTCCGTGTATTCCGGGCGCAGAATCTTGACCGCTACGTCGCGCTCTTCTTCGCCATCTCGGGCCAGCCACACGGTGGACATGCCACCGCGGCCAATGACCCACTGCAGCTCGTAGCGCGCACCCAGCAGCCGCTGTGTGCGCTCGATTTCCGTGCGGTCGGGTTGTTGGGAATCGCTCATGGCTACTGCTGCTCCTTCTCAGCTGCATGGATGACGGCACGTCCGATGGGACCAGCCACCGAGCCACCGGTTGCGGCCTGACCACGGTCGCCACCATTCTCCACGAGAACCGCTACCGCCACGTCGGCGCTGGTGGAAAACGCGATGTACCAGGCATGCGGCTTCGAGTTGCGGGAATCCTCACCGTGCTCGGCGGTACCCGTCTTCGAGGCGATGGAGGCATCCCCACCGGCCCACTTCTCGGCGTCCACCATCAGTTCCTTCAGCGTGTCGGCCGTCTTCTCCGGGATCGCCCTGCCCGCCTTCTGCGGCTTGGTGGTGCGCAGGGTGGACAGGTCGCGGCCGGTGATCTTGCTGACCAGGTAGGGCTTCATGCGAACACCGCCGTTGGCGATGGTGGCGGCGATGACCGCATTCTGCAGCGGGGTCAGCGCCACGTCGCGCTGGCCGATGGAGGACTGGCCCAGCGCTGCATCGTCGGGGATGTCGCCCAGGCGGGAGGGCTCCAGGGGCAGACCCAGGTAGTCGTCCTTCTCGCCCACGCCGAAAGCACGGGCGACATCTTTGAACTTATCCGTGCCGTGGCGGTTGGCCATCTCCACGAATGCGGTGTTGCAGGAGCGCTTGAAGGCCTCGCGTAGGGTCGTGGTGCCGCCTCCGCCGCAGGCCGCCCCGCCGTAGTTCTCCAGGGTGGTATTCGTACCCGGCAGAGTGATCTGGGACGCGGCGGTCACAGAGGTATTCGGGTTATCGCCGTCATTCAGAGCAGCGGCGGTGGTGATCACCTTGAACGTCGAGCCCGGAGGCTGGATCTGCTGCGTTGAGCGGTTCAGCAGGGGAGAGGACTCGTCCTTCGCATAGTTGTCGAAGTTAGCCTTCGCCTCCTCCGCCGGAGGCCCGACAATCCTGCCCGGGTCGGCAGAGGGGGTGCTGGCCATCGCCAACACCTCGCCCGTCGAGGGGCGCAGCGCCACTACGGAACCTGAGTAGCCCTTGTTGGCCAGCTGATCGTAGGCAACCTCCTGAACCTTCGGGTTCAGGGTCAGCTCCACGTTCGCCCCGCCGACTTCCTTACCCGTCAGCATGTCCCATGTGCGGGTGGCGAATAGGGAATCGTCTTCACCGGTGAGGATGGAGTTCTGCGAGGACTCGATGCCCGACGCACCGTACTGATCCGACAGGTAGCCGATGACAGAGCCGTACTTGGCGGACATGTAGGGATATTCACGGTCGTAGAAGTCCTCGGAATCCTTCACCGACTGCGCCAGCACCTGGCCGCCGGCGGTGATCCTGCCGCGTTCCTGCGACTTGGCCTCTAGGAATTGACGCGAATTCAGCGGGTTATGCGCCAGCGACTTCTGCTGGAAGGCCTGGATGTACGTCAGGTTTGCGATCAGAGCCATGACTAAGATGAAGCTAAAGATGGCTACCGCGCGGATGGAGCGATTCATGCTTCCTCTCCCTCCTTGATGGCCTGGGGCGTGCGGGCGTCATGAGAAATACGCAGAATAATTGCCAACAGTATGTAGTTCGCCAACAGCGACGAACCACCGTGGGAGAGGAATGGCGTGGTCAGGCCCGTCATGGGAAGCAGGCGCGAAATACCGCCCGTGACCACGAAAACCTGGATGGCGATTGTCAGCGCCAAGCCCGCGGCGACCAGCTTGCCGTAGGAATCGCTGGCCCGCATAGCGGTGTTGAATCCGCGGGAGACGAACACTGCATAGAAAAGCAGCACGGCGGCCAGGCCGATCAGTCCTAGTTCCTCGCCGATAGCAGCCAGGATGAAGTCGGAGTGCGCGACGGGGATGTTGTTCGGGTAGCCCCCACCCAGGCCGCGACCGGTCACGCCACCGAAGGACATGCCAAACAGGGCTTGGGAAAGCTGGAAGCCGTTGCCGTCGTAGTTCGCCAGAGGGTCGACGAAGTTCGACACGCGATCCTGAATCTTTGCCGAGATCTGGTACACGCCGAATGCGCCGACGAAAGCCAGACCCAGGCCCAGCACCAGCCACGAGGCGCGGTTGGTGGCAATGTACAGCATGCCCAGCACGGTGCCGAACAACAGCAGTGCGGGACCGAAGTCGTTCTGTGCGGCCATGATCATCAAGGCGATGCCCCACACCAAAAACAGCGGACCCAGGTCGCGCAGGCGGGGGAACTGCAGGCCCAGGACGGACTTGCCGGCGACAGTGAACAGTCGGCGTTTATTCACCAGCAGCGCGGCGAAGAACAACAGCAGCATGATCTTGGCGAACTCGCCGGGCTGGATGGAGAACGGGCCGATGCTGATCCACACGTTTGCATCCGCGTTCAAGGAGGTCGGCCACACGATTGGCAGAGCCGTCAGAATCAGCCCCGCCAGACCCAGCAGGTAGGAGTAATTCTGCAGCGAACGGTGATCCCTTAAAAAGCCGATCACCAGGCAAAAAAGGATCACGCCCAGGGCGGTCCACATGATCTGCGATTTCGCCAGCTCGCGCCCCGACCCCAGGTCCAGACGGTAGATCATCACCAAGCCCACGCCATTGAGCAGCGCGGCGATGGGCAGCATGATCTGGTCGGCCTCCGGAGCGGTCCAGCACACCACCAGGTGCGCGACCAAGAACGTCGCAAAGAAACCTCCGACCAGGTAAAACACTTCGGAGGTGATTTCCTTACCCTGGGAGATCTCCAACGCCACGATGGCCAGCAGCAGGATAATCGCAGCCAGCAACAGTAGACCGGCCTCAGTACGTCGGCTAAAAAGCTTCATAGGCTACTTCACCTCGCGGCAGGACACTCCGGGGGTCGTGAGGTCCGCCGGATCGCCGCCGCTGCGGCGCTCCGAATCGTTGCGGTCGTCCTTTTTGTCTTTTTTGTCCTCGCCCTTGCCCTTCTTATTTTCCTTATCGGAAGGCACCCGCGTCACACACACCGGCAGAGTTTGCTCCGCCAGCCGATTCACCTGGCTTTCGACCTTCTCGTAGGAATCCTCCGGCAGATCCTCCAGCGCGCCCCGCGCTGCCGGGGTGAGGTCGGAGGTCGTAAACAGGTGGCAGCCATCGCCTGCACCTGGATCCACTAGCTTTGCCGTGCCGTCGTCTTCCAGGCAGATGTCCTGTTTAACGGAGTTCAGCTTTATACCCAGCACGGAGGCATCGGTGCCGTTCATAACCTTGATCTGCGAGTTTTCCTCCGCCACGTAGTACGTGTCTTTGATCCGTTGGTACGTGATGTAACCCGCCGCGGCTGCGCCCAGCACTACGACTAGGACGATCGCGAGGGTAACCCACAGGCCGCGCCGGGACTTCTTGGGTTTATCGGTCTTGCCGGACTTGCCGGCGCCCTTTCCGTCATCGCGACCTTCGGTGCGGGCCGCCGTGCGGGCTACGCCGGGTGTCGCTGGTTCGGTTTCGTCGTCTTCTTCGTCCTTTTTTGGTGACGCCGTCGTCGTCGATAGCCCCTGAATTGCCGCTGCGCGGGCCGCCGAAGAATTCGGGCGTGGCATATCCGTTGCCTCCCCCGCAATAGCGCCCGCTAACACCGGGCGGGGTGGGAGGGTTAGCTCCGGATCTGTGGGGGTGTTGGAGTCGGCGTCGAACCCAACAACATCAGCGACAACGACCGTGACGTTATCGGGGCCGCCACCGCGCAGCGCCATTTCGACGAGCTTGCGGGCGGCCTTTTCCGGTGTGCCGTGGGAGAGGATTTCGCGGATCGTGTCGGGGCTCACCGGGTCCGAAAGTCCGTCGGAGCAAAGCATGAATCGGTCGCCGACCTGCGTCTTTTCGCGCCACAGGGTGGGCTCGACGGGGCGGCCGGTCAGGGCTTTGAGGATCAGGGAGCGCTGCGGGTGGCTGCTGACGTCCTCGGGAGCGAGCTTTCCTTCATCGACGAGGGACTGGACGAACGTGTCGTCCTTGGTGATCTGGCGCAGATTGCCGTCGCGCAACACGTAGCCGCGGGAATCGCCGATGTGGCAAATGGCCACTTCGTCCTCGCGGAAGAGCATGGAGGTCAGGGTGCAGCCCATGCCATCGAGGTTCGGGTGTTCGTCGACGTGTGCGGCGATGTCCTGGTTACCTTCATCGGTGGCTGTGGCCAGCAGGTTTTCCAGTTGATCGCGGTTGTCGGGTTCGTCGATCAGCGGGGAATCCAGGGGGCTGAGCGCATTGATGAGGAACTGAGAGGCAACCTCGCCGGCCGCGTGGCCACCCATTCCGTCGGCCAGGGCCAGCAGGTGTGGGCCGGCGTAGGCGGAGTCCTCGTTATTGCCGCGGACCAGGCCACGGTCGGAGCACGCCGCGAAGTTCAGTGTGGAGCCGGTGTCGGCGGGGCCGCCGGCGTTGCCTTTCGTGCCGTCGGTCATGCGTCCATCCTCACGTGGGTCTGGCCGATGCGGATTTCCATACCGGCGGAAAGCTTAACGGGCTGGTCCAGGCGCTCGTTGCCTACCCACGTGCCGTTGCGGGAATCGAGGTCTTCCACGTACCAATCGGATCCGCGGTGGATCAGGCGGGCATGGGAACCGGAGGCGAAATCGTCCTCCAAGACCAAAGTGCAAGACTGCGAACGGCCGATGGAGATTTCCTCGTAGCCCTTGAGGTTTAGCGTGGTGCCGGTCAATGGACCAGAAGTCAGTTCCAGGGAACGGGGGGCCTTGTGCCTGCGGAAAGCGGAACCGGAGGACGAGGGTTCGTTCATGGGCGGCCCATAACCCGCAGCGACCGGTGCCATTCCGGCCGGGGCGAGCCCGGAAGTTCGGTCTGCATCCTTCTTGAGGGAGCGAACTGTCATCCAGATGAAGAACCACAGCAAAAGCAGCAGGCCAATCTTGACCAGCAAAAGCAGCGTGGTCTGCACGGTTTTCAACTCCTCAAACAAGGTCGGCTAGCGCTTCGACTAGCGGGGCTGCACATGGCCAGTGGGCCACATGTGTATGTGAATAGCCTAGTTTAGATGACCCCGGAGGAGTAGACGAGAAAAGAAAAAGGATTCGATTCGGGGGCGTTAGTGGAACTCAACCCCAATTTCGGAGTGCCCCATCGAAATCACATCGCCGTTGGCCAGCAGCCAATTTTCGATCGGAGTGCCATTGACGGACGTGCCGTTGGTGGACTGCAGATCCGTCAGGATGGCATCGAAGCCATCCCAGGTAATGTCCGCGTGCTGGCGGGAGACACCGGTATCGGGAATGCGCAGATCCACCCCGTTGCCACGGCCAATAATGTTGCTGCCCTTGCGCAGTTCATAGGTGCGATCCGAACCGTCGTGCAGGGTGAGGGTGACCTTTAGCTCGCCTTCGCCCTCGCCCGCGCCTTCGCCGCCGCGGATGGGGGAAGGTGTGGTCTGCGCGATGACTTCGGTGCCCGGGTAGCTGGCTGGGTGCTCAAAATTGTCGGCGACCTGCTCTTGCGGCTGGTCTTGTGACTGCTCTTGTGGCTGGGCTGGTTGGTTGGGCTGCTGGGGCTGGTCCTCCGACTGCTTACGGGCGAAATCTGGGGAGGCGTGGTGCGCGGCTGCGGCTCCGCCGAGTCCCGCGGCGCCGGCTGCACCAGTCACACCTGTCGCTCCGGCTGCACCGGAAAACTCATTACCGGCGCTGCCTTCCTGGTTCGGTGCTTCCGCTGGCGAGACCAAATCTCCCAGAGACCTGCCCGCACCCGAATCGTCAGTTCTGTTGATCGGGTTGCTGTTGTGACTGTGGGCGTCATAATCCTGCGACACCAAAGAGCGCTCGCCGGACTGCGACGACGGCCATGCCGGGTGATCAGCGTCGTCGGCAGCGCGAGGATAGGGTTCCCCGTAGCCGCCATCCGGGCTGTGCTGTGGCGCGGCGTTGTTCATGTAGTCGTTGCTAGCGCTGGCGTTATGGGCATTGGCACTTGCGCTGGTGTTGGCACTGCCGGAATTGCCGGAATTGGTGGAATTGCCGGAATTGGTGGCGCGAGGCACATCGAAACGCGCGTCAGCGCGCATCTGGCCGGAGTGCAGGCCATCGTGGGCAGAAAGATTCACCTTGACCGGCTCGTTAGTGCGCCAGCCCTGATTACGGATGAAACGGCTGAGGCGATCGCCCATCTCCTCGGCCAGGCGCGGGCGGGACTCGGTGAGGCTGGCGTAATCGCGGGTGCTGACCAAAACCTGGAAGTAGCTGGGCGCCAGGCGCTGACCCTGGGCATCCGTCATGACGGATTCCTCTGCATACTGCTTAAGAACCTCGTCGATCTCGGTCGGGACAACCTCGCCGCCGAAGACACGTGCGAAGCCGTTATCCAACCCGCGCTGCAGCGAGTTGTCGAGCTTCTTGATACGTCCAAACAGACTCATTGTCCGTAGTCCTCCTGTGTCATCCTGTGTTTTTCTAATGCAGTCGCATGCCTGTAGCGCCGTAGGCGAAACAGCTGGTCAGCAGTTTGCCCAGGCGCCGGGTGGCAGGTTGTGCTGTGCAAGCCGCGCCCCGTCGCTGCGAGTACGTCCACGAGGCAGACATGCGCGAAAAATCAGTCACTGTGCGAGTGTGTAGTTGGCCATTATAGGGGCAATGCCGGGTATCGTGCACTTTCTAGCAGGTCAGAGGCGATTTTTGGAAGCGCGCATGCATCGTGCTAGAGTTTCATTTCGTTGCCAGCGAGCATCGCTTCCAGTTCGGAATGTTGAGCTTTAGCAGGCAAGACAGTGTAAACACTGTGGTGAATACCATGTGTCCTACATAGTCGCTCGGGCGAGTGGCGGAATGGCAGACGCGCTGGCTTCAGGTGCCAGTGTCCTTCGGGACGTGGGGGTTCAAGTCCCCCTTCGCCCACAGAATGAACACCCCGCGGGGTTGGGATCTTCGGATCCTGACCGTGCGGGGTGTTTTACATTTCCGGGGTGCCAATAAGGCAGTAGTAATGCGCTTAGTTTCAGACCGCGAATGGGTCGTGCTCGGGGTCGCTATTAAATTGAATCTCCAGATCGTGGGCAATTTTCTCCGCAAGTGCAGTACTGAAGTAGTGGGAAACAAATGCGATGGCCATATCTATACCCGCGGCAACACCGGATGACGTCCAGCGATCACGATCCTGCACCCATCGGGCAGAACTTTTCCAATCGATGTTGTTGCCGAAAGAGGCGGCCCAATCAAACGCAAGTTTATTGCTGGTGGCGGCGTATCCCTCTAGCAAGCCAGCTGCGGCCAGAACCGCCGAACCTGTGCATATGGAACAGACAAGTGAGGCGCAACTCGCCATTTTGTAGATGCGGGCCAGGAAATCCGCATCTTTGACGAGAGCTCGCGTTCCCTGACCGCCCGGGATGATAACGGTGTCGCACACGAGGGAATCAAAGGTTGTGTCGGGGAGAATCTTCACACCTTGGGAGCTGGCTACCGGCTCCCCATCCGAGGATACAAACCTCACTTGAAGGTCAGGAACCTTAGCGAAGATTTCCGCGGGTCCAAAGACATCCAAGAGCTCGAATCCGTCGAAGAGAATAAACGCTACCTGCTGTGGTCGTTCGTTATTCATGAGCCTGCTCTCGAACCTGCCGCAGTTCTTCGTCCAATAAGGCCTGATCGATCGCAATCGCGGTGGCCACACCCGCGCCCATCGCCTGAGAAACCTGGTCGGGGGAGCTGGTGACGTTTCCTGCCGTCCACAGACCTGCGACGGACGTTTGGCCACGAGGTTGCCGTACTACCCAGCCGTTCTCGGATTCGCATCCGGCGGCTAGCAGCAGCTGATCATTGGGGTGGAAATCCGGTCCGGTAAAGCATGCCTCGAAGGCGCGGGTTGTAGAGGTGGAGGCGCCAGCTTCGTTGGGGTCGGAAGTGCTCACCAGAACTCCCGTGTCCGATGCTGGGTCGGGCTGTACGCCGGAGACGGGGGCGTCCATAAGAACGACACCACGCTTTTCAAACAGTGCGCGGTCGGCCTCGTCTAGGGAAAGCCCGTTGGTGAAGAACGTGACGCGGTCGGTCCATTTACGCATCAGGTGCACCATGTGCATCGTGAAGCCAGGGTTCTTTCCGCCAATGACGGCGAGGTCGCGTCCGCGCACCTCATAGCCGTGGCAGTAGGGGCAGTGGAAAACGCGGGATCCCCAGAGCTCAGTCAGTCCTGGTACGTCCGGCAGCTCGTCGGTGATGCCGGTTGCGACGAGAACCTGCCTGGCCAGAAGCTCCTGGCCGTCGGTGGTGGTGGCCTTCCAGGCGCTGTTCGCGCTCCCTACTTTGTCGAGCGCGGTGACTTCGCCGGGGATGACCTCGCCGCCGAAGGAAGCGAACTCGCTGCGACCTTGATCTAGCAGCTCCATGGGGTTAACCCCATCGCGACCCATGATCCCGTGCGCGTGGGCGCTGAAGCGGTTTCGGGGTTTGCCGCTGTCGACGATTGCTACGCGCCGCTGCGCGCGGGCTAGGGTGACGCCCGCCGCTGTGCCCGCGAACCCGCCGCCCACGATGAGTACGTCGAGTGGTTTGGCCGTGTTGTTTTCCATGGTTGGAATCCTCTCTGGGGATTGCTGTACTTGGTCACCCAACCTACATGCTTGTTGTAGTGAGGGAAGGGGTTGTGGAAGTGATTCGCGACTGGAGAAAGATTGCGCGCCCGACCAGCGTCTAGCTGGTTCCGGGGAAACTTTATTGAAAACGTATTGACAACGCAGCAGGTGAGGGGCAGTATAGAAAGCGTCAAAGCAACCGACTGGCCCGCCCGACCAAGGGGAAGTGGCTCCATGGTTGCCCGGGATTAACAAGGAGTTCATCATGAGCTGCACCACTCACGCCGACCACGATCACAAGCACGGTTCGAACTGCGGCCACGTTGCCGTCCCGCACGGCGACCACGTCGATTATGTTCACGACGGTCACCTGCACCGCGAGCACGAAGGCCACTGGGACGAGTGTGAGACCGCCGAGCACCACGTCCACGAGGGTCACGATCACGAGCACGGCCCGGACTGCGGCCACGTTGCCGTCCCGCACGGCGACCACGTCGACTACATCCACGACGGCCACCGTCACGCGAAGCACGGCGACCACTGGGACGATCACTAAAGCTGCGGAGAAGAGTGACTTCCCAATCGTCACTCCGGTAACATAGGCCACCTGAAACGCCAGTGAAAGGAGCGTTGGGTGACGTACCCGCAAGGAAACGACGACCAGACTCGCATGTTCAACACGCAGGGCGGTGCTGGCTACGGTGGCTATGGCAACCAGGGCTACAACCAGCCACAGCAAGATCCCCGCGAAGGGCTGCTGGCCGGCCGATACGACGGCAAGAAGGTCGCGGTGAACCTCATCGTCCTCGCCGTCTTGGCTGCGGCCGTCACCTTCGCTGCGGTGTTCATCGCGGATCTCCTTGTGAGCTTCATCCCTGGCGAAGCTTCTGCGGGCGTAGGATCCGCGGTACTCACTGGCGTGGTAGCGGGCGTCATCGGCGTACTTGCCGGACTGCTATACATTCCGGTCTCCGGTACGGGTAACGAGCACCTCTTCGGAATGGCGGTGATTGCCCTGGCGGCCGTCGCCGCGATCGCATGGGTCTTTGCAGGTGGGCTACTGGACGGCGATTGGGGAACACTCGTCACGCTCACGGGTATTGTCTGCACCGCCGCGATTGCGTATGTGGTGCCGTCCCGTATCGAATCGGCAGCCGTTTACGGCCCGCGCCGCTAGCTCGAAGCTGGGGGAAACGAACGGCACTTAGTTTAAGAGTGCTCGTTAAGTGCGTTCCAGAGACTGTCTTTATCGTCAATGTTGACAAGTAGGGGGCCACAGTCGAAACGAGGGAGCTCGACAGGAGCCGATTTCGGGGGCTTGGGGTGGCTATGGGCTACTTCATTCTGCTCTGCGTCCGTCACTTGCATAGTTTCAAAACTAGCGTGGGTTCCGCATCAAACAAAGGCTACCAGCGTGGTCAGGGTCATTTCCATAAGAATCCCCTTAATTTTCGTTATCAATCCGAGATTTTTTCGGGATTTAGCGCTTTTTCGGTTGACGCACCCCGGGGGAGAGTGCGTAAGTTTGCGTGCTTAGTGGCAGCCGCCCGGCAAACACCCGGGGCGCGATACTTCGCGTAACTGCCAGCGTGCAGTCGCAAAGCGCGGCCGCGTAGACATCAAACAATCGATATGAAGCCAGCCACCCGGCAGGCTTCGCAGAAGGAGTTTTCGTCTACATGAATAAGTCCGTAAAGACCGCTTTCGCCCGCATCGGCATGGCTGCAGGCCTGGTCGCTGCCCCGGCGGCAGCCGCCACAGTCGCAGCCCCGTCCGCACAGGCTGCACCTGTTAGCGTCTGGGATCAAGTCGCACAGTGCGAGTCCGGCGGCAACTGGAAGATCAACACGGGCAACGGCTACTACGGCGGGCTGCAGTTCAGTGCCCAGACCTGGTCTGGCTTCGGTGGCACGAAGTACGCTCCGACGGCCAACCAGGCTACGAAGGCGCAGCAGATCGAAATCGCCGAGAAGGTCCTGGCCACCCAGGGCGCAGGCGCTTGGCCGAACTGCGGCAAGGTGCTGGGCTAACAGCTGGGATAACCAGCTGGGCTAGCTTAAGCGTCCAGGTACTTTTCTGGAATATCTAGAGCCACCAGGTCCTCCCGGGACTTGGTGGATTTTTCTAGTGCTACCTTCACCACGTGGCGCATCTGGTCCTCGGGGTTGGGGATGCGACGCTGCTCGGACATCAAAACAGTCAGGATCTCCGGCTGGTCCTTGAAGCAGTGCCACACCACCGCGTTGGCCAGCGATTCCAGCACCAGACCCCGTGGCTGCAGAGCTTGCTTCGGACGGTCGGCGCGCTTACCGCCACCGCGTGGGCGCACGTGCAGATCCTGCTGGCCGATACCAACGACCGAACCATCCTTGTTGTAAATGATGGAGGTGTACGGCACGTTGCAGTAGCCGTCCTCGTCGACGGTGGTGGTGATCCAGTCGATCAGCTCGGGGGTAAGTTCTACGTCCATGTACGCGCCGCTGCGTCCGGGCGTGAGGAATTGGAAGGTGCCGGTGCGCGTCCAGGCCTCGTATTCAGTGCCGAGTCGGCGGGCAATGAGGGTGCCGAACAGCACATCCGTCATGGAAAACAGGGTGCCGCCGAAAGCTGCGCCGTGCATGTTTGCGTTCCACCAGCGCAGGTTCAGCACGATGCGTGCAAAGGCCCAGTCGTCCGAGACCTCGGTCATCTTAATGCCGGAAAACAGCAGTGGCGGCCAGAGGTTCATCATGCGCCGCATGCGGCTCGGCTTCTTAATCATTTTGTTCACGAAGCCGGGTACTGCCTTCATCTGTGCTTGGTAAATCTTCTTCAGAGGTTTCATGATGCGTTTATGGTATCGCGGACCGCCAACGGCAGGCAGGTATAAAAGTATTCTTTTCTTGTTGACGCCCCTACGCCCGCGCCGTACTGCACGGGTGTTCGAAACCTACCGTGGATTATCGCGGGAGGTTGCGGGGGTTGTCCGGCTGGGTTGCTAGCGTGATGGGCTATGAGCAAGAGGGTAAATGGCCGCGTAGTCGGCGTGCGTGTAGTCGGCGCGCGCGGTGTGGCAGCGCTTGTGCTGGGTGCAAGCCTGCTGCTCGGCGGGTGCGTCGAGGGTGCGGAGATTCTAGAGGGCGGAAGTTCGGCGTCCCAAAACTCGGAAACGACAGTAGAACCGCCTACAGAAACAATCCCCGACCAGCCGGAACCGCCGGCGGCGCCAGAACAGACAGAGCAGTCAGACCAACCGACTCAGCCCGCAGAGCAAGAAGCGCCCGCAGTGCCGGAACGTTCACTGCACCAGCAGAACATGCTGGATCTGCTGGAGACGCTGGCGGTGAAGGGGCGCGCGCCGAAGACGGGATATAGCCGCAGTCAGTTCGGCCAGCGGTGGAAGGACATCGACCGCAACGGTTGCGACCAGCGCAATGATGTTCTGGCGCGCGACCTCACCAATGTCGAGGCGCCGAAGGGTTGCAAGGTGCTCAGTGGGGACCTGGATGACCCCTATACCGGCCAGCTGATCCATTTTGTTCGTGGGCAGAAGACCAGCCAGGCGGTGCAGATCGACCACGTGGTGGCGCTTGCTGATGCGTGGCAGAAGGGCGCGCAGCAGCTTACGCCGGAGCGGCGCGAGCAGTTCGCCAACGATCCGCTGAACCTCCTGGCTGTTGATGGACCTTCGAATATGCAGAAGGGCGCGGGCGATGCTGCGACGTGGCTGCCTGCGAATAAGTCCTTCCGCTGCACTTACGTCTCTATTCAGGTGCGGGTGAAGGCGGAGTATCAGTTGTGGGTGACACAGGCGGAGAAGGAAGCGATCCGGCGCGAGCTCGGCCGCTGTTAGAAGCGCAGATAGAGGGCCACTTCCGCCGGTTGCACTTCCAAACTAGACTGCTTGGTCTATAATCGTTGAAACGATGCGCACCGGGCTGTGATTTCCCGGCGCACAAAAAGCACAAAGACGCGCTACCAAGCCCTAGTTCGAAGAGGAGTTTCCATGGCCCACAACACAGACGCCATCCACGCAGGCTACGAGCCCGACGAGTTCATGGGCTCCATCAACGTACCGATCTACGCCTCCACCACGTTCGCCCAGAACGCGCCGAATGATCTGCGCGGCGGCTATGAGTACGGCCGGGTGGCGAACCCGACTGTCGATTCGCTGGCCCGCACGATTGCGGCGCTCGAGGGCGGCAAACACGGCCGCGTCTACTCTTCCGGTATGGCAGCGACCGACCACCTGCTGCGCGTGCTGCTGCGCCCCGGTGATCACCTGATCATGGGGCACGATGCTTACGGCGGCACGTATCGCCTGATCGCGACCGCTTTCAAGGATTGGAATGTGGACTTCACCGTCGTTGACACCACCGACGCAGAGGCCGTCCGTGCGGCGCTGACCCCGAAGACAAAGCTGGTGTGGCTCGAAACTCCGACGAACCCGCTGCTCGCTGTGTCCGACATCGCCGCCATCGCCGAGGTGCTTGCCGATGAGTGTGGTAGTGACGCCCCTACGCGCCCGAAGTTGATCGTGGATAACACTTTCTGCAGCCCCTACCTGCAACGACCTCTGGATCAGGGCGCGGACGTGGTGCTGCACTCCACGACGAAGTACATCGGTGGACACTCCGATGTGGTCGGTGGTGCGATCGTCAGCAACGATGCGCAGCTGGATGAGGATCTGGACTTCCTGCTGGGCGGGGCAGGTCCGATTGCTTCGCCTTTTGATGCCTACCTCAACGCCCGTGGCTTGAAGACCCTGGGCGTGCGGATGGATCGCCACTGCTCGAACGCCCAAGCTATTGCGGAGTACCTGGACGGCCGCGACGAGGTCGCCACTGTCCTGTACCCCGGCCTGCCACAGCACCCGGGGCACGAGGTGGCTAAGCGCCAGTCCACCGGTAAGGGATTCGGCGGCATGATCTCCGTGCGTTTCCACTCCGAGGAGGCCGCGCTGAAGTTTTGCCAGTCCACCAAGCTGATCTGCTTGGCTGAATCCCTGGGCGGCGTGGAGTCTCTGCTGGAGCACCCGGCGACGATGACCCACCAGTCCGTGACCGGTTCTCAGTTGGAGGTTCCGCGCGACCTAGTGCGTATCTCCATCGGCATTGAGGATCTGGAGGATCTGCTCGCAGATGTCGCGCAGGCGCTGGAGCAGCTTTAAGATCTGGACTTATGAAGTCCTTTTCTTCTTCCAAGTCCTTGGCTGCACTGGCCACCGCAACTGCCCTGGTTGCCGGCGCCGCGAGTGTAGCTCCGGCCCAGGCCGCAGCGTCGTCCGAGGGTAAGGGGTCCAGTACGGCTCCGATTACCCAGCCCGTCGACCCGGATGACAATCCAAAGAATCCGCAAGCGAACAACGAGGGCTCGCTGGCTAGCAGCGTGGAATCCGCGAACCCGGGCGCGGAGTGGTTGTTGAAGGCCTTCCCGCTGGGCAGCACTGACCCTGCGGGTTCCCTGGGCAAAGATGCGCCGCCGATCGCAGGCATTCTGGCCTGGGTCGGCGGCATCGCGGGCGTATTCGCCCTGGGCGCTGCGGCGTTCGGTGCTTACCAGTACGCCGTTCAGCAGGGATGGATCAAGCCACTATAAATAGTGGCTTATGCGCAGGGCGTTAGGCGGATTCGCCTTCGCCGCCCTTGTAACCCAACTGTTCGAGCAGCCCGTCCAGCTCCCCATCCTCCGCGTTGTAAATGTCGGCTTCGAGGATGATGTCCTTGTCCTTGTTGATGATGAAGAGCTTCTCGTGAGCCAGCTCTTTGAAGTGTCCGGCGTAGTTGTTCGGGTCGTTGCTTACGACAACCGGGTTCTGGCTATTGAATTCCTTTGACTTAGTGTCGACATACTCTTTGTCGTTGATGAGGTCGACTTGGTTGTATGCCCAACCGGTGCCCCGGACACCCGTGCAGCGAAGGCCGTCCATTTCGCGGGACGGGCGACTGCGGTCTCGGTAGCGGAGATTAAAGTGGCCGTTCTTGCAGCGGTTGACTAGATCGTTTAGCTTCGCGGGCATTGCGCCCTTGTAAGGCTCCTCGAGGGTGTTATCCGGGCCGCCGAAAGTGCCGGGCGCAGCAGGAGTGTCTGTAGCAGAGCTGGAGCTGCTGGAAGTGCTGCTAGACGAGCTAGTGTCCTCGCTAGACGGAGTGTCTTCGGTGCTTGTCTCCTCAGTGGTTTCCTCTGCACCCGTGGATTCCGTCGAGGAGCTGTCGGCGGTGTTCTTTGTTTCCTCGTCATCCTTCACGACAAAGAAGTAGCCACCGACTGCCAGCGCGACCACTACGACTAGGGCTGCGATGATGCCGATGATCTTGCCGGCACCGCCACCCGAATTCTGAGGCTGGCCGTAAGCTGTCGCCCCCGAGCCATACCCTGCTGCACCTGCGCCGTACCCACCCTGGTCGAAAGGGCTCTGGGGCTGCTGGCCGAAGCTGTTCTGCCCCGGCTCGCCATAACCGTCGAACTGGCTCGGCTGGCCAAAGCCGCCCTGCGGAGCCTGCTGGCCATAGCCACCCTGTTGGCCCGGTTGTGCGCCGGGGTATTGCGCGCCTTGCGGATTCTGGCCTGGGTTCTGCCCCTGCGCCGAATTCCACTGCGTGGTTTCGTCTGTCGGGTTGGAGCCGTTAAAAGGGTTGTCGCCCCCGTTGCTATCGCCCGGATTGGGAGTGTTTCCGTAAGGATTGTTGTTCGTCATGGTGGAGTGAAAGTCCTTCAAGTCTCAAGAAACGTCTTTGCTTTTTGCATGGCTCAGAAATTGTGAGCGCATTCGTGGGGTTGAATGCTGCCACGCGACTTGGTGTTCCGCTACGTGTTCAGTTGGGGTGATATAGGGGTGACAGATGGGGGGATGTGTCACCCCACTAAGGGGATTATTTTTCCGAGTAGCCCAGTTCGATGAGTGCCTGCTTCGCCTTTTCCTCATCGCCTAAGTGCAGGGTGGTTTCCATCAGGTAGCCCTTGGACTTGTTGAAGACGAACACGATCGGGGAGTACGTGTCCGGAATGTAGCCAGCGAAATTATCCGGGGCGTCGGACCAGATCTCGGCGTTGTGGTCCTTGGCGTACTTGATCTCGGTATCGGGAGCCTTGGAGTCCTTGATGAGCTTAATCTGCTTGTACTCCAGCGCTGTGTCCCAGACACCGGAGCACTGCATTCCCTGGACTCGTCGCTTATTTTCCCGGTTCAGCTCAAAGGTGCCGGACTTGCAGCCGTAGACCATATCCTTGAGCTTCGCCGGCATTGCGTCCGCGTATTCCTTGGTCAGCGAATCATCGGGGCCACCGATTCGACCGCGTTCCCGGGGCTGCTTCGAAGTAGAGGACTCGGAGGAAGAAGACTCGCTGCTGCTTTCCGAAGACTCCGAAGTTTCCTCGGAGGATTCACCCGACTTTTCCGCGCTGCTCGAGGAACCGGAGGCCTCGGTAGAGCCTCCCTCATCGTCCTTGTTCAGCAGGAAGTAACCACCGACGATGAGACCAATCACTACGACAGCTGCAACGATGATGCCAACGATTGTTCCGGTGTTTCCACCACCGCCGTTGCCGCCATTCATCGGCTGGCCATATGCGCCGTGAGGTTGCGAGTTGAAGGGGTTCTGGTCGAGCCCTTGCTGGCCATAGCCTTGCTGACCGAGGCCCTGCTGGCCGTAGTTCTGCTGGCCGTAATTTTGCTGACCATAGCCTTGCTGGCCGTAGTTCTGTTGACCGTAGCCTTGCTGGCCGTAGTTCTGTTGACCGTAGCCTTGCTGGCCGTACTGCTGTCCCTGATTAGCGGCTCCGTCCGGGTCCTGACCTGGGGTCTGACCCGGGTTCTGACCCGGATTGAACGGGGAGCCACCATCACCGAAGTTGTTCGACATGTGAAATCCTTAGAGAAACGCCATAATCATTTATTAGGCCAAAGATTAATACATAGAATTGACCGCTGCAGTGCTCTAGGAATTTTTCGAAACCAAGTCGGGAAGAACCTCCTTGTGGCGCCACCCCGGCCGCTACATTGGGACTCATGAGTACTAACGCTGCAGCAACCGAACCTTACCCATCGTCCGACTCCCGCGTAGCCGTTGTCACCGGCGCAAGTGCTGGCATTGGGGAAGCAACCGCCAAGCTCCTGGCCGCGGATGGCTGGCACGTCGTTGTGGCTGCTCGTCGTATGGAAAGGCTAGAGCAGGTCGCGCAAGAGATCGCCCAGGAGGGCGGTAAGGCTACGCCCCTTGCGCTCGATGTGACGGATGGGGCGTCAATAAATAATTTCACCGCAGCCGTGGCCGAGCTGACGGGCTCCAAGGTGGACCTGCTGGTCAACAACGCAGGCGGCGCGCGTGGCCTCGACCCGGTGCTGGAAGCCGATCCGGAGGATTGGCGCTGGATGTTCGAAGCAAACGTGATGGGCACCCTGGAGGTCACCCGCGCGCTGTTCGATCAGCTACAGGTGGCGGAGGCGCCGCAGGTGATCAACGTGGTTTCCGTCGCAGGTCGCGGCGCTTACCGAGGGGGCGCCGGCTACAATGCGGCGAAGTTCGGGCAGACCGCACTGACCGATGTGATGCGCATGGAGTTCGCCGAATCTGGCGTGCGCGTCTGCCAGGTGGATCCGGGACGGGTGGCCACCGACTTCAGCCTCAATCGTTTCAAGGGCGATGCCGAGCGCGCGGCGGAGGTCTATGCAGACAAGCTAAACCTGCAGGCCGAAGATATCGGCGAGACCATTCGTTGGGTCGCGGGGCGGCCACGCCACATGGACGTTGAGTCGATCATGATCCGCCCGCTCGACCAGGTGTAAGCCCGGCAACGCGCCGGGCACGAGCTGCTACTGGAAGGTGACGGCGGTGCCGGTCGCGCTAACCATCACCATGCCGCCCTGCCCCAGGGACTCGTAGTCGATGTCGACACCGACGATGCCGTGCGCGCCCATCTCCAGCGCGCGATCCACCATCTCCTTCAGAGCGGTCTCGCGAGCTTGCAGGATCTCGCCCTCGTAAGCGGAGGAGCGGCCACCGGTGATGTTGCGGAAGCCCGCGCCGATATCCTTGAACATGTTGATGCCCGCCACGGTCTCACCCGAAACGATGCGCAGGTACTGCGCGATGGTGTGGCCTTCGACGGAGTTAGTGGTAGTGACGATCATGGTGTTGCTGGCCTTTCTGCGATTTTTTCTTAATGACGCCCACAGTCCCAGCGTGCGCGCCTGTGCAACCGACTATAGAGGAACGCGCGGGGCTGGCGGCTGAAAAAAGGTCAGCTGGTGACGGGGTTGGTTGTGAAGTAGTTGTATAGACCTGGCGAAACGGGGTGCATGAGGTCCAGACGCATATTAACGATCGGCATTGGCTCTTTGGCTGTGGGAATGGTGGTCTCCACCGCATCGCGGGAACGTGCCTGGCCAAGGTAGTGGAAGTCGTGCCCTTCGGCGTCGTCCTTCTTTACAAACACTTCCAAGGTGTAATTCCCGGCAACAATTCGTTGCTCAATCTTGCTATCGAGGCGCCTGTTTGACTTCGTAAACCAGTTAATCACGGAGGGGCTGTCGAACTTGTCTTCGTACTTGGTGGAATCCGAAATGTCATCGGCCTTGTGATAAGTGATGAAGATTGGGCACGTCCCGGTTTCCTCGTTAGCTGCGTAGCCGTACATCGTGGAGTATTGGTTATTTTCCCAGTTCAGCATGCGGCACACATCCTTACGCGAATACTGCTTTCCAGGGAGCATGGAACCCTGCGATGCGTAGCGTTCGCGGTTGGTGCGCAGGCCAGTCTCGATGGCATCGTCAACATGGCGGGCGAAAAGGGGAGAGGAGTCGTAGGTCTTTCGCAACGTATCGCTGAGGGTGAAGATGTCGTTGCTAAAGGTGGCCAGGGGGAGATTGCCGTATTTCTTTTTCTCGTTGAGTGTGAAGAAGCTCAGATCCAGAATCCTGGAGACCGATTTCAAGGTCAGCGTGTCTAGCCCCTGTTCACTCCGTTGGGGAATGAAGCGATGTAGCAGTGAGCGGAAGTCTTCTACGGAAACCCGACTTTGCTCCAG
Organism: Corynebacterium sp. LK28; assembly: GCF_014335105.1. NCBI lineage: Bacteria > Bacillati > Actinomycetota > Actinomycetes > Mycobacteriales > Corynebacteriaceae > Corynebacterium > Corynebacterium sp. LK28. Next base: position 38,302 of record NZ_PDGZ01000009.1, on the reverse strand, counting down.
CAATTGTTTAAGCAGCAGTAGCTCGTGAGGGCGCAGCCCGTTCAGCAATTCATTGTCGAGGAAAGTCAGGAATGCGCTTTCCTCCTTCGTTGGCACTTGAGTTTCCTTCTTCGACCGGACCAGAAAGTCCCAGTAGTTGGCTGTCCTGGACGTAGCAATGATTGGCGGCTGCACAGTGTCCTGGATCAGAAAATCGAGTCGCCAAGGCTGGCGCCCCAGTCGAAACTCCAAGTCGGCGAAAGACTTCTTCAGTTGGTGGAGCTTATCCAAACTGGCATTAGCCAGGCTTTCCAGAATCCGTTGTTCGGAGATCTTGTCAAAGCTGATGCTGCTAATCCCAGCGATTGACCCTGACTCGTCGGCATCCCGCAAACGCTTGCGAATGATGTCCTTGTTTAGTGAACTATCGCCAAAAAGAGCGATGGGCACGAGGAAGTTGTTTTTGTAGTTGCCAATGAAATCGATGACTCGCAAGTGATCCTTGCCTGCCGCCTTGCGCAGACCGCGGCCGAGCTGCTGGGTAAAAATGATGGCGGACTCGGTATTCCGCAGCATGACCACCTGGTTAACGGAGGGAATGTCAATGCCTTCGTTGAAAATATCGACGGTCAGTACATAGTCCAGCTCTCCGTCTTCCAGCTCCTTAATCACCGCATTGCGGGTCTGTGGCGAATCTTCACCGGTCAGCGCTTTGGTGCGCAGGCAATGGCCGAATACCGATTCTCCATTGAGCAATGCGGAAAGCTCTGTGGCCTCTTGCCGCGATGAGCAAAACATGAGCCCCGTGACCTTATCCGCCCGCCCGTAAGTCGTGAGCATGTCGAGTAGATGCTTTACCCGCTCGGTGGAGATCAGCTTGGATAGCGTGCTCGTTTCTTCAATAGTCCGCCCTTGGTCATCGATGTAATCCGTGACCCCGTAGTAGCTGAAAGGTGCGAGCATCTTCGACTCCAAGGCTTTTTGGAGCCGAATTTCGTAGGCCACGTTGTAATCGAAAAGTTCAAAGACGTTAAAGCCATCGGTACGCTCCGGCGTCGCCGTAAGCCCCAGAAGGAAAGCCGGCTGGAAGTGGTCCAGGGTGCGCAGATAGCTCTCTGCACCGGCTCGGTGGACCTCGTCGACAATGATGAAGTCAAAGGAATCGGGATCAAAGTCCCGCAGGTTATCCTCGCGCGAAAGGGACTGAACGCTGGCGAAAACATACTTGCGGTCCGGCTGTCGCGTGGAACCGACGAACTTGCCGAAGTCTTCCGGAGGAGCTTCCAGAACCCTTTGAAATTCCAGGATCGCCTTGTCCAGAATCTGTTCCCGGTGAACGATGAACAGCATTCTTTCCGGCTTGGCTTCCCGGACACTCAGCGCGGCGAGGATTGTCTTGCCCGTTCCCGTCGCGGAGATCACGACCGCGCGCCGGGCATTCGACTCGCGAATCTGTTTGATCTTTTCGAGGGCTTCCGACTGCATCGCGTTGGGCCTAATACGACCGACGGGGATGACCTCGTCTTTTTCCCCGAGTATCTCGTTCCTCTGCGGGATCGGTTTCCACGATTTCTCGTAGGCGTCGATCCATGCTGCGGTGAGTGGCTCGGAGCGCTCTTCCAATCGCGCGACGGCATTTCGAACTTGCAGGGCAATGTCGCCATCCGGCATGGCCGAAAAGCGCACGTTCCATTCCGTGTTGCTAATTAGGGCGTTACGGGTCAGATTTGAGCTGCCAATGATCGCCGTTGTGCCACCGGCGTGCTCAAAGACGTAGCCCTTGCTGTGGAAAGCGTCGACCGAGTCTTTAAGTACCCTGACTTCGATGTTGGTGAGTTGTAGAAGCTCTTTAAACACCGCAGGTTCGTTGAACTGCAGATATGTCGAGGTGATGATGCGACCCTGGCCCTGGAAATTCAGCAGGTCCTGCTTCAACAGTGCCAGTGCGGAGGAAGTGATGAAAGCAATCGAAAAATCAAAGCTCTTTGCGCGCTTTAGTTCGTGCTTGATGGCGCGCAGCATATCGTTGCTCTCGGTGTTAGCAATGAGCGCAGGATTGAAAACCTGGCCGGATTCAATACTTCGATCCAGATAGCCGAAGGCTGTATCCAGGCCTACCTTCGTATCGAAAACAGACACGATGCTTCCTCAAAAAGCTGGCTACTGGCCGAGCTCTTGGACTATTTTCTGGACCGCAGGAATGTCGGCGGGTGCCCAATCGAGCTCCGGAAGTTCGTTGACATCCATCCAGCGGATCTCTGCGTGTTCGGTGATCTGAGGGTCTGCTCCATTCAGGGTGCAGTAGAAGGTGCTGAGGACTACGGTTCCGAAGTCGTAGTTGTGCTCCGTCGTTTCGAGGTGGTCGCCCACAGTCGCGTCACACAGTAGCTCTTCTCGCAATTCCCGTCGGAGTGCTTCCACTGGGGTTTCACCTTGTTCGATCTTTCCGCCGGGGAATTCCCACGTCAGTGGAAGGGACATCGATTCGCTGCGTTGGGCTGCCAGGACCTTGCCATCGCGTACAAGCACGGCCCCGACTACGTTGATCCTCTTCATTTCGATACCTCCACAGCTTTGAATATTGTCGTAGCCTAGCAGGCATTCTTCTTTTCTGCCGCGCAGTCTTCCAGCTCCTCCAGAGGGCTAGCCTGTGGGCACAATCACCGTGGTCGCGAGCCCGCAATTCACCTCCGACGAACTCCCGTCGCCGACGTTGGAAGACCTGCCCCGTTAGTTCTGCGGGTTCGGGGGCGCGGGCTGATTCTTCTTGGGCATCAGCCCGACGTTCATCGGCGGGATCTTGTGGTTCGGATCGAACATCTGCGCCTCTAGCTCCGGAGCCAGAGTCTCCGCGAAGATGTTGTTGAAGTGGTGCGCATCGCGGTAGACCGCCATGTTGCCGATGATGGACGGGCACCAGTCCTCGCGGCACACCGCCGCGGTCAGATCCAGGAGGGTCACGTCCATGCCCTTGTAAGCTTCGATGGAAGGATCCTCAGGCAGCAGGGAATCCCAAATGCTCTGGCCACACTCGGCGTTGATGGCCAGCACCTCATTGAAGTTCGGGCGACCGGGGTTAGCCAGGCCAGGGAAACCATCGTCTTCCGCAGCTTCGCCCTGCTTACCTTCCATCATCTCCGCCACGCAGGTGCGCATGTCACGCGGTGCCCCGTTGGCGTTGGTCTGCCACGGGTTATCGCGCATCAGCCAGCTGTGGATGCCCTGGTCGGTAAAGCTCTGGACCAGATCCTTGTACTCCTGCGGCACCTGCTCCGGGCCCGCGCCACCGATCGTGGACGGTCGGGTGCCGGTCATGAAGATGCCCTCTGTCGGCGGGTGCTCCTTGATGTACTCCACGACCTTTTTCGACCAGCTGATGCAGGTGGGGTAGGGATCGCCGTTGACGCGCGGGATGTTGGCATTCACCGGGCAGCCCATCTTCAGGATCGGGATCATCTTCACGTGCCGGTTGCGGCCCACGATGTCCAGCGCCGGAATGTAGTGCTCGGAGTGCGAACCGCCGATGACGTACAGGGTCTTGTCAGAGTGGATGTCGCCGTAGGCACATTCCTCGTCGGAACGGTTGTAGTTCTTCTTCAGAATCAGCGCATCGCTATCGAAGCCGATCTGGCAGCCATCCGGCTGGGTCTGTGGCAGCAGCGAATGGAAGTCCTCCAATGGTGGCACCAGCGGCATGTTCTCCGGCACGGGAGCGTTGTTTAGGAAGCTTGCCGCGCCGGGGTAGATTGACCGATCGGCCGCCAGATCCCACAGCTGTTCGCTGTTGACGTCCTCGCGGTGCTGGAGGTACTTCGGGGAAGCCACCACTGCGCCGGCGATCACGATAACCAGCACGGCGTAAATGGCCTTCGGCCAGGCGGAAAGGGACTTTGCCCAGTAACGGGGGCTCAGCAGCACCCAGTTACGCTCCGGCTTCTTGCCCTGGCGCAGCGGGCGCTCGATCAGGATGTTGGACAGCCAAGCCAGCACCACGCTGCCCCCGATCACAGCTGCGCCCAGCGCCGGGGTGACCTTGGGGACGTTGAAGTAGTAGACGCACAGCACCAGGATGGGCCAGTGCCAGACATACAGCGCGTAGCTGATGCGGCCCAAGAACTGGAACGGACGGGTCAGTAGCATCCGGGTAACGCCGACGGGCTCGCCGGAGTGGCCGGCAACAACCACCAGCAGCGCGCCGACCAGCGGCACCAGCGTCCACGGGCCCGGGAACTGGGAAGAGCCGTCCAGGAAGATGCCGGTACCGATGATCATGGCCAGACCCACGATGCCCATGATCGTGCGCGTCCAGCGGCCGAGGGGACGCAGCACCGGGTTGCCGTTGGCATCTCGGCGCAGCAGCAACATGCCCAGCAGGCCACCCAGGCCGATCTCCCAGAAGCGGCTCAGGGTGGAGTAGTAGTTGATGGTCTGGTCTTCTATGTGGAAGTACGTGGCGTAGGCGAAGGAAAGTACCGTGGCGGCGGTAAGCACAACAAGCAGTACTTGGCGGGCGTACTTGCGGAAGATCAGGGCAATCAGAGTGATAACCAGTAGCGATCCGGCGTAAATCTGCAGCTGGGCAGACATGGACCACAGGTGCTGGAACGGGCTGACCGTGGTCTTTACGGACGTGTATTCGCGGCCGGTGTATGCCAACTGCCAGTTGATGTAATAGCCCAGGGCGGCCACCGCATCCTTCGCCATCTGCACATGCACGAGGCGGTTCATCAGCAGTAAGGAGGCCGCAAGCACGCTAGCAACCACCACCGCGAGCAGCGGGAAGAGTCGCCGGATAATGCGGATCAGGGACTGCGGGAACGTCAACCCCTTCGGGTTCTGCGCATTTCGCAGCTGGCTGCCAAAGAAGAAGATGCCGCCGAGCAGCAGGAACACGTCCACGCCCGAGCTGACCTTGCCGACGAAGACGTGGAAGACCACGACCAGGCCGATAGCCAGGCCGCGCAGCCCCTCAATGTCGTAGCGCATGCTGGAGGAGCGCACGCCGGACTTACCGGAAGAGCCAACCTTCTTGGCGCTGCTTTGCGCAGCGTCGGTGGATTCCGTTGATTGTTTCGCCGTTGATCGTTTCGCCTGAGTAGCGTCCGACTGCTCCGTTGTATGGTGCGAGTTCTCGTCCGCCGTAGAGTTTCCCTGTGCCATAACTTGAATCAGTCTATTGACCAGCGGGAAAAATATCGAAACGACTCACCCGTCAGTGCTCAAAGTGCATGGGGCTGCAACTTCTGGCACCGCCTGTTTGCGCCGTGGAACCACACCACCGAGCTACTCGAAATACACATCCTCCAAGGACAGTGCCTCCGCTGTGCTGGCCTGCTTACCGGCTGTTTCCACGTAACGCGCTGCATGGGCGATGAACCCCTGCCGCTCCTCCTCAGTCAGCTCGCGCCGTACCTTCGCGGGCAACCCGGCGGCCAAGCTGCCAGCCGGAATCTTCTGGCCTTCCAGCACCACCGCGCCCGCGGCGACGAGGCTACCGCTGCCGATCACGGACCCGGACAACAGCGCCGACTGCATACCGATCAACGTCCCCGCCTCTACGTGCGAGGAGTGAATCAGCGCCTGGTGGCCAATAGTCACGTCGTCTTCCAGCACGCACTGCTGCCCGCGCTCCACGTGCATCACCGAGTTATCCTGCACGTTTGTCCGCTCGCCGATGCGGATCGCGCCCACATCCCCGCGCAGCACGCACCCGTAGAACACCGAGGAATCCGCCCCGATCTCTACATCTCCAATGATCGTCACACCGGGGGAGATCATCGCGCTGCGGTGGATCCTCGGCGCCTTGCCCTGAAACGGAAGGATGAGCGGTGCTGCATTCATGTTCTCTATGCTAACTATTTTTGGACGCCCACACCCCCTTTCCCCGAATGGTTCACGCAACACTGCAGGATCGGTAGCGTTGGCGTCATGAGTAAGAACACCACGAACGACGACCAGCCAGTAACGATCCTGGTCGTCCACCACAGCCCCACAGAGAAGGCCCAAAAGCTGGCGGACACAGTCCTCGCCGCAGCGCGCGCCGCAGCCGAGGAAGTGAATGCCGAAATGGGGGAGGCCGGGGATGGCGGCGGCCAGCCGGCCGTGCAGGTCCTGGAGCGGCAGGCGTTGGATCCCGACGTCGACGAGCTGCGCGGCGCCAGCGCGGTGATCCTGGGAACTACTGCCAACTTCGGCTACATTTCCGGCGCCCTCAAGCACTACTTCGACACGGTGTACGTGCCGGTCCTAGAGGACATGAAAAACACCCCGACCAGCTGGTGGATCCGGGGTGGATATGACACGACGGGTGCGGAGAAAGCCATGCGCTCCATCCTCACCGGGTTGGAATGGCAGACGGTCGCCGAACCCGTCGAGTTCACGGGAGATATTGAGCCCCACCTGGCGGAGCTAGAGGTGATGGCGCAGGCGGTAGTGGGCCAGGCTGTGGCGTCGATAATTTAAGGCGCTTTAGCGCTGGTCGGACAGCGCGTAAGCAGCACCGGCGACGGCCGCAGTGACCGAAAGAACCGCAGGCCAAGCACCAATCTTCTTAGCCAACGGGTGGGACAGGCCGAACGCCGCGATGTAGCCGGTGGTCAGCCCCACAGCTACCCCGGCGCCGGCCTTGGCATTCCAGGAGCGGGCGGCATAGCCCCCGGCAGCAGCGAGGATGACGCCGCCGAGTGGCCGGATGCCGGTCTCCCGCGCAGTCAACCAACCACCGATAAGACCGGTGGAAACAACCGCGGCGGTGCTGACCTCCTTCGCAGGCTTCACAGTGGTGGTGGGCTTGAGCTGATCCAGCTTCGTTTTCTTAGACATGCCCCCACCCTACGCGCGCGACGAGACCTAGACTTCGTATAATCGACAAAACGATGACTAGGGTGGCAAGTAGTTCAAGGTACAACGATCATGAGGAGGAACATTCCATGGTTGATCGGATCGATACCCGGCTAACCGAGCTGTGGGGAATCGATAAGCCAATCATCGGCGCACCTATGGCCGGGCGCTCCGACGGCGAGCTGGCTGCAGCGGTGAGCCGCGCCGGTGGCCTGGGCATGTTCGGCGCCGGTGCGGGTACTGCGCCGGAGTGGATCCTCGAGAATGCGCGCATTGCGGCGGAAGCTGGCCCCTATGGCATCGGCCTGATGGTGTGGGCGCTGGAGGACAACCCCGCGCAGTTCGACGCCGTGCTGGAAGCCCGCCCCACCGTGGTGAGCTTGGGGTTCGGGGATCCCGCGCCCTATGTGGATCGGGCGCACGAGGCCGGAATTTCCGTTGTCGCGCCGATCAATACCATGGCTCAGCTGCGCCAAGCGCTGGCCGCGGGCGTGGACGCAGTGTGCGTGCAGGGAACCGATGCCGGCGGCCACACCGGTCGCATCGGCACCCTGCCGCTGCTGCAGATCGTGACGGAGTACATGCAGCTTCACGCGCCGGGCGTGCCGATCGCTGTCGCCGGAGGTATCGCTACGGGACGGGGCGTGGCCTCCGTGCTGGTAGCTGGTGCGGACGCAGCCTGGGTGGGCACTGCGCTGCTGGCTTCGCCTGAAGCTGCGGGGCCAGAGGAGCTCCGGCACGCCGCGATCAAGGCCACGGCCAGCAAGGCCGTGTTGACGGACATTTACGACCGCGCCGAGAAGCAAAAGTGGGATACCGAACAGTGGCCAACCCGCACTGTGCGCAACGCATTTGTGGATACGTACGGACCATTGTCCGACGCTGGTGAGGTAAGTGATGAGGAACTGATCGCCGCCCGCGCTGCGGGAGGCGACTTCGCCGACGAACTGAAGCTGCACGCGGGGCAAGGCGTTGAGCTGCTGCGGGCAGAGGTTCCGGCGGGGGATGTCGTGCAGAAGATGTACGACGAAGCGCTGTGTTGCCTACGGCGCTTCGCTTAGGTTTCCCCAGGTGTACTAGTCGCTAGCTGTTTGGGGCTAGCGACTCGAGGCTAGCGACTCGAGGCTAGCGACTCGAGGCTCGCGACTAGAGGCGCTGGCGGGACAGGAAGTTCCAGACTTCCTGGGAGGCATCCGGGACGCGGTTCCAGGTGTGGTTCTGCGGGTTCAGGATCAGCTGCAGTTCCTTGCGGGCGCACGGGTAGACGTGGCGCTCGCCGCCTGGGATGCGGGTGACGCGCGGCGGGAAGCCACAGCCATTGCGGCGTGCGTAGCTGTTCACCAGGTCGCGAACGGCCATGTAGTGGGCGCCGTTGTGGCGGTAGCCGCCACCGATCTTCATCATCGTGTCGCCACGACCGTGCATGATCAGGAAGGGGATCGCACGGTTCTTGCATCCGCGGTTCACCGGATCGTAGAACGCGCCACCGACAGCAGCGGCACCGGCGAAGACGTGGGGCAGGTGGCAGGCAACAACTGCCGTCATGCCACCACCGTTGGAGTGGCCGGTAGCGTAGATGCGGCCGCGGTCAATGTTGTAGGTGCGGTCGACCTCATCGATGATCTGCAGGAAGAACCGCAGGTCGGTCCCACCCTTTACTACTGCGTAGGGGGCGCCTTCCCAGCCGTGGTTGATGGACTCCGGGAAAACCTTGATGGCCTGCTGGCGTGCACCGGTCTCGTACAGGCGGGAGTAGCGGCGGAAGTTCTCCGGGGTGTCCCGCCAGCCGTCGAAGCCGAAGATCACGGGAGCCGGGCGTGCCGGGTTGTAGTGGGTCGGCATCTCCAGGATGTAGCGACGGTTGTAGCCGCCAGAGCGGGTGTAGACGTTGATCTGTTGGCCGTTGCCGATGCGCGGAGCTGGCTTGGCGGTGTTCACGCGCTGCGGGCCCTGCTTCGCCGGAGCCGGCGGCTGAAGCATGCGCTGCAGATCAGAAGAACCTGCAGGCAGCGGAGGCAGCTGCGGAAGCGGAGGAAGCTGGGGCAGGGATCCCTGCGGGGCGGCGTTGGCGGCGGGAGCGTTGTGCGCAGCTACGCCGGCTGCGCCCAGCACGGTGGCCAGAACGAGGGAAAGGGTTACAACAATGCGCTGGAATGCAGCGAAGAAAGTGGTCAGAGGTTTTTTCACGAAAGTGACTATACATAACCTGTGAGAAAGCTTCTAATTGTTTGAGTATGGAAGGGGTAAATCTTTATTTAGGCAGCGTCCATAGAACTTCCTGGGGACCACAGGTAGCGTAGGTGACATGACTACAGAAATTCTTGCAGCAAACACTTTCCTTCTCGCGAGCGATTCTGCGGTGCCGCCACTCGGCATGCTTGGTTGGATCATTATCGGTGGCCTGGCTGGCTGGATCGGCTCCAAGATCATGGGCACCGACGAGCAGATGGGGCTAGTCCTCAATGTCGTCGTCGGTATCATCGGCGGCTTCATCGGTGGCTGGGTCTTGGGGCTGCTGGATATCGGCAGCGGCGGCAAGTTCTTTAGCTTCCTCACCTGCCTGCTGGGTGCATGTATCTTCCTGTTCCTCGTCGGCCTAGTTACCGGCAAGCGCGGCAAGAAGTAGCAACAAGCTACGGGGCGTTAACGCGCTCCCATGGTGGGCTGAGTGCTTACGCCGAGGCGCGCGCTTTCGGCTTCCAAGCCTTGGCCTAGCCACAGCACTAGCAGCAAGACGACCAGTCCGCAGATGATGAAAATCAGCGTTCCGATGAAGAAGTAGGAACGGAAAGGGTCACTTTTCGATTCTTCCCGAGTAGGCGCCTCGACCTCAGGTCGGGCGCTTTCTTCATTCCTGGAAACGGCTGGCTCGCCCGATTCGTTGAGGAATCCGCCGCGCTGAACAGATACGGCGCGAAATGTACCGGTATCGCGCTGCGGCGATATCGGCTGCGGAGCCACGGTGGGTTCCGCAGGGCCGACTGTGGGGCGACCTTCCATCGGGTTTCCTCCCGTCTATTACTTAAAGCGTTCCACGTTGTTTTCTGGCTGCGATACAACCGTGGGCTCGAGCAGTCGGGTCGGTGCTGCGAACCCTGAAAAGTAATCGCAGCGCCGAGCGAAGGCTCTGCGAGAGGCTGAAAAGTGAGGTAATAAAAACAGCCCTTGCTGTTGGGTTATTTTAAGCTTAGTCGCGACTTTCCGCTATGTAGAAGGCGACCCCTTTCGAGGGGCAGGCATCCTGGTGAGTGCCATTTTTCTACCCCCAAGTGGGGTTATCCACAGGTCAGGGCTCTGTGGATAACTCCGCAGTAGGGGTGGGGTAAGAAGCTGCTCGCGCGGAGGTCGTCCGGCGTTTTTATTACGCTGTTGATTGCTACTAGCGCTTACACGCGGCAGCTAGGCTTTTCGCAGTTGAAAGGAAAGAAGAAACGCGATGGAAGGCACACGGCAGTTACTCACCACCAGCACTGGCCAACTCACCGACGAATCCGGGGTGGCCCGTCCACCGTGGGCCTATCGCAGCGAGGTCGAGCTGGACTACTACGACAACGAATGGGGCCGCCCCGTCATCACCGAGCACGGCCTTCTGGAACGCATCTCCCTAGAGGGCTTCCAATCGGGGCTGTCGTGGGCCACGATCCTGCGCAAGCGGCGGGGTTTTCGCTCTGTGTTCTTTCTTTTTGACGCCCAGCGCATCACCGAAATGAGTGAATCCCAAAGACGCGCTGCTCTGCAGGATGAGCGTTTGATTCGCAATGCCCGCAAACACGAGGCACTGTACGAAAATGCCAAGGCGACGTTGGCGCTGCGACAGTTGGACGAGTATCAGGTCTTGCCGGAGGATTCACCGGCGCACCAGGTGCTGGGTGGTGCGGCAAACAGGCTCGCTCCCGGACTGCCCGTGCTGGTGTGGTCTTTCACCCCGGCCGAGCACTCCCGGCCCGCTACGCTGGAGGACGTGCCCTCGTCCTCGCAGGAATCCCGCGCGCTGGCGCGGGAACTCAAGCGCCGCGGCTTCCAATTCGTTGGCCCCACCACCTGTTATGCGCTGATGCAGGCCATCGGCATGGTTGACGACCGGGTGGTGGAGCCTTAGAGGGATAGTGCGGCCGCTTAGATTTTGGCGGCCAGCTCGACGGCTTGGCGGATGGCGCGCTTGGCGTCCAGCTCCGCGGCGACGTCTGCACCGCCGATGATGTGAACGTTGCCGGAGTCCTTATTGTCGGCACTATCCTGTTCAGCGCCTGCCGGGCGGACGGACTCCTGGCCGGTGCACAGCACGACCGTGTCCACGTTCAGCACACGCTCTTCGCGGTTCTCCTTGGTTTCGCGCTCGATCTGCTCCAACAGTTCCTGCTTCTCTGTGCGATCCAGGGTTCGGCCTTCGAAGGTGCCGGACTTGATCTGCTTGATCTTCTTCAGGGTGACCTGCGGATCCTCCACCGGAACGGTGATGTGCAGGCCATCGGAATCGATCTTCTCGTAGGTCACGCCCACGATCTGCTCCGTGCCACCCATCGCAACTGTCGCACGGTGCACCCAGCCGGTCGTCTTGCCCAGCGAGCGGCCCATGCGGGTCGGCTTACGCTGCAGCATCACCACGCGGCGCTGAGGGCGCTCCGGCTTCGGGGTGGAAAGGTTGCCGTGTACGTCGGAATCCTCGACCACGCCCCACTGGCTGTTCCAGGAGGTTAAGGACTGCGGCTCGCCCTGGCGATCCTCCAACAAGAACTCCGCGACGTCGTAGCCGATGCCACCGGCGCCGATGACGGCCACGTATTCGCCCGGAGCCTTCTTGCCGGAGATCAGCTCGGCATAGGTGGCGACAGTCACGCCGTCGATTGTGCCCTCCAAGCCTTCGGCCACACCGGGGAACTCAGGAATGCGCGGGCGCACGCCCGTGGCCACCACGACCTCCTCGAATCCATCGGCCTGCAGCTCTTCGGGGGTCACGGCCTTGCCGGTGGAGATGTTCACCTTCAGACCCTCCAGGCGGTTAACCACCGCGTACAGAGCCTGCACGAACTCTTCCTTACCCGGCACGCGCATCGCTAGGTTGAACTGTCCGCCCAGGGTGTCGGCGGCCTCAAAGATAGTGACGTCGTGGCCACGGAGTGCCAGCGCTTCAGCAGCGAAGAGTCCGGCTACACCGCCGCCGATCACGCCGATCTTCTTCGTACCCTGCGCGGGCAGCAACTCCAGTTCCGTCTCGTAAGCCGCCCGCGGGTTAACCAGGCAGGTCGCCCGCTTGTTCTCGAAGGTGTGGTCCAGGCAGGCCTGGTTGCAGGCGATGCAGTGGTTGATCTCGGTGTTCAGGCCGCGTGCAGCCCGGTTGACGAATTCCGGGTCGGCCAGCAGCGGGCGAGCCATGGAGACCAGGTCGGCCTGCGGGGTGCCGGCGGGCTCGCCGTCGCCACCGTCCCAGCTGCCGTCGAGGATGGCCTCGGCAACCTCCGGGGTGTTGATGCGGTTAGAAGCCACCACCGGGATGTTTACGTGTTCGCGCACCTTCTGCGTGGCCCAGGCGAAAGCGCCGCGGGGCACGGAGGTCACGATCGTCGGGACCTGTGCCTCATGCCAGCCCACGCCGGAGCTTAGCATGTCCGCTCCGGCCTCTTCGAGCTTCTTGGCCAGCTGCAGGATCTCCTCCTGGCTCTGGCCGCCCTCGACCAACTCCAGCACGGAGATGCGGTAGTCGATTACGAAGTCCTCCGGCACCTTGGCGCGGATGGCCTTCACAATCTCCACGGGGAAGCGCTGGCGGTTTTCCACCGAACCTCCCCACTTGTCAGTGCGCTGGTTCGTGCGCTCCGCGAGGAACTGGTTGATCAGATAACCCTCGGAGCCCATCACCTGTACGCCGTCGTAGCCTGCGTCGGCAGCGAGGGCGGCGGAGGCGGCGAAGGCGTCAACAAGCTTTTCTACCTCTTCTCCCGTCATCTCCCGGGCGGGGAAGGGGCTGATCGGCGACTGCGACGCAGAGGCGGACTGCACCATCGGGTGGTAGCCATAGCGACCCGCGTGCAGCAGCTGCAGCAGGATCTTCGCGCCACCGGCATGCACCGCATCGGTGATTTCGCGGTGCGCTTCGGCGATCTCCGGGGTGTTGAACGGGGTGCCGTAGGGGGTCAGGTTGCCCTCTAGAACCGGTGGGTAGCCGCCCGTGACCATCGCGGCCACGCCACCCTCGGCGCGGGCGGCGTAGAAGGCGGCGAGCTTTGGTACATCTTCGGTGTTGTCCTCCAGGCCGGTGTGCATGGAGCCCATGATCACGCGGTTGCGGAAGGTGGTCTTGCCGACCTGGATGGGGGAGAGGAGGGTCTTGTAAGCGGTGGCAGGATCCTCGGTCGGGGTGGCGGTGAGTGTGGCTGCGCCGGGTGCCGTAGTCAGCGGCAGCAGGGTGCGGACGGAAGAGTCGTTGGAAGGCTGGTTCGTCATGGGCGCAATTATTCCTAACTGCGCAAAAACTTGTGGAGCTTTTCGAGAAACCGAGAGCATTCAGCCCGACGCGGGTTAAAGTATGTATCAAAATGTGAGTAATGTATGACAATCATCGCTGTTCAGCGTGATTCCGGTCACACGATAGGGTGAAGCTAGAAAGAGTAAGGCAATCCTAATTTTGTCTGTTCGCGCCGGTCGGTGCACTCTAGAGAACCCATGACGAAATGATGTGATCGGCGCGACAGCTAGATTTTGCTAGAGACGCAAGTCACCAGCAGAACCGCGACTCGATTGCAACTTTATTCGCATATGCAACTGCAGTACCTGTGACGAGAGTTAGGCCGTAAATCATGAAAAACTACCCTGCACGCCAGGGTCTTTACGACCCCCAGTTTGAGCATGATGCGTGTGGTGTCGCCTTCGTGGCTGACATGCACGGCCGCGCGACACGCGACATTGTGGACAAGGGCATTCAGGCCCTGGTGAACCTGGACCACCGCGGAGCAGCTGGAGCGGAGAAGAACACCGGCGACGGCGCCGGCATCCTCATCCAAATCCCGGACCGTTTCTACCGAGAGGAAATGGCCAAGCAGGACATCACCCTGCCGCCGGCTGGACAGTACGCCACCGGCATCGCCTTCCTGCCCAACTCCCGCATGGCCGCGCTCGACGCTGTGCGCGCTGTCGAGGCCATCGTGGAGGAAGAAGGGCTGAACCTTATCGGCTGGCGCGACGTGCCGGTCGACGACTCGAGCCTGGGCGCCATCGCGCGCGACGCCGAGCCGCTGTTCCACCAGCTGTTTGTCTCTGGTGAGGACGCCAACGGCTCCCCTCTAGAGGGCCTCGAGCTCGACCGTAGAGCCTTCTTCGTACGCAAGCGTGCAGAGCGCGAACTCGGCACCAAGGGTCCGGGCGAGGGCTCTGGTGGCGACACCGTGTACTTCCCCTCCCTGTCCGCCCGCACCATCGTGTACAAGGGCATGCTGACCACCCCGCAGCTGCGGGACTTCTACCTGGACCTGCAAGACGAGCGTATGGAGTCCGCACTGGCTATCGTGCACTCCCGCTTCTCCACCAACACCTTCCCGTCCTGGCCGCTGGCACACCCTTACCGCCTGGTTGCCCACAACGGTGAGATCAACACCGTCCGCGGCAACGAAAACTGGATGCGTGCCCGCGAATCCCAGCTGCGCTCCGAGGTACTGGGCGACCTGGATCGCGTGCTGCCGATCTGTGGCCCGGAAGGCTCGGACACGGGCCGCTTCGACGAGGCCCTGGAGCTGCTGCACCTGGCCGGTCGCAGCCTGCCGCACGCCGTGCTGATGATGGTTCCACAGGCATGGGAACGCAACCCGCACATCGACCCGCAGGTCCGCGCGTTCTACGAGTACCACTCCAGCTTCATGGAGGCCTGGGACGGCCCGGCCGCCATCACGTTCACCGACGGCACTCTTATCGGCGCCACCCTGGACCGCAATGGTCTGCGCCCGGGACGCATCTGGATTACCAAGGACGGCCTGGTCGTCATGGCCTCCGAGGCCGGCGTTCTGGACATCCCGGACAGCCAGATCGTCAAGCGCACCCGCGTGGAGCCGGGCAAGATGTTCCTGGTCGACACCTCCCGCGGCTGCGTAGTTGAGGACGAGGAGATCAAGCAGTCCCTGGCCGACCAGCCGTACCAGGAGTGGGTCGACGAGCACCTGGTGAAGGTATCCGACCTGCCGGCGGCCGAGCCGATCGGCATGAACCACGAGCGCATCGTTCTGCGCCAGCGCGTGTTCGGCTACACCGAGGAAGACCTCGAGACCCTGCTGCTGCCGATGGCTGCCAAGGGTGCCGAGGGCATCGGTTCGATGGGTACCGATACGCCCATCGCCGCCCTGTCCAACCGCCCGCGCCTGCTGTACGACTTCTTCGCGCAGCGCTTCGCTCAGGTCACCAACCCGCCGCTGGATAGCTACCGCGAGAAGATGGTCACCAGCATGTTTACTCAGCTGGGTGCGCAGGCGGATGTTCTAAATCCTGGTTCTGACGCCGCCCACCGGATCCACCTGGACACTCCGATTCTGGGTAACCAGACGCTGGCCAACCTGGCGAGTGCCGCGGAAAACGCGGAGGCTTCCGGCTCTGGCGCAGACCTCAGCGCCTTCAAGGCCGTGCGCATCCCAGGCTTGTACAACGTGGCACACGGCGGCAAGGGCTTGCGCGAGGCCATCAAGCGCGTCCGTCGCCAGGTCACGGAGGCCATCGAGGATGGCGCGACCATCCTGATCCTTTCTGACCGCGAGTCCGATGAGCGCTACGCTCCGATCCCGTCGCTGCTGCTGACCAGCGCCGTGCACCACCACATGGTGCAGGAGAAGACGCGCACCCGCGCATCGCTGGTGATCGAGTCCGGCGGAGCCCGCGAGGTGCACCACCTGGCCATGCTCATCAACTTCGGCGCGGATGCCATCAACCCGTACATGGCCCTCGAGACCGTCAATGAAATGGTCAACGACGGACGAGTGGGCGTCACCACAGAAGAGGCCGAGGAAAACTACATCAAGGCCGCGACCACCGGCATCCAGAAGGTCATGTCCAAGATGGGCATCGCGACGGTGGCGAGCTACCGCGGTTCGCAGCTGGCCGACGTGGTGGGCCTGCACCAGAGCCTGCTCGACGAGTATTTCGTCGGCGCATTCAGCCCCATCTCCGGCATCGGCCTGGACGAGATCGCCGACGACGTGGCCAAGCGCCACCGCGCGGCATTCCTGCCCCGCCCCGAGGAGCAGGCACACCGCGAGCTGGAAATCGGCGGCGAGTACAAGTGGCGCCGCGAGGGCGAATACCACCTGTTCAACCCCGAGACCGTGTTCAAGCTGCAGCACGCGACCCGCACTGGGCAGTACCGAATCTTCAAGGAGTACACCGAGAAGGTCGACAAGCAGTCCGAGCGGCTGGCTACCCTGCGTGGCCTGTTCAAGTTCAAGTCCAACCGCCCGTCGATCCCGATCGAGGAGGTCGAGCCGGTCAGCGAGATCGTGAAGCGCTTCGCCACCGGTGCGATGTCCTACGGTTCCATCTCCGCCGAGGCGCACGAGACCCTGGCGATCGCGATGAATCGACTGAAGGGCATGTCTAACTCCGGTGAGGGCGGCGAGGATCCGGCCCGCTTCGAGCCGGAGGCGAACGGCGACTGGAAGCGTTCCGCCATCAAGCAGGTGGCTTCCGGCCGCTTCGGCGTGACCAGCCACTACCTGAACAACTGCACGGACATCCAGATCAAGATGGCGCAGGGCGCCAAGCCGGGCGAGGGCGGCCAGCTGCCGCCACACAAGGTGTACCCCTGGATCGCCGAGGTGCGTGTGACCACCCCGGGCGTGGGCCTGATCTCCCCGCCGCCGCACCACGACATTTACTCCATCGAGGACCTGGCGCAGCTGATCCACGATCTGAAGAACGCCAACCCGGATGCGCGCATCCACGTCAAACTCGTCGCCGAGCAGGGCGTGGGCACGGTCGCCGCCGGTGTGTCCAAGGCACACGCGGACGTGGTGCTGATCTCCGGTCACGACGGCGGCACGGGTGCCTCCCCGCTGACCTCACTGAAGCACGCGGGTGGTCCGTGGGAGCTCGGCCTGGCCGAGACCCAGCAGACCCTGCTGATGAACGGCCTGCGCGACCGCATCACTGTCCAGTGTGACGGTCAGCTGAAGACCGGCCGTGACGTGATGGTCGCAGCTCTGCTGGGCGCCGAGGAGTTCGGCTTCGCGACGGCTCCGCTAGTGGTCTCCGGCTGCATCATGATGCGCGTCTGCCACCTGGATACCTGCCCGGTGGGCGTGGCAACCCAGAACCCGGAGTTGCGCAAGCGCTACACCGGCCAGGCCGAGCACGTGGTGAACTTCTTCAAGTTCATCGCCGAAGAGGTCCGCGAATACCTCGCAGAGCTGGGCTTCCGCACCCTGGAAGAGGCCGTGGGCCACTCCGAATGCCTCACCGGCGGCGAGATGGAAGTCGAGCACAAGACCGCGGGCAAGCTGAACCTGGAGCCGATCTTCGCTCAGCCGGACAGCCCCTTCATGCACCAGGATCTGCACTGCACCAAGGAGCAGGATCACTCGCTGGACAAGGCGCTGGACAACCAGATCCGCAAGGACGCGGAAGACACGATCCGCCGCGCCGCTGCGGGCGAGGACGTGTCGATCGAGCTCAGCTACCCGATCACCAACGTCAACCGCAC
Organism: Corynebacterium sp. LK28; assembly: GCF_014335105.1. Taxonomy (NCBI): domain Bacteria; kingdom Bacillati; phylum Actinomycetota; class Actinomycetes; order Mycobacteriales; family Corynebacteriaceae; genus Corynebacterium; species Corynebacterium sp. LK28. Next base: position 20,814 of record NZ_PDGZ01000009.1, on the reverse strand, counting down.
GGTCGGCACCATGACTGGCTCGCTGATCTCCCGCGTGGCTGGCCGCGACGGCCTGCCGCAGGACACGGTGAACCTGCAGTTCACGGGCTCCGCCGGTAACTCTTTCGGTGCCTTTGCCACCCACGGCATGACGCTCACCCTTAACGGTGACGCCAACGACTACGTGGGCAAGGGCCTGTCCGGCGGCCGCATTGTCATCCGCCCGACGGCGGACGACGCGGCTGAGGACTTCACCAGCGACGTCATCGCCGGCAACGTGTTGGGCTTCGGCGGCGTACAGGGCGAAATGTTCATTCGCGGCACCGTGGGCGAGCGCTTCTGTGTACGTAACTCCGGCCTCACCGCCGTCGTTGAAGGCGTGGGCAACCATGGCTGCGAGTACATGACCGGCGGCCGGGTCATCGTCCTGGGCAAGATCGGCAACAACTTCGCAGCCGGCATGTCCGGTGGCATTGCCTACCTGGTGGATGACGGTAGTGGCGTCACAAACAGAATCAACACCGAGCTCGTAGACATCGAAAAGATCACCGACGAGGAAGAACTGCGATGGGTCGAGCAGACGATCCAGACCCACCGCGACCTGACCGGATCTACCGTGGAGGTCAACGCCGCGGACCTGATCAAGGTCATGCCCCGCGACTACGCCCGTGTGCTCAAGACGATCGCGCGCGCCGAAGCTGAGGGGCTCGACAAGGACGGCATCGCCGCCGCAATCATGGAGGAAGTGAAGTAAATGGCTGATCCACGCGGATTCCTGAAGCACCGCCGCGAGTCGGCGGCACACCGACCCGTCCCGCTGCGCCTGCTGGATTGGAACGAGGTCTACGAGGACTTCTCCGATGACAAGGTGCAGACCCAGGCCAGCCGCTGCATGGACTGTGGCATCCCGTTCTGCCACGATGGCTGCCCGCTGGGCAACATCATCCCCGAGTGGAACGACCTGGTACGCAAGGGCAACTGGCGCGAGGCCTACGACCGCCTGCACGCCACCAACAACTTCCCGGAGTTCACCGGCCGCCTGTGCCCCGCACCCTGCGAAGGCGCCTGTGTGCTGGGCATCGGCGATGATCCGGTGAACATCAAGACCGTCGAGTACACCATCGTCGAGCACGCCTGGAAGGAAGGCTGGATCAAGCCGATCAAGCCGAGCTTCAAGACCGGCCAGCGCGTAGCTGTCGTCGGCTCCGGCCCGGCCGGCTTGGCCGCCGCGCAGCAGCTGACCCGCGCAGGCCACGACGTCACCGTCTTCGAGCGCGCCGACCGCATCGGCGGCCTGATGCGCTACGGCGTGCCCGAGTACAAGATGGAAAAGAAGTGGATCGACCGCCGTCTGGAGCAGATGGAGGCCGAGGGCACAAAGTTCGTCGTTAACACCTCGCCCACCGGCGAGCAGCTGAAGGAGTTCGACGGCGTGATCGTCGCCATCGGCTCCACCGTCGGCCGCGACCTGCCCGTGGCGGGCCGCGACCTGAAGGGCGTGTACCAGGCGATGGAGTACCTGCCGGAGGCCAACAAGGTCTGCGAAGGCGACCGCGAGGAATCCACCATCAACGCCAAGGGCAAGCGCGTGGTCATCATCGGCGGTGGCGATACCGGCACCGACTGCTTCGGCACCGCGCTGCGCCAGGGCGCCATTGAGGTTTCCCAGTTCGACATCACCCCGAAGCCGCCGAAGACCCGTGGTGCCTCCACCCCGTGGCCGACCTACCCGCGCATCTGGCGCGTGGCGTCCGCCCACGAGGAGGGCGAGTACCGCGTGACCGGCAACGAATCCGCCGACGAGATCGCCGCCCTGGGCCTGGCCGAGCGCCAGCAGGGCGACGAGCTGGGCATCCGCCGTTACTCGATTAACACCGTGGAGATCACCGGCGACGGCGAGAAGGTCACCGGCCTGAAGGGAGCCGAGTGCCGCTTCGGCGAAAACGGCCTGGAAAACATCCCGGAGTCCGACTTCGAGATGGATGCCGACCTGGTGCTGCTGGCGATGGGCTTTGTCTCCGTTGAAGAGACTCCGGTGGTGCGAGACCTGGGTCTGAAGATCGGCGAGCGCGGCCGCCTGGAGCGCGACGATACCTTCCGCGCCCAGCCCACCAACGCCGAGTTCGCGGACATTCCGGTGTTCGTCGCCGGCGACGCGGGCCGCGGCCAGTCCCTGATCGTGTGGGGCATCTCGGAGGGACGTTCCGCCGCTGCGGAGCTGGACCGCGAGCTGATGGGCGAGACTGCCCTGCCGCGCTCGATCAACCCGACTGATGTGGCGATGCAGGCTTGAGTTTTGCCGCTTACCTGGGGCTGCTCGGTGCCTGGGTGCTGGCCATTGCGGTGCCGGGCCCGGACACCGTGCAGCTCATTCGTTTGGGTGCACGGTCGCGCCGCTCGGCGGTGTTCGCCGCGCTCGGAATCTGTACAGGCAATGTGCTGTGGCCGGTTGTCACGATGCTGGGCCTGGCCGCGCTGATCGCGGCCTTCCCATGGATCCTTACCGCGTTGTACCTGTTCGGCGGCTGTTTCCTGATCTACATGGGCCAAGGCGCGTTCCGTTCCGGTTATGCGGATTGGCGCGCGCGTGCAGCCTTACCTGCTGTTTCTCTTGATGACGCCACCCGCGCCCCAACGGCAGACAGTGAGGCGAAGGCCTCTGTGCGTGCACCGCTGGGGGACTTCGCTTCCTGGCGCTTGGGGCTTGCGACCAACCTGTCGAACCCCAAGGCGCTGCTGTTCTTTGGTTCGGTGTTTGCGCAGTTCATCCCGGTGGAGGCTTCCTTAACGGACCGGCTGCTGGTGCTCGTTTTGATGACTGTCGTGGGGCTGGCGTGGTTCTGCGGCTTCGCCATGGCGGTGGCCGCGGGGGCGGAGAAGATCCAGCGCATCAATCCCTTTATCGAGATGGTGGCCGGGGTGCTATTCGTCGTGCTGGGCGCGTTCCTGGCCTTCGAGGGCGTGCAGATGCTGATGGGTAGCTAAAGGCCGCTAGACTGAGGCTCATGGGATTTCCAGAGGTCAGCATTCGCGATTCCGACATCAAACTGGGGCAGTTCATCAAACTGGCGAACCTGGTGGAGACCGGCGGGGAGGCCAAAGAGGCCATCGCCGCCGGAGCCGTGCAGGTCAACGGTGAAGTAGATACCCGCCGTGGCAAGACGCTGCGCCCGGGCGACGAGGTGACCCTGGTGGATGCGGAAACTGGCGATGTGTTGGCCGGAGCCGTGGTGGTTAGCACCGCGGGCGCAGGCGCTGGCACCGCGGGCGCAGCTGCCACGACCAGCTCGGAAGTTGCCGACGACGACCTCGGCGAGTTCTTTGATGAAGCCACCGCAGACGATGACTTCGACCCGGAAAAGTGGCGCAACGTCAGCCTGGAAGATGTTCGCGAGGACAACGCGATCTAGCGTTATCCGATCGCCTGGCCGGTGGAGGCCGGGTTGGCGTCAATAGAAAACAACAGTTAGCCCCCAACAAGAACACAAGAAAGAGCAGTGGAGGAAACATGCCCGCGATGATCGCCCAGCCCGGAATGCCCGTATGGCTGGATCTGGCCAGTACCGATGCGGCGAAGTCGGAGAAGTTCTACGGCGAGCTGCTGGGCTGGGAGTTCGAATCCCTGGCCGACGGCTACTCTGTGGCGAAGAAGCAGGGCATGCCGGTGGCGGGCATCGCGCAGATTCCGGAGGGGAACCAGTCCGTGTGGGGAGTACTGCTGTACACCCCGGACGTGAAGCAGGCGCACGACAAGGCCGTGCAGGCGGGGGCGAAGTCCGTGCTGGAGCCGCAGGATCTGGGGGAGCGGGGCGACATGGCTGTGCTCATCGACCCGTCGGGCGCGACGATTGGCCTGCGCAACCCGGCGGATGAACATGCTCTGATCGCCGCGGGCGAGCCCGGAACCCCGGTGTGGTTTGAGCTGATGGTGGCTCAGAACTGGGAAACGACCCTGGAGTTCTACCACGAGCTGGCGGGTTGGGATATCAAAGCTGCGGGGACCGACGACTTCCGCTATGCCACCGGCGAGTTCGACGGCGCGGCGGTGGTCGGCCTGTGGGATACCTCCGCGTTGGAGGTGCCGGGGATGTGGACCGTGTACCTGGGCGTGGCCAATGTGGACGATGCGGTCGCTAATACGCCCGAGCTGGGCGGAAAGGTGGTTCGCCCGGCCTGGGAATCCGAGTTCGGCCGCATGGCGACCATCGAGGATCCGACGGGTGCGCTGGTGAACCTCTGCGAGATCGAAGAGTTCGTCCCCGACGAGGATGCGCACGAGCCGGACCTGCTGGCCCCGGAGAACTTCCAGGCCTTCTAGCGCGCCGGGCTAGCGTGAGCCCCAGCAGGCGCCCGGCTAGCGTGAGCCCCAGCAGGCGCCGGGCTAGTGCATTACCAGATGCAGACGCGCTCGTCCTCCGCCAGCCACATGCCGTCGCCTTCGCGGACGTCGAAGGCTTCGTAGAATTCCGCGATGTTGCTGGAGACCACGTTGCAGCGGAACTCCGCTGGCGAGTGCGGGTCGATGGACGCGTACTGCGCCGCCATCTGCGGGCGGATCGCGGTCTGCCAGATCCGCGCCCAGCGCAGGAACACGCGCTGCAGGGCGGTGTACTCGGTGGTGTCCGGGTTGCCATCGGCATCCACCAGACCCTCGACCGGCAGCTTCTCCGCCGTCTCGAAGGTCTGCCCCTGGTCGGCCAGGTAGCGCCGCAGCGCCACGATGGCGATGCCCAATCCACCCAGATCACCGATGTTTTCACCCAGGGTGAAGCTGCCGTTGACGGTGTGCTCCGTGATGCCACGCTGGCGTAGCCCCGTCGGCACCAGGCCGTCGTACTGCGCGACCAGCTTGTCGGTCAGAGCGGTGAAAGCTTCGCGATCCTCCTCGGTCCACCAGGAGTTCAGATTGCCGTCACCGTCGTACTTCGAGCCCTGGTCGTCGAAACCGTGTCCGATTTCGTGGCCGATGACCGCGCCGATGGCGCCGAAGTTGCCGGCCATATCCGCCTCCGGGTCAAAGAACGGCGGACGCAGGATTGCGGCGGGGAAGGTGATGTCGTTCTTCACCGGGTTGTAGAACGCATTCACTGTCTGTGGGGTGGCGAACCAGGTTTCGTTGTCGCTGGGCTTGCCCAACTTCGATACCTCGTAGTTGTGGTTGAAGCGGCTCGCCGCCCACACGTTGGTCAAAAGGTCCGCGCCGGTCGAGCCGAACTCTAGGCCGTCGAAGTCGCGCCACTTATCCGGGTAGCCGATCTTCGCCTGGAACTTATCCAGCTTCGCCAGCGCCTTCTCGCGTGTCGCGGGGGTCATCCAGGCCAGCTCGCTAATGCGCTCGCGGTAGGCGGCGATCAGGTAATCCACCAGCTCCAGCATCTTCTTCTTGTGCTCCGGCGGGAAGTGCTCGGCGACGAACTTCTTGCCCACCTCTTCGCCCACGGCGCCCTCGACCAGTGCGACGCCACGCTTCCACCGCGCCCGCTGCTCCGTAGCACCGGACAGGGTGCGGCCGTAGAACTCCCAGTTCCGCAGGTTCACTTCCGTCGGCAGGTAGGCCGCGTTGCCCAGGATCACCCGCCAGTACGCCCACAGCTTCCACTCGTCCAGGCCGCTGACCTGTGGCTTATCGCCCGATCCGGCTGCCACGCCCTCGCCAGCTGCCATCGCTGCGACGTGCTCCAAGTAGCTGGGCTGGCACACCACGACGGTGGCCCCGCCAGCGCTTTCCGTATCCACACCAGTGGCCGCCAGCCACTCGCGGAAGGGGAAGCCCGTCGGCAGATCCTCCACCTTCGTCGGGTTGTAGGTTTTCTCTGCATCGCGGCTGGCCACGTTGTCCCAGTGCCCGCGCGCCAGCTCGGTCTCGAAGGCACAGATCGCATCCGCTGCCGCAGCTGCGCCCGCATCCGCGTACTTCCCGGGCAGTTCCAGCTCGCTGACCAGGCCCAACATGTCCTCTACGAACTTGCGGTACGCCTCGCGCGTCGCTGCGTGTTGTTCCTCCCGGTAGTACGCCTCGTCCGGCAGCCCCAGCCCCGTCTGTACCAGGTAGGCACGCTGAATGTCTTCGCTGGAGTCCTTCTCGATCCAGTACCCCACAACACCGCCAGTGCCTTCCACATCTAGCCTGCCGAGTACCTTGGCCAGGTCGCTGACCGAGGCGGCGTCATTAATAAGCCCCAAAGGCTCCCGCAGACCCGCCAGACCCGCGGCGGCGATGCCTTGCACGTCCATAAAAGACGCGTACAAAGCGCCCACGCGACCGTCCGGCTCGTCGGTGGCGGCGGCCTCTACAATCTCACGAACCTCCTGCTCAGACAGGTCGCGTAGCTGGTGGAAAGTGCCGTCGACGGGGCGGTCGCTCGGGATCTTGTGGGTGGCCAGCCATGCGCCGTTGACGTGACGGTACAGGTCCTGCGCCGGCGAGGGCTGGGTTGCCTCGCCCGCCTGGTTCTGGGCCGGAGCCTCGGAGACATCGTCCGGGATCGTCGCGGCCGGAGTGTATTCTTGCGCATTATTTTCAGTCATGTCCACCACCTTAGACACCATCCCGGACAGGGTGTCCGAGGTAGTCGTTAGGCTGGGACGTATGTTTCCGCATCCCGTGGCGCCGGCCACTCCTCGCCCCGCGCCGACGACCTATCGCCCCGCGCCGACCAGCCCACAACGGCGCGGTCTGTACTCGGCGTGGCTCATTTCTGCCCTGTTGTTTCTAGTTGGAGGTGCCTTTCTTCTGGACGCCACCCTGGAGGACAGCTCTAAGGCTCTAACAGTCAAGGACGGGATGGCGGACTCGATCCTCACTTATTCCGAGTGGCCGCTACGCTTTGCAACTCTGGAAGACTGCCACGATTCACCTGGCCTGGGGCGCCCGGGAATCATGCAGCTGGACTGCGACGGCGAGGACATTCGCATGATCGGTATGTCGCACGTGGACGTCAAGTCGGAGGAAGCCGTCAAGCGCGCCATGAACCGTGGCCTGCGCGCATTGATCTTCCAGGATGGCTTGGAACTGGATTCGACGGACGTGAAGAACGATTTGTCGGAGGAAGACAAGTCCCGGCTGGACAAAGCCAAAGTCGACCAGCTGCGCGTGTCCCAGAGCTACCGCCGTGGAGACGAGCGGTTTGTCTCGGTGGCTTTCGTACAGGACAAGGCCGCGGTGGTGGTTGTGATGCAAATTCCGGTGAAGTCGGCGTCATTCGACAAACAGTTAGAAGAGATCAACGAGTTAGTGCGCGGCGTCAGTCTAGATAGTAAATACAAAGAAAGAGCAGGTGAGCCCAATGTTTAAGGCGCGCAACTACCGTGTGTTCGAAGTGCCGCGCGAATTTCACCTGCAGCACCCTCCGCAGGCCAGGCCGAAGCTGCGGCTGTTCCGCGACGGGTGGATGGTGGCGTATTGGCTGCTTCTGATTCCGAGCCTGGTGATGTCGGGTTTTCTGCTGATCGGCAACAACCCCTCGAAGGTGAGCTCCACCCTAGGGCTGGTGCTGCTGATCGGCGCGGCACATCTGGCGGGCGTGCTGGTGTGCATCAGGTTGCTGCCTATATATAAAGGAACGCCTCGGCGGCTGGTCGCGTTGGCGGTGCTGTGGGGCGGGGCAGCCTCGGTGGTGCTGGCGGCGGCCGTGATTCAGCCGCCCGTGGTCCACGCCGTGGATAAGCTGGGTTGGCACAGGATGACCGCCAGCTTCGCCGGGGCGTACCCAGAGGAGATTGCGAAAGGGCTGGGCATCTGGCTGCTGCTGTGGATGGGACGGGCGTGGTGGAACCGCCCGTGGCACGGGATCATCGCCGGGCTGCTGGTCGGACTGGGCTTCGAGGTGTTCGAGAACATGATGTACGCCATGATGCTGGCCGTGATGGATCCGGTGTCCGATGTGCGGGGTGCGATGTCGACGTACCTTTTGCGAATGGTCGCAGGGCCGGCGAAGCACATGATGTTCAGCGCGTTGGTTGGATATGGCATCGGACTGGCGCTGTTCGTGGGTGCGAAGGCGGGGAAGCGGCGCACTGTCGCTTGGCGGCTGGGGGCGGTCGTGTTGTGGGGTGGTCTGGGCTTCTTGACGCATTTCGCGTGGAATGTGCGCTGGATAGGAGGGTCGTCGGCGTTTCAGTTGCTGTGGTTGGCATGTGTGTGGGTCGGGCTGGCGGCCTTGGTGATATGGCTGATTGTGCGGACGAGTCGGGAGTTTTTGCGCTGGAAGAGGCAGGGTGTTTGCCCAGCTGTGGCGATATATCAGCGCGTGTGATGAAAATCACATAGGGGGTTGAGCTGGGGTTTTTGGTTGGAAGGTTTCCTGCAGCGAAGAGTGTTGTCGATGAGGCTAGTGTGAATGGTGTGAAAGGTGTGACTTTTGGGTATGGTGTGATTCATGATTTCACTGCCATGGCGCCGTACCACGCGCAAGTCCGTCCCCGCACGCCTCACCGCAACGGCACTAGCTGGCACCGCCTTCACGGTGGCAGCCCTCGTTGCCACCGACATTGTCCCCGTACCCTCCTGGGCGCTCGAGGGTGTTGACGTGGCCTCCCACCAGCACCCGGGCGGTGCTGCTATCGACTGGACCGCAGTAAAGCAGTCGGGTCAGTCCTTCGCCTTTGTTAAGGCGACCGAAGGCAACTACTACACCAACCCCAACTTCTCCACCGACTCTATTAAGGCCCAGCAGGCCGGCGTGGTGCCGGGTAGCTACCACTACGCCCGCCCGGGTAACCACGACCCGCGTGGCGAGGCACGCCTGTACGCCACGACCCTGGCCACCGGTGCGCAGCCTTCGCTGCCCCCGACGCTAGATCTGGAGGAAGACGGTGGCCTGAACCCGACCGAACTGCAGAACTGGGTGCGCGAATGGGTCGACGAGATCAAGACCCTGACCGGCCGTGATCCGATCATCTACACCTACTACTACTTCTGGAAGAACAAGATGGCTAACACCACCGAGTTCTCCGAGTACCCGCTGTGGCTGGCCTACTACCGCGACACCCTGCCGGCGGATATCCCGGGTGGCTGGGATCACGTGACGTTCTGGCAGTACTCCGACTCTGGCAACGTCGACGGTATTAAGGCCAAGGTGGACCTGAACAAGTACTACGGCGACGATGCTGCCTTGAATGCTCTGGCATCCGGCATGTCGGCGAACACCGCTGCTGGCCAGGCTTCCCAAGCTCTGGACGTGCTGCGTCCGGCAGCTAATGGCGAGGCTGCGGTCGCTAACAAGATCGAGCACGCCACCGGCGTGAACGTTCCGCTGGCTACCGACTTCCTGATGCAGGTTCTGGGCGTTATCGGTGGCCGCGTATCCCCGGACGTTTTGCTGACTCAGGGTAAGGCGCAGATTCAGGGGATGGATCCGGCGCAGGTCGCAGGTTCCGCTGGCGCTGCTGGCAACGGTGGCAACGTATCCGGTTCCATGAAGACCGCCCAGGAAGTTCTGACGGCCTACACCGCACTGTCCGGTGCGCTGAAGGAGTTCAACGCTGGTGGCAAGAAGCTGCCGGTCGAGGCAATCCTGAAGCTGCTCCAGGGTGTCGCGCCGGGCGCTGGTGCAGGTGCTGGTGCTGGTAAGGGTGGCGCTGTGAACATCGGCCAGATCCTGACCCTGCTGCAGCAGTTCGGTGGCATCTCCAACTGGAATGCCAAGCTGGAGAACGGTCAGGTCAAGCCCGATGCTAACGCTTTCGCTGACCTCGCGGATGCCGCGAAGTCCGCCACTGCCGATAGCTCCGCCCCGGCAGGTCAGGCTCCGGCTGGCGCCCCGGCACCGGCTGGTCAGGCACCGGCTCCCGCCCCAGCTCCGACCCCGGCCCCTGCCCCGGCTGGTCAGGCTCCCGCTCCGGCCCCTGCTAGCTAGGCACCGGCACCGGCTCCCGCCCCAGCCCCTGCTAACTAAACGCTGGCTTGGCCCCGGCAAGCATTCCAGCTTCGACTGCTGACGCTGCTGCGGCCAACCAACCGCCGTCCTCACTGGGCGGCGGTTTTCCTATGTTGCGCTGCTTGCGTACTGGCCTATTCGGGATCTGCACCCACTAGCTAGAGCTATTCCAGCCTCCGCGCTCACTCACTTAGGTCGATCGCGCGGGCCGATGTCCCAAATCTTCCACTTTCGCCGGGTGGCTGGTCTGCAGCAAAAATTCTTAAGCCTCTGACCTGCATAAACGGAAAGTTATAAAAACAGAGTGGAAGATTTGGGACATTCCTCTCCTCGCCAGGCCTCCGAGAGGTCCGCTTTTGAGCAATCTCCGAATAAGCGGCCCATTTTCGCGCCCCTATTCAGGTATCGCCCGACCCCGTTTAGGCCGTCTATGGCGCTTACAGAGCTTTGACCCCGAACCAACCCCCACCGCAATCGCGTAATTGGTCTCGATTTAGGGTGACTATGCATGCTCACTCCCACCGATCCGGAGGGGTATTGTCCTAAATCTTCGAGTTATTGGAAGTAGCGGGTCTGCAGTAAAAAATCGCAGGCCTCTGACCTGCGCAAACAGAATAGTTATATTCTAAGACGTGGAATTTGGGACATCCCCCTCAGAGACTGCCCGCACCCGAAGCTCCGGGGGCGTCAGCGGCGGGGCAGTGGCGCGTCTGTGGCGGGTCAGTGGCGGGTCTGTGGCGCGTAAGTGGTGGGCCAGCCCGCCCCAACGCCAGGTCGCCAGCCCGCCAGCCCGCCCCAACGCCAGGTCACCAGCCCCCGCCCTCCAGCAGCTAGTCCGAGAACTTCATCGGCCCGTTGTACCAGAGCCCGGAGCGCTTGTGCGTCTCCGTCTCCAGCTTCACCGGCTTCGGCGCATCGCCGGAAGCGTTCGGGAAAGGAGTCAGCTTGTCCAGCACACCCCAGTCCCGCTGCCAGTCGTCCTTCAGGTAGGTCGGAATTTCCTCCGCCTGCGAGGTCATCTGCACCAGGCCGTAGGATCCACCACCGGAGTAGTCCATCACTGGCGTGTGATTGCTGCGCACGTCATGGTCCGGCGAAATGCGGAACTTAGCCGGTTCCGCCACGCCTGCCCAGTGGTCGTACTGCTTCTGGCACGGGAACTGGAATGCAATCGTCCAGTCCAGCAGCGTCGGTGCTTCGGAGCCCACGTAGTCGTTCAGCGACTCCATCTCCGGCACGCGCGGTGGCGTGATGGCAATCCACTGCGCAGGCGTCAGGTTCGGGTCGTTCGCAACGATGCGCACCGAGTCTGCGTCCTCCGGCACCTGGTCCATCGGAATGCGCAGGTTACGCCACTCGGGCGCGTAGCCCGGATCCAGCGGAATCTGCTCGCCCAGCACCTTAAAGTCCTCGGCCTTCTTGGAGCCGCCGGACTTGCCGAATTGCACCTTGATCTCCTGGCCGTACTTGAAGATCCCGTCCATGTCGAAGTGTCCGACCCGTCCGGCCACGCTGAACACCAGCAGTGGCAGTCCGTCGCGGTTCTTCGGCAGGCTGTACCAGCTGGTCATGGTGTTCGCTGGCGTCTGCAGCCCCTCTGTGAACGAGCCCACCACCGGCACCCTGTTCGTGTCGATCCCGAACGGCAGCACTGCGTAGGAACCGTTCACGCCCTTGGTGGCGCGCAGGCCACCGGTGGTTCCGGAGGCGTCGTTGCTATCGCTGCTGCTGCCCTTCTCAGCGTCGGAATCGTTTGTTGCCTTATCTTGGGACGCCGCAGCCTGCGCCCCACCACGGTCAGCGGAAGTGCGCGAATCATTGGAGCTAGAGTCCGTGCTGGAATCGCTGCTGGATTCCTCCTTGCGGAACTGGTCGGCGGAGCCCACGGTGGATTGCGATTCTCCGCTGGACTTCGCATCGATCTTGGCGGGGATGTTGTTCGGCTCGAAGCCGCGACCTCCGCCGGCGGTCAGTGAGTCCTTCAGCGAGGTGCCGTCGGCGGGCTTAAGGAAGGACTCGTTGGTGTTGGTTTCCACCAGCACGTCCGCGGCCTGATTGCAGCTTTGACCCGTCAGGGCCATCACGTTGCCCTTGCCCACGGAGTAGGCGGGCCACTGGCTGACCATGCCCTTCGTCATGGAAGCAAGGGTGAACACGACCGTGATGGTCGTGAGGATGCCGATCGGCGCGGCCGTCAGGCCGCGGAAGCGGTCGAGCTTATTGCGCTCGGCCCGCTCCAGATCGGCCACTTCCGATTCGGTGGTGGCACGGGCGTGTTTGGCGTCCGCAAGAAAACCAACGATAGCGCCCCACACCAGAACAACGATTGAGATAGCGAGTACCACCGAGCTGGCGGTAATGCCGGAGATCTGCACCGGCTTGTCCCACCACGGCACACCGTAAGAGGACAGGTACCACCAGCCGTTCGGGCCTGCGAGGGTGAAGGCGAACAGCATCAGGGTGGAGCCCAAGAACAGGATCCGGTTGCGGCGGGTCTGTAGGGCGAAGCGGGAGGCTCCGACTGCTGCCAGGGCCGTCAGCGCGGCGCCGATGCCAGCGAACACGCCGAAGTGGTGGGTCCATTTGGTGGGCGTGAACGTCATGAAGAACAGGGTGCCCAGGATGACCAGCAGCAGGCGCATGGACGGCCCCTTGGCGGCGCCGGTGATGCGTCCATTGCGCAGCATGGCGGCGATGACGATGCCGATGCAGAAGAACAGCATGACCATCGTGAAGCGGCGCGGGAAGCTACCGTCGACGGTTTGTTCCATGAGGGCTTCGTAGCGGCGGAACTCGTCGTACCAGTGCATCGACGGGCCGATGGCGCCGCGCAGCTTGATTGCCTCTGCGACTGTGCGCAGCGTCTGGTCGGCGAACACGGCCGTGAGGATCGCGGTGCCGGCCGCGAGGAACGGGGCGATCTGCGCCAGGATGGCGGCGATGACCGTCTTCTTCGGGGCACCCTTCGGCGCGCCCAGCAGCGGCAGTCGGCGGGTGAGGATGCGGATCAGCGCACCGAGGGAAGCCAGCAGGGCGGAGACCGCCATCAGGCCCGTCGGGCCGGCGCCCAGCGCCAGGGTGGCGATGATCGTACCGACCGCGGCGGGCAGCAGGCGGTGCGTGGCGATCGCGCGCTCAAAGGAAACCCAGGCCAGCAGGGAAAGCACGGCGATGATCGGCTCTGGGCGCGTGCCGTTGTTGAAGGTCATCCAGAACAGCAGGAACGTCGCCGCCATGGTCCAGTGCGCTACCCGGCGCTGGTTGATCTTGGCGCCGAGGCGCGGCATCACTTCGCGGGAAAGTACCAGCCAGGTCACAAGTCCTGCGATGAGGGACGGCAGGCGCATCCAGATGGAGGCGGTGGTGACGTGTGTCATCAGCGCCAGCAGGTCGTAGAACGGCGAGCCGAACGGGGATTCCGGCACGCCGAACCAGCGGTAGTAGTTGGCCATGTAGCCGGACTCGTGGGAGACCTTGGCCATGGTCAGCAGGTAGCCGTCGTCCGAGGTGTTCGCGCCGACAAAGTACCAGGCCAGCAATACGAAACCGACTACGCCGTCCAGGGGGCGGGGCTTCCACCACTTGCGGTGGAACAGTCGGCGGGAGGTGGTGCGCTTATCCAGAATGTCGATGCGGTGCAGGCAGTACAGGGAGATCGCGGTGGCGATGATGCCCACGAAGATCGCCAGGTACTTGATAGCCGAGGGGGAAGAGGTGAAGCGCGAGTCGACGGTGACGTGTGCCTGGAAGCCAGCGTCGATGGTGTTGTTCGAGTTCTTCTCGGTGTTCTTGATGTCCGTGTAGATGCCGGTGAGGGCAGGTCGGACATCGTCGTCGATAGTGGAATCCAGTGCGTAGCCCAGGGACTTTTCTGCGTCCGGAACCCAGGAGCGAGTGGATTCGTAGTTAGAGGTGATGCGCAGCTTCGCATCGTCCGGCAGCTTCGCCAGGGCATCCTTCTGGATGGTCAGTGGCACGACGTTGCGCACGACCACGTCCAGGCTGTCGTCGGTAGAGCGGACGAACAGGCCACGCAGGGTGGCCTCCGTGGATTCCTGCGGGAGGGTGGACAGAATATTGGTCGCACCGTTGTCCAGGTTGCGGACTTCCTTGATGGGCACGGTGATGTCCACGTCCTGGGGGACGTAGGAGATCAGCGGTGCTTGGACGGAGGTGAGGTCGTCGTCCTGGGGCCAGTTAAAGGAGGACTGAACCTGGTTGACCGGCAGGAAGGGCAAAGACAGGAACATCACCATGCCGATGAGGCCGGAGATGATGGACGCTAACTTTAGTTTTCCTGTTGGCTGCTGAACTTTAGACACAACAGGTAATTGTAGGACACGAGACGGCTAACTCGGAACTCAAATAGCCTGTTTCTTGTGATTCTTGCGCATTAATGTGACGAATGTTGTTTTTGGGGTGCTCTTATTCTTCTTATTGACGCCCCTTGTCACCGGGCTAGCGCTGCCGCACCGCAACCACGAACGGGCCGACCTGGTGCAGGTTCCAGCCCTTGGCGAATGCGGTGGCTTCGAAGCTGATCGGACGGAAGCGGACATTCGGCTGGCTGGGGTAGAGGTCGTCGGCCACCAGGTAGGTAAACGTGCCGTTGCCTGGCCCCTTGACCTTCGGGAGGGGCTTCTCGGTGCGCTTCTGGGCTGGAGTCTTGTCGCCTGGCTCGTTGGCGGAGCCCGTCTTGCGCTTCTCCATCTCCTTCTCCAGGTCGAGCTGCCCGCGCAGCAGCAGCGCATCCGGCGCCTTCCACCCGTTCGTCTTCTCCGCATCATCCATGGCCGCCAGCAGTTCTTCGGGCTTGGTGATGTCGCCCCAACGCTCGATGACCTCATTGCGGCGGGCGAATTCGCCGAGCGGATTGGCGTAGTGCGCGGTGAAGGCCTGGTAGGCGTTGTAGGGATAGTAGGCCATGAAAGTTTTCTCGTCCGTCAGCAGCACCTTGCCTGACCGACCTCCGAGCTCTTCGTGCAGTACCTGATCCACCTGGGCGTAGTAGACGGCGGAATTGCCGGGGAGCTGGTCGCCACGTTTGCCGTCGCCGTCAGTGTCGGTGTAGGCGGTATCGATGTGGTCTTCGTGGACGAAGGGGATCTGCGAGGCATAGTGAATGCCACAGATCGCCAGCACGATGGCCATGACACGACTGACTAGCACCCCAAAGCCCGGCTTCCGGCGTTCCAGCGAAGACATGCGCGGAGCATAAACCAGTCGCCAGTCGGCGATTGCCAGCACACCGGCGACGGCGAGGATGATGCTGATCGGGACCGCCACACGGAAGCCCAGCAGAGTGGTGCCGAGGACCGTCATGAGCAGCGACAGTATCACCCAGGCGTAGCAGACAATGAGCCCGTAGGTTAGGGCGCGTACATCGCCGTCCTTGCGCCGGAAAACCATCCAGATCAGGGCGGCTAGGGACAAGAAGGCGATGGCCGTCGACTCGAAGAAGGGGGTGGGGATATGCGTTGCGGCCTCGGGGAGGTAGTGCTGGGCGGTGCCCGTCGGGCCGTGCGGCTGGGTCAGTAGCGCCCAGACGTATGGTCCCCAGCCGACTAACGCCAGGGCGATGGACCCCACACCGATGATCACGAGCTTGATGAGTGGCTGGATGCTGCGCACCGTGATTGCCCCGGCAACGGCGAGAGCCACCACGGTCAGGGCGGACACGGCGGTGTACAGCGTGTACAGGTTCGCCGATAGTCCGAGGTAGATGATGGATCCGAAAAGCGCAGTCCGGCCTCCGTGCAGTGCTCGCCGCGCGACCACTAGCGCCGGTGCCATGCCCATTGCGACGATCGCCGCGTAGGGCTCATCGCCGCCGACGGTTAGGGTGACTGCGACTGTCACGAGCGCCAGGGCGCTGGCGACCGGAAGGGAGCCGCAGATGCGCTGCCATACCGGCACCAGCATGCTGCCTGCCATCGCCATGGTGATCAGTGCCCACGGCTGCATAGCTACCCAGCCGGACAGTCCGAAGATGCGGGCGAACAGTCCTCCGGTGAAGAACCATAGGCCGGGGTAGAAGGATGGCTCATCGACGTACGCCATGTCTTCCCACCCGAGGGAATCCGTCATGCGCGTGAGGGACTGCGTGCGGAAAGCCTGATCCACGCTGATGCCGCCGAGGTAAAGCTGTGTCGCGGCCAGCGGAATACCTAGCGCGGCCAGCACCAGTACAGCGGGGGCGAGGTACATCACCAGCTGCAGCACGATGGAGACCCAGGGCCGTAGAGTTTCCCGTCGGGCGCTCCGTCCCGCGCGGCTATCCGCACGGCCATCCGCTCGGCCATTGTCCCCGCGGGAACCCTTGCGGGCGTTCTTGTTTAGCCATCGCGGCGGGTAGATCCACCAGTAACTCGCCAGGCCAGTGAGGACGACCAAGATGGCGATGCTCGCCGTAGTGAGGCCGCGCAGCACGAAGCTGTTGGTGAAGGCCGGGAAGTTCGTGTGCGACATGATGTACCACCCTGCGGTGGTTCCGGCGAACGCAATCGCACCGGTCAGCGCCAGGCGAATAAGGGTCTGGCGCACCGTCAGCGCGTCTTTGCTGAAGGGAACCGTCGGGTCGACCTTCGCGGCGGGGCTTGAGCTCATTGCTTCATTGTTACATATGCCCCGGACGGCCTTGGTTTCTCTGGTGCGTTAGCGCAGCATAATGCCCCTAATCCCAGAGTGAAATCCGTCACGCAAGCCCACTCGCTGACTTTCGGAGAGCGTGTACTCGTGCAGTGTTTCGCAGGCGAACTGCAGCAGCGGCCGGTCGATCTCTGGGGGCAGTCCACCGCCGGAGAGCAGGTGCGCGTTGTCTCGTTGCTCCTCGGTGGCGATGTTGTCGTACCACCAGACCGCGTATTGCTGGCCGATGTCGGAGGGGCTCTGTTCGCCCGCTGTAGCCCAGACCTCGTTGGGTAGCGGCACGTACCGGCTGCGCAACTTGCGGTGGCGCGCCATCATGCCGGGGTTCGGGCGCGGCTTCGGCTTGGGTGCCTCTTCTGCTTCGGGTGCTGCTTCCTCTGGTTGTCCTGCTGGTTGTTCTTCTGGTGGTGACGCCACCGCCTCCGGCTTGGCCGCGGCTTCAGGTGCTGCTTGAGCGACGTCCGCGGGGCTTGGTACCTGCGGGGCAGTGGTGCGCTCGGGAGTTGCCAGCAATGCAGGGGACGGCGCAGTAGGGGACGGCTCAGCCGGAGCTGTTTCGTCAGTGGCTGAACCGGTGGCGTCGATAGTGCCGGAAGTGCCGGCAGCAGTGTCGGTGTCGGCAGCATCGCCGGATACACCACCGGGCACGTCCGACGCTGTGACCACGCACGGGCTGGGATCCGCGGGCTCTTCCGCGTCTCCCAGTGGCTTGTCCTCAGGCTGTTCGGGCTGCTCGCCAGCCGGCAGTGGACCTTCCAGGATCTGCAGGCGCATGGTGTCGCGGAAGTCCTCGCGCGGATCCAGGATTGTGGTCGTGTCGCAGGCGAAGCGCAGGGCGGAAGACATGGAATCCCAGCCGAATCCGTAGAGGTGCACACGGATGCCTGCCGCGACGGCCTCTTCTACGCCGGGCAGCATGTCGGCGTCGCCAGAAACCAGCACGATGTCCGATACCTGGCGGTTCATCGCGGCGATAACGATGTCCGCGACCAGTCGAGTATCCACTGCTTTTTGGGTGCGCCGCTCGCCCCACTCGATCAGCTGGCCGGCGCGCAGCTGCACACCCGGTTCGCTGCGTAGGGAACGCTGGTAGCGGTGGGGGCCGGAATCGGGGATTCCGTCGTACCAAAATTGCCGGTGGACGGGTTGCTTTAGTTGGACTTGAATCATCTGGCCGAGGACGGCCACGACCTCCGGTAGGTCGATTTCTAACTGTGCGCGGGCGCCGGTATCCCAGGAGTTATAAAAGCTGGCTAGCAGGTAAGACGTGTCGACATAGACCTGTGTTCTTTCCAACATTGTTCATTGCTCATTTCATTTCGCTCGTTGTTAGTTCTTGTCCCTCTAGCATGCCTGAAAACTCTGTTGTATGGTTAGTTACACAAGTAACCAACCAGCTAACTAAAAGCGCCGAAACGCAGAGCGCGCTGGGAGCTTGTTAAGTAGTGCTTTGAAGGAGGCACCGCGTGGACGAATCGGCAACACCGCTTTTCCAGCAGGTCGCGGACCTGATAGCGGACGCGATCGTGGACGGGTCGCTTCCTGAAGGCGAACGTGCCCCCTCGACAAACGAACTCGCAGAATTCCACAGCATCAACCCCGCCACCGCCAGGAAGGGGTTGGCGTTGCTGGTCGATCAGGGGGTATTGGCCAAGCGGCGCGGCGTGGGAATGTTCGTCGAACAAGGCGCGCGGGAGCTCATTCTGACCCTGCGTAAAGAAGCCTTCGCAGCCAGTTATTTGGTCCCCCTCGTCGACGAGGCCGCCAAGCTGGGCATGAACCGCACGCAGCTGAAAAACCTCATGGATAAAGTCGCAGAAAGTAGAGGACTGTACGAATGAACGCCACAACATCTCCCGGCGCTGCCTCTGGCGTCGCCCCCAGCATCGAGCTACGCGACGTCCGCCGCAAGCTCGGCTCTACCCATGCCCTCGACGGCGCGACTGCTCACCTCCCAGGTGGCCGCGTTTATGGTCTTATCGGACGCAACGGCGCGGGCAAGACCACCCTGCTGCGCACCATCGCGGGCCAGCTGCGCGCCAAGGGTGAGGTCCTCATCGGCGGTCAGCCTGTCTTCGACAACACCGCAGTCCTTAACGGCCTGATCCTCTCTGGTCCCGATGTTCCCTGGCCTGCGGATATCAAGGTCAAGCAGCTGCTCAATGTGGCTGCCGCCCGTTGGGGGACCTGGGATCACCGCTACGCGGACCACCTCTGCGAGGTCTTTGAGATCGATACGCGCAAGCCTCTTTCCAAGCTCTCGCGCGGACAAAAGTCCCTGGTCTCGATTGTTATTGGCCTGGCCGCGCAGTGCCCCGTCACCCTCCTTGACGAGCCCTACCTGGGGCTCGACGTGCAGAATCGCGAGCTGTTCTACAAGCTCTTGCTGCAGGATGTCGAGCGCAACCCACGCACCTTCATCCTCTCGACCCATCACGTCGACGACGCTGCCCGCATCCTCGATTCGGTCGTCCTCCTCGATAAAGGCCGCATCACGGGAGTCGGCACCCTCGACTCCATCACCGAGCGCATTGCGATCCTCTCCGGTTCCGCCGCGGCCGTCGACGCCACGCTCGGCGAGGTTGGGGCCGCTGGTTCTGTTCTTAACGACGCCACCTCTTCCGGCCTACGTCGCTTAGTGCTAGACACTCACAGGTTGGGTGTCGGCAGCGTCCAAGATCTCGCTGCCCGTATTGAGGGCAGTGGCGTACGCGTGACCAGGGCAGATCTGGAGCAGGCGGTACTGGCGCTGACCGGAAGGGAGTTCTGACGTGACGAATGTCTACCCGCCCATGCCGTGGGGGACCCACTGGAAGCTGGCTATGCGCCAGCTGCAGTCTAAAGCCTGGAACTCTGGAATAAGCATCGTGTTCATTCTTCTCGTCCTCTTCTTTGCAATGGGTGGGGAAGAAATCCACGGGTTCAAGCTAGGGGCATACCTACTATTTGGTCTTTCGCTGGGGCTGCAGCCGATCACCGCAGTGTGGGACAAGGCGCAGCTTCGTGCTCTGGGGATGAGCGTGGCGGATATCCGCCGAAACTTCCTGATAGTCATGCCTATTGCATCGACAGTCGTCTGCGGATCCATGCTATTGGGCTACATCCTCGCGCAAACATTCAATTGGCACATCCCGGCATTCTGGCTTGTCTTGGCAGTAGTTTTCGTCGTGCACGTGGCCAGCATTATTGGTGCACTCGCTCGGGTGGAAGATAACAATGAGGTCATCAAATCCACCAAGGAAGACAAGGCTGCAGCGGTAGAGGAAGGGGCCGATCCCGCTGGGGAAACCACCGATGGCGCTTTCGGCTTGTTCGCTGGGGTGTTGAATACGGAGACGAGGTGGCGTCAACAAGAACAAAAGGGCGCCAACCCCTCGGCGCTGGATTACCTCACCGCGTGGCGGATCGACAGGTACATGGCACGGGTATTCCTTATTGGGCTCGCCGCAGTGAGCATCGGAACAATTGGCTGGTTTGTCACAGGGGTGACGACCAGTGGTGCGATGTGGCTCTACCCGGCATCAATGTTCCTGCTGATGGCAGCGTTCTACTTCGGTGAAGCGCTCAACATGAGTCTGGGCAATTGGCTGGTGTTCTCGGGTGATCGCCGCCAGTGGTATGCGAAAGCTATGGGGCGGGTGGCGCTGTGGCTGCCAAGCATTGCGCTTTTGATGCTGTTAGGGATCGCAGAGTTCCTGCTGCTGCATGCCATCTTCCCGAGCGTAGGAAACCTAGAGGTGCGTGCAGATGCGAAAAGCTTGGTGATAACCCTGCTGGTCGCAGCGTCAGTGGCCGCAACTTTCGGCCTGGTTGGGATAGTCGGCTTCTGGGTGAGTAACCGGTTCACCGGATGGCTGAAATGGGTGGTCATCATCCTGTCCATCATGGTGCTTTCAGCTGCACTGGCTGCAGCTATCGTCACCGTTCAGGAGGTAATCGAGGCCGACGGGAATGTGCTGAGGTTCGTGCTAGGAATAGCCGCTGGGCTAGCACTAGTGCTGGCCCTTGCGTTTGGTGTGTTGAGCAGAGGCATTCAGCGCTTCGATACGACCAATGAGTCGGTGAGCGAAAACCTGGGCTTGGCTACGGAAGCTTAAGGCAGACCCTTAGGCGTGGAAGCCGGGTTAGAAGAAACACCGACGCAGGGGAATGCGAGAAAGTGGCGTGCATTAGACACCCTAAAAAGCATGCTTGACCAGTAAGTTTGTGTTTGTTGTGGGGTGTGTGTACATTAATTCGAGTCAGCGCGACACGGCGCCGGGAGTTACAGACTCACAGCGTGTCTTGTAGAGCGTGTCTGGCTAATCAT